>NZ_JAOWIG010000045.1:0-128873 GCF_030332245.1 Citrobacter sp. Cy070
AGCTGATAGAAACAGAAGCCACTGGAGCACCTCAAAAACACCATCATACACTAAATCAGTAAGTTGGCAGCATCACCCTCTCTTTAAGCCATCTTAAATGACTCTGAGGTGTCTGTTAAACCCGTGGCGATTCAACTCATTAATTATTCTTCACCAATATCTTTATAGAATGCTATTTCCTTATATTCCGCATTAGGTATACGTAGGAAAACAAAACAACGTTTTATATAATAACGATTAATGACGTTAGCAAAACCGTTCATATACTAAAATGGTCCATCTCAATGAATTTTGCATAGGGTCTATTGATTAGGCTGTTTTTTCTACAAGCAACAAGAAAGAATAGATATTACTAATTTTGTAATGTTATTATTTTTAACGAACTAATTATCGCTCTAATTTTTTTTCGTGAGTAACGCTTTTAAATTGAAGTGCTAGTTTGTTTAGTGTATTACTATTTTTTAACCATATAGCTCATTACAATATGCTTAGAAAGCAATAGAACAGATTGAGTTGGCACTGAAATAGGCTAAAACCGACATACGTATCGGGGAAGAGAACAGAATTTTGTGAGGCGGCGTGAGGAATGAGGGCGTAGAAGATTATGATTAAGAAAACATTATGCAGCTTATTGCTGGCCGTACTTTGTGGCGGCATGGTTGGCCCCGCAGTGAGTGCGGAGAATGACCATCGGTATATTAGTATTCGTAATACGGATAGCAGTTGGGTGCAGGGCGTGTGTTCTTTGGTATTCCGGCTGGGTAACCGCGGTGATGGGACATTCAATAACCTGACAGTCAGCTTACAATTAACTGATAAATCGGGAGCCGTTCTGGAAAAAGGAACTCTTGATGTTCAGCCGTTTGGCGATAGCAGTGCAACTCGCTCAACCCTTTCGGCAACTGAATTCAGCTGTGATGCGGTTGAAAATACAGCCAACATCGTGATTACCCACGTTGAGGAAACGTCTTCGGATGGTTCAGTCCATGCTCTGCCACTGTCGATGTTTGATCCGCAATATTATCAACCATTAAAAATGAGCGTACAAAAAAGCGGATAGCTTTAGCTGCCTTCTATGGGGATGATAGATATACATCCCCATTACGACGAAATAAGCGTTTATGCTTTGTTGATTAAATCGATAATACGATCGCCTTCTGTATCTTCTTGCGCAACTCGGCTAAAGATGCTGCCATCGTTTTGTGTACCCACCTTGATAGGTTCCTTGCAATCTTTGTGGAAGATTCTTTTCCCTTTTTTTGTGACAACCACACCTGACATATCGCCGTGCTGCTCTTTATCGTAAACAATATATTCATAGGGGCCTTTGACGACACGTATCCAGTAAAGCGAGCCACCGGCGATCATCTGAGAATTATAGTAGGCGTTAACCCCCGGTTGATTAGTGACAAGATTCAGCTCAGCAGTCGGAGCAGACTGGGTTCCCAGGGCATATCCCGCGCTATCCTGCGCAATAAAGGCGCTGGCGTATTTATTATTGGTGAGCAGGCATTCCAGCGTTAATTGTTCCTGATCCTCCGCACTGTAAGACGCAGCTAAAGCTGTCTGGCTGAGTGACATACAGACAATGGTCAACGCTGCAATTCGTAGAGTTAATTTCACGTTCCTTACTCCTTTATAAACTGACATGTTTAAGATTAGTGGCCGTTCTTTACTTGTTTGCAGGTATCCAGCCAGCCAGCTGTATCAATTTTGCCGTTCGCTAGGTATTTTTGCTGATTCTGCCAATGAGCAGCGAGGAACGGCTTAAGACCGGAAAGACGTTTATTCAGCGTCAGCATCTGATTGAACACGTTCACTTCGCCTTTTAGCCCTGCTTGCCCATACAGGGTGCCGGAATCCACCAGACTGCTGGCGTAGTAGCTCGTTAGCTGCTGTAGACGATCGGTTTGTTCCGCCAGCTTATTTTTGCGGATGGCACAGTTGGCATCGCTGCTGTCTTTATCTTTGCACAGCAGCTCATAATTGTGATTGAGGAAGTCAAGGAAACGACCATCATCCTGTAATTTGGTACAGAGAAAAGAGCCCAGATTCAGGCTGGCGCGGATAGACTGTGCTCTTTCTTCTTGCTGCTGCTGGTTGCTGGCACGAAGTTGGTTTTCCAGATCTTTCAGCTTTTTCTTCAGCTCGCCGTCTTCAACGCCAGAAGCCAGGCTACCTAACGCTTTCGCCGTATCATTGGACCCGGATTTGCTGCTCTCTGCGCCCGTTTTATCATCACCGAGAGTCGACCAGTTTTTCTCAAGAAGTTTGACCCGGTCCGTTGAGGTAATTGCCTGGGAAACCAGCACCAACCGCAGGCCCATTGTTTTACTGGTAAAAGGCTGGGCATTATCGTAATAGTTAATTTCTTTACGGCTAGCGCTGCGGATATCCGACTCACTGGACATCACGCTGCCGCCACGCACCACAAAACCGCCAGCCTGGCCATGCAATCGATTAATTTTATTGAGGTAGAAGGGGGTAAACATCATCTCAGAGACGTTGCCTAACATATCGTACAGGCCGAGCGGGTTAGGATTTAACAGACCGATGAGCTGAAGTTTCCCGTTTGAGGACTGCGAACCGGAATACCACTCATAATTTTTGATGTCGTCCATCGGATAACGGGAATCACGAAACTGTGCGGTATCCACTTTCAGACCGCCGCGCGCGGCAAACTCCCACTCTACTTCGGTGGGCAGTCGTAAAAAACCTGGCTTGTTATCTTCTTTCGGCAGCTTGTCGAGCGCGTTTGCGCGTAACCACTGGTTATATTTATCGGAGAAATTAACGGCCTCAAACCAACTGATGCTGGTTTGAGGGAGGCTAAGTTTACGCGATGGTGTCGGGCAAGTATCGGAAGTTAATGCCTGATATTGCAATGCCGTCAGCTCATATTTCGCCATTAAATAATAACGGCCTTTATTTTGGGGCGTTTCAGTAAAGCTACCGGCGATAAACGTGGGATAACTGTGTTCCACAAAGCCCCATTCACCGCCATCTTCCCCTAAGGTGATGGGAATATCATCCAGAGGACCGGCTACTGGAATTTCTACCCGACGAAATACCATCGAACCTTCGCAGGGCATAGGCAAAATCACGTCATCGCTATCCGGCTTCGGATTATAGGTTTTCTCTGCCCACGGTTCTGCCAGCGCGGGGGAGATCTTCACCAGCAGGGCTAGCGCCAGGCAGCGCGATAATGTGGAAGGAGTAAAGGCCATGAACGATCTCCGCTAAAATAGATGCTTAGGGCAAATTAAAAAAATAAGGGTTATGCCTCGCGCAGGCTCTGCGCAGGTTCAATATGGATCGCGCGCCAGGCACCGATACCGGCAACCAGCGTCGCCACAACCAGCGTCAGTAAGAGGGCGATAAGGCCGTGTAAGGGCGTTATCTTGCAAATCATCTGACCGGTGGCCTGGCTTGTGGACAGCGCCCGGTTAAATATCTGGCTGGCTAAAAAATAGATGCCAAAACCGCCTATATAGGCCATCAGGCTGAGCAAAGTGCCCTGACTAATGACGTAAACGCCTACGGCTGGTCGCGTGAAGCCCAGCAGACGAAGTACAGCAATATGCTTACGTTTACGATCGACATTGGCGATAAACGAGCCGATTAACGAGGCGATACAGCCAATGAGCGCGGTGATGGCGATCGTGTTAAAGATGATGCTCAACACACGGTTAATGCTTTTTACATTCTCAATATCCGCCAGCCGACTGGTAGTTTCGATGTGTTGGGCGCGCAAATCGCGTTCAAGGCTGGCGACATGGTCAATATCGCGTGCGTACAACCTTGCGCGGGCGTAGCGCGGCGCGTTACCGTTAAGCTGAGCGCCGCTGGCGACCCCTAACGCTGTTACCGCATAGCCATCGCGAAAATGTTCAAGAGCCATTAATAACGCGGGGCGGGTAAAGATAGCGGGGCGATTAAAATAGGTGGCTGGCAAAATCCCCACCACGGTCACGCGCTTACGTCCCCATTCGCGGCGTTCATCGAGCATACGACTCACGCGTAGCGTGAGCGTATCACCGGTTTTCACCGCCAGCTTGCGTGCCGCTTCCTGAGTAATAACAACTTCATGGTCATGATGGAGCACCTGCGTGCCGAGCAAAGGATCGCCAGCCTCTGTCGGAATGACTTCCGCATTTTCAATAAAATGTGTGCTGTCCGTCTGCAAGTCAGTCAGCGTATTGAGCGAGCGCGTTTGCCCGATGGCGAAGCCGACATCAGGCCGCTGCCGTAGCTGCGTGATCCAGTGCTGATCGTAGCTTCCGCTGCTCAACATGCGGATCTCCAGATTGCGGGGATCGTTGGCCAGATCGTTTTGTAACTGGTTCACAATGCCAAAGCGCAGGCCAAAAAGGAGCAGTAAAGGGGCGATGACCGCAACAAGAGAGGAGACGATGCAAAAAGAGATGATGCGATCGTGCCACAGGTCTTGCATTGCAAGGCGACCGAGCAGTCTTGCACGATTAAAGGACAAAGTAAGTACCTCCCCGTTCGCTCTGTGATGACGCCGTCAGCGATTCTGGCTGCGCAGCTAAACAGGGTAAATTGAAGTGTTTGACCAGAGGCCAGTCATGGCAAACGACCAGCGCCATCATGTCTTCCTGACGGACTAGTTCGATAAACAGGCTAAATAATTTCTGGGCATTGTAGGGATCGAGCGCCGCCGTCGGTTCATCTGCCAGTACCAGCGCCGGGCGATGTAATATCGCGCGCGCAAAAGCGGTGCGCTGCCGTTCGCCAAAGGAGAGCTGGGTAGGATATTTTGCCAGTAGTGGCGACAGTTTTAGCGTGTCGATGACCCTATCCAGCATGGTGCTGTCAGGGCGGGCTCCCAGCAGCTGGCACGGCAAGAGAATATTATCTTTGACGTTCAGGTAGGGAAGGAGGCCACCGTTTTGTAATACAAAGCCAAGTTCGCGTGCCCGAATCGCAGCGAGTGTATTATGTCGCTCGCCCAGAAGCAACGCGGCAATATCCTGCTGCTGTGCCCCTTTGCTGAGCGTGAAACGCCCAATTTTGCTGGGATGCAACACTAAACCAATGGCTTCCAGAAGCGTGCTTTTACCGCAGCCGCTTTCACCCGTTACCGCCACCACCTCGCCTGGCCGCAGCGAAAGCTGCGGCAGGTAAACACGGTGAGCCTGATGATCCTGACCACGAACCACGCACAAGTCTTCAATGTGCAGCATCAGGGCATCATTTCCAGTGGGATGGGATACACGCGATCGCGCGGATCGCTACCTTGCGCTAGCTCGACCCAACGGTCGACATCTGCATTATATTTTTGATAGTGACGCAGCTTGGATGACAGTGTGCGGATAAATTTCTCCTGTGACAGCCCATCCCAGCTTTTCCACGTTTCTTCATCGAGATTCAGCACATCGCTTTTGTAGGGAAGATCGGCCAGATACTCGCCCAGCACGCCAAGATCGCCGATGCTCGCGCTGTCTTGCTGTTTCAACTGGTTAGGATCGGTCCCCATTGTTGCCGCAACGGTGCGCAGTTGTTCAAACATCTTAGTGGGCGAGATCATCCCTTCATTAGCGGCTTTCAGAATCTGGCTGACGGCATCGCTTAAATCGCTCAGCTGTCCCTTGGTTAAGAGCACGCGAACATCTGTTGTGGGGATGTTCTGCTTAATCAGATCGCGATCGCTAATCCAGGCCTGGAACACCAACGGGGCTTGGGTGCTGTTGCGTTTGCCCAAATAGGCTAACTGCATCGCATGCCCGATTAACGCCGTATCCTGGAGCAATTTCTGCTCCGCCGTGAGCTTTTGCCCCTCATCTTTGGCATACAGCGCGCTGCCAATGGCGGCATCCCCCATATAGGCGGCTTTCACCTGTTCCGTAATGGCTGACGCCAGGGCATCAACCTGCTGACCGAACATTTTGATATCGCCTGCATTCACCGCCTGATAAAGGTTAGATTGCGTGCTATCAAAATTGGATAGATCGCGGTACTGGCCCTCGGCTTTGGTATGGTTTGCTTTGCCGCTGGCGGTTTTCAGGTGCAACGTATAAATAGCAATGCCGCGGTTACCGGCTTCCAGACGGAGCTGGCTGGCATCAAGGCCGGTTCCTGAAAGTTTATTGCTGCCCTCAATCGCGCCAGCATCGGTAATCAGCACCATATAGCGGGCGCCGAATGGACTCCAGTCAATGTCATCAATAGCTGATAACACGCCGGAATAGGCATCCTCGTCGTATAAAGAGCTTGAGACCTTCGCTTCTTTAAGATCGGCGACTTTCTGCAGAAAATCCGCGCCGTCCTTGACCTGGTTAGGGTCGGCGAAAATGCGGGTGTTATATTCAAGTCCCGGTACGGCTTTGGTATTTGAACGATAAGAGACCAAACCAAACTTGACCTGCCCATCCAGATGCTCTTGTTTAATTTTGTCGTAGATCTTATTGACCGCCTCTTTAGTGCGCTCAATATACGGCCCCATTGAAATGGTTGAATCGATAACGAACACCACCGAAGCGTTAAAGCCTTTCAACTGGTTTACGTCGTTATCTTGTTTTGCCGCTGCGTTATCATCCGCCTTGCTGACGGAGGCCACGTTGAGCAGGCGCGTATAGAAGCCATCTTCGGTCATGACCTCTTCGCCGCTCAGGATTGGCAGCAGATAAAATTGCTTTTGCAGATCGACAAAATATTCCGGCTCCTGGGCCTGAATACCTTCAGCGTGGCCGTCACGCTTCAATTTGGCGCGCAGCGGCGCCACCAGAGAGACAGGATCGGGGGCAGAAAGAATGTTATCCAGACTTTCTTTCTCTTTGAAAAAGAGTAACCGATCGCGGTTGGCCGGGTTGGTAAACGCCAGCGTCAGCTGCATTTTCCAGTCTACGGTACAGGATTTCGGCAACCAGCCAAGGGTTTTGCCATAGCTATCCGGCCCGACTTTAAGCCAGCTTTGCCCCTTAGCCTCTTCCTTTTGATAAACATAAAGGCTGCTAAAGGCAGGCTGAAGCTGCCCATTTTCATCCCCGGCGTTGTCGCTAAGCTTACAGCCTGGCGTCGTCAGGATGCGCTGGTATAGCGTTTTCTTCCCTTCCTGAAGCAGCGGTTTATCGCCCTCGGCGGCAAAGAGGTGCCCGCTGAACAACAGGCCGCATAATGGCAGCGCCAGACGGCAAAAAAAAGTCCGGGTCATTTTGCTAGCTCCTCAAGGCGCTGCTTAGCCGTTTGGTTCTCGGGTTCTGATTGCAGTACCGTTTCGTACCAATAGGCCGCGGTATCTTTATCCGCCTCTTTGAAACATTCGCTTGCCTGATGGTATTTCGGATCGTACTCACCGGCGTAAATCAGGGCGATTTTGGTATCGCCGCCCTGCGCGCGATTTGCGTACAGGCGCTGGGCGACGCCGCATTTCTTCGCCTCTTTCGCTGACTGGATAATGGCCAGCAGTTTATCGCTATCGAGTTTTTCCTGAACGCACGTCTGCACGAATTCAAGCTCGCTCAGCGTGTCTAAACTCTGTGCGGAACAGCCAGCCGGGGCTTTAGGCTCGGTGTTCGTCGCTTCAGGGGCGGCGGCGGCGGGGGCTTGCTGAGCTTGTACCGCCGGGACCACCTCCTGACCTTTGTCCCGGCCCATGAACCACCAAAGCGCGCCAGCAATCACCACTAAAAGCAGGATGGCAGCGATGATGAGCGGGAGGCGGGAAGCCGCAGGTTTTTGTTGCGGCTGCGGCTCGGCATGAATGGTCGGCGCAATGGTTTCAGATTCTGCGACGGGCGCTTCTACGATGGCCGCTGGTGCGGAGTCGGTTTCTGGGGTTGCCAGCATACTGCTGCTGCTGTAATTACCCGTCGCGCCCCTGGCTTCAGAAGAGAGCAACTCATCACGCACCAATTGGAGGGTGGTATTGCGCACTTCTCCTGAAGCCAGCTTGATCTGAATCTGGACCTGGCTTGCGTTTGCCAGCAAAGGGTCAAGTAGAGTAGGGCCGATACGAAAGCCGCTGCCGTTGGCCAGGGAGTAACCGCCGTTGACAGTAAACCAGTGCTGTGCAGGGCTCCAGCTGCCATCGGGCTGCAGATAGTTCTGCTCGTTATTACAAAGCGTAAAGGTCAGATCGGGCAGCACCGCAGTTTCGCCGCGCAGGCGAACCATCAATTGTGCGGTACCCGGCTCTGCCGGTTGGCAGGCGATGATTTTAGCTAGCATGGCATGTTCTCTTGTTTCAATTGGCTGATAATTTGACCAAGTTGGCGATTATGTTCGACGGAAATATCGCGCGTGGCGCTATGACCAGCGTTATCAAGTACGACGCTCATCAGGGCGGATAGCCAGTCTCCCAGATAAGAGACACCCGGCTGCGGCGCAACGGCGGCGAGCTGCGGCAGCTCGTCGTTCATCAGCGGTTTCTGGCGCAGGAAGACTTTATTTTTCTCGCCAACATAGCTGTTGGGCACCTTTTCAGGCGGTAGAGTGAGATAACCAAACCAGGCGATAAAATCACGCATAGTCAGTTGGGCGCGCAGAACCTGGCGTGCCATAAGATGTTCACGCCGCGTACCCGCTTGCTCCTGACCCGCCAGCGCGCGTTTCAGCGTGCCTTCCAGATCGAGGCGCGTGGCTGCGGTGATCAACTCTTCGCTGAGATGATTAATCAGTTCGCTGTTCATCCCCAACTGACGCCACTGCGGCGCTTGCTGCGGCAGTTCACGCAGATGCGCGACCCAGGCTTTAAACGCCTGATGGGCGAAATTATCGTCCTGGCCGACTCTTTCCTGGGCAGTTGACGCCGGCGCGTCAACCACGGCGGTTTCA
Organism: Citrobacter sp. Cy070; assembly: GCF_030332245.1. Classification (NCBI taxonomy): domain Bacteria; kingdom Pseudomonadati; phylum Pseudomonadota; class Gammaproteobacteria; order Enterobacterales; family Enterobacteriaceae; genus Citrobacter; species Citrobacter sp. Cy070. The sequence continues at coordinate 8,797 of NZ_JAOWIG010000045.1, forward strand.
GCCGGGGCGGCGGCGAAGGGATCGCTGCCAAACGGGTTATCACCGAAGGGGTTGCTGCCAAATGGGCTGGCGGTAAACGCGTTTGCCGCTGGGCTGTCGCCATCGCTTGACGGTTCCGGGTTGCGGTCGCGAATGCTTAAATAGATGTTATTAAGCTCCTGCGTCGGCAGATCCAGACGATTAATTAGCTCTCCCATACTGTGGGAACAGGCGGACAGCCCCTGCCATAGCTCTTTCGCAATGGCCTGCTTTTTCACGAGCTGCCCGTCGCCGTCTTTTTCGTACCAGCGGCCCAGGCGGCGATCGCCGGTCTCCTCGCGACACTGCTCAAGCTGTTGCTGCAAACGCGCCAGCTTAAATTCCAGATGCGCGACGCCGCGCAGCGCTTTGGTTAAGCGTCCCATACCGCCATCGTTGAGTTCGAGCATCGCGTGCCAGGCTTTGCTCGGCTCGGTGATGTGTTGCAGCACGTTTTTAGCGCTGATGAAGGTGCTGCCCATTTCGTCGAGCTTCTGGCGATAGCGCTCGGTGATGCACGCTTCCTTGTTTCGCTCCTGGTCTGTACCGTCTTTTAGGTCGATGAACGGGTTATCCAGCCCCGGTTTTCGCACCAGGAAACAGTTATTAAACGCCTGGCCGGGCGCCCATTGCTGCAGCCAATCATATTGGGCGAAACGCTCCAGCAAGGTCATGTGCAGCATACCTTCCCAGCCTTCTTTTAACTGTTCGGTGGTGAGTTGCAGACTGCTGTTGATGCGCATATCGCACATGGTGATGGCCCAGAACAGCCCAGGGTTACGGCCCTGACGTTCTTCGGCGCTTTTACCCTGCGTTTTTTCTACCCAGCGGTTTAATACCGGACCAACGTCAGCAACATCGCTCTGTTTGGCGGAGCTGGCGCACACGACCAGCGCGTTCATCTCCTGATTATCGGTGTAACGCTCAAACAGATAGGCGACTTTACCGCGCAGCAGAAGCTGGCAAATGGGATTAAGCCCCTCTCTACCGGCCTCTTCCAGCGCGGTAATTTTAAGACGCCCGCGATACCCAGGGAAATCGAGCAGATCGACCTGCTCCACGACGCTGTCGGCTTCGACTTCCGCTAACGGGAAGATAAGCTCGGTGGTTAACGCCGCCAGTTCCGCCTGGGTTAAGCTGGCGCTGCCGATTTGCTGCTCCTCTTTCCAGTAGCGGATCTCCACGTGGCGATCCTGGCTGGAGCCTAACCGGTTAAGGCTGTCGACGTTCATAATGCTGCCGTTACTGTGATCGATCAGCGTCTCCAGCGGGGCGAACACCGTCCGGGCATGATTGAGTTTGGTCAGTACATTGGCTAATGAACGATAGGTCTCGGTGAGGGCCGGCAGTTCTCCCCACAATAAAGAAAATAGCTCTGCGCGTTCGCCTGGACTCAGCGCAGGGGCAATTTTCAACACCTGCGGCCAATAGGCGTGTTCAAGTTTTTCAACCGATTTTCTGAACGAGGCGTTTAGGTAATCCCATAAGGCAACCACATCTTCCTGGCTCACGCCGTTATAGCTTTTTGCTTGTGTGGCGCGTTGCAGGAAGGGGCGCAGTCGCTCTTCAACCCTGGCTTCATCAAGCTGAAAGCTCAACTGCTCGTGGTTGAAATCATTAAACCAGGCGTTTGCCAGAATTTTTGCCAGATCGATTTCACTGAACAGGCGCAGAGGCACAGGGTAGCCCGCGGGCGCGGCGGGGGCCTGGCGGGTGAAGCGGGTGACCAGGCCGGTGGCCTCTTTACCGCCGCCGACGGGATTCACTTCTTTGATAAAGTCGACGCGCCGTTCGCCATAAAGGGCTTCCAGTGAACCGTTGCTGCCCGCTGCCAGCGCGGAAATCAGATAGGATTTCCCGGCCTGAGAAATGCCGAAAAAGCCGACGGTCATTGGCGTTCTGGCGACCAGCTTCAGGCTGTTGGCCTGGTTACGCGTGCGGAGCAAGCTCAGGTTGAGTTTATCCGCCTCGTTGTCGAGGCGACGTGAACCGGTACGCACCGCATCGACCCAGCCAAGCGCGTCGTGACAGCCCTGAGCGATAGCTGCCCAACCCTGAGTGAGAGATTTTTGATCGCTATTCATTATTTTTTAACGCTCCCGCTATCGAGCCAGTGTCGGCTATCAATGAGCCCCGTATCGGGCATGGTATTGAGTTCCAGATCTACATCACGCTTGCTGAATGACTTATCGGTGTTGCTGGTGATATCCGCAATCATCAGCCGATCGCTGATTAAGCCCAGTTGGCGCGCCCGTTTGCCTTTGTCGATAGCCAGTCTCACTTTCAGATACGGTGAACCGTTATCCACGGAGAGGGCGGCGGAAAACTTCTTACGGCCTTCTTCGCTAAAACGTAAGGTATAAAGCGGCGCGGCGGCCCAACGTTCGGCATCCAGTTGACGATAACCCAGCCGCAAATCGCCACGCATGATGATACTTTGCGTGGTGTTCTCGCCATTTTCGTCGGTGAATGTCGGCAGTTTTATCTGCCCGTTCTCCGATTCGATATGGCGATAAACGATATCGGCGCTGCGAATCAGGTTATCCATATCAATGGTGCCAATATGGCGAATCGTTGAGTAAGGCTTTAGCGCCGAGGTACGGAAATGGAAGTTAGGAATGCTGTGGTTTGCGCACAGCTGTGTGAGCATCGCGCCAACGGAGGCGGTGCTCTTCGGATCGTCGATATGGCCGTTTTTATGGAACGGATACCAGGTACCGGTCTGATAACCGTGCAGCGGTAAAATACGCCCCGGCGGCAACGGCAGGTTGCGACGGATAATTGCCTGAATGCCCGGCAGCTGTGAAGGGCGGCCCGTCAGCAGTAGCAGGTCGCAATGATAATAGCTCAGCACTTCGCACAGCGCGGTTAGCACTTTATCAATGTTGAACTTACCCGAGCACAGATCGTTATGCACTCTGGCGAGCGGCAGAGTAAGCATGACCTCCGCCAGTTTGAAATCGGTCGGGCCGCCGGCTTTCTGTACTTCGCGGCGAACAAAGCTCTCGACTTCATCACGCAGAGAACCTACCGGCAGCAGATCGCCGACACGTTGGTTAATCACGATATGCGTTTGTTCGTCCAGCGGATCGAACTGCTCGTATTTACCCAGAATGTGCAACGCTAGGGGAACGAAGAGTTGCAGGGTGAGCTGCTGACGCAGCACGGATTCCGCCGCGCTAATATTTTGCGAGCCGCACAGTTGAGACATCAGCGTCTCAACGGATATGACCCCCGTTTCACGCAGCGCCTGCTCAAAGGCTGGAAGCACATAGGACTGGATGACATCCAGCAGAATATCGTCGCCGGCAATTTTAAAACTGTCGCGGAAACGCTGGTGCGGGATGATATGGACGTTAGCGCCGCCTCCGCTATGACCATTGCGATCGAGATGATAATCGGTGATGACCAGATCGGTGGTGCCGCCGCCGATATCGATAGACGCGATGGATATGCTTTCACGTTGCGTGCTGTCGGGTCGGCTAAGGGCGTCGAAAAACGACTCCGGGTGACCGGCAAAGTTTTGGTTAATCTCGGTATAGAGATAAACCAACTGCGCGCAGGACGCTTCATCCCACTCGACCCTGATTTTCGGCAGCGGTATTTTAATGTTTGTCTGACTATGATCTTCTTGCTCATCCTCGTAAGGATCGTTTTCGCCGTTGTGCCAGCGTAGCGCTTTCCAGACTAAACCGACCGCCTGACGCATACGGTCATCCAGTACGCAACGTTCAGCCATCGGCATACCGGGCGGCACGGTCAGAATAATATGGCGTAGCTGACGCGGAATACCTGCGTGTCCCTGACGTATGCGCTGTTCCGGGCTATTAATCTGACTAATCGCCTGGGTTAATACTTCCGCGAGCATAAAGGTCATCAGCGAACTGCGGGAATAGCGCGGCGTAAAGACCGGGATGCGATCCATCTCATCTTCGATGGTGTGTAACGCCTCGCCCCGTTCATCGATCAGATTCGCGAACGGCGCAGCGGTGGCGAGCGGATTGCTGTCCTGCACGTAGCTACCGTTAAATCGCCAGCCCTGACCGTAATATTTTTCATCCCAAAGATAACGTTTAGGACTGGAGAGACCGGTTGAACCTTCGCTGCCTTTTCGGCGCGCCGCTAAACGACCCGCTTCTCCGCCAATACGGGCGATCGTCGGCCACTGGAAGGCATCGTGGCGGCCGCTACGCACCGAGCAGTGATCTTTGCCGAAGAAGGCCTGTGAAAATTCGACCCGGCTTTCAAAGGGTTCGGTATAAACATGTTCCGGCGCGCTAAGATCGCGCAATTTGAGCACATAGTTGTGCTGCATACCTGAACCCGATTGCCCATGATCTTCAATGAGAATACCGCAGGTGCGTGAGTTGCCGACATCGAGGATCAAATCCACGGGAATAGGCTTGATAGCGTTAGTTTCCCGATTGGCGATGACCCTGAACTGCGGCAGTTCAATGATGGGGGCGGTCTGACTTTGCAAACCTTCGACGGGAATCGCCATCAGTGAAAGAAGGTTAAGGTAGTGCGCCAGCGGATACTGCTGGTTAAGCTCCTGCTCGCGTTCGTCGATATCCCGGCCTTTGCTCGCCTCTTTAAATACCTCTTTCAGCCAGTCGACAATCCACTCTTGCGTGAGATACCAGTTGAGGGCATAGGTGGCTGTCGCTACCGCAAAGGTCGCCCCGGCATTGACATCTTCCTGGTTCGGGCTGAGGTCGGCGGCGGCCTGCTGTTTGGCCATCACGCGCGTATCGATAGCCAACGTCATTCGGTGGCTATGCCCGTCCATATCCGGCTCGTCCAGCTTGACGATACGAAAACGCGCCCAGTTTAGCGGCCCTTCCTGATAGACGTCAGGCGGGCTGAAACGGAGTAGGGGAAGCGGCAACCATGTTCCGTCAAACAGCTTAAGACTCTGCTCAACGGGAATATCGTACTGGCTTTTAGCCTTCTCGATATTTTCCGGGCTGGGCTGATAAAAATAGTAATCGCGCTGCTCGTTGTAGATTAAACGGGTCAGTACGCCATTGGCTAATTTAACAAATTCACCGGCGGGCAAACGTCCGGGAGACAAACCAAAATCCATAAACTGGATCCCGGAGTCACCTACCAGGGTTACTTGACGATCAAAAGATACAATCTCGGGCAACATAGTTATCTCGTCCCTGTTCAGGAATTAGGTTGAAGCATACGAATCGGGAAGGTTTTTTCCCCATCGTTGCTGCCAATACAATCGGCATGACCCGCGGAAGGTGATTTGCACTCGATGGTCGGCACAATAAAGTTGGAGCCATCGCTGCAGGTCATTTGCTCAGGGTTGGTAATGTTGAGCGCCCCCTGCTGCACGTTACCGCTGGCAGGACCACGGCACGTTACGCCGCTGGACTGGCGGACGCTGACGGTGCCGTTGCCCTGGTCAAAGTTATATTGCAGCTGGAGCGGGCGTCCGGTGTGCTTGTCCTGGATACCGCCATTCACGCGCCATTCGCCGTTAAGAAATTGCGCCGGGCCGTCTGGTAGGGTGGCCGGGAGGGTTAACGGTTCGCCCTGCGGCGCAACGAGCGGCGGGGCGGTTACCGGCGTCACGCCCGGAGGCGTCTGCTCGTCGTGGGTATCCGGCACGCCGGGCGGCAGCGGAGGTTCTACGCTGGCTTCATTCGCGCCAGCCTGCGGCGGCGTCGCATCGCCTTCTACTGCGCTGTCAGATGCGTCGGCAGGCATCGCGGGCACCGTTGAATCCAGTGCAGGATGCGCGTCCGCTGTTGACCCTTCCACGATGCCGGGTACGACGCGAGCGCCAACGGTGGTTTCTGACCCTCTGAGCGCCACGTCATGGTTGCTGGTGGCCGGGTGCGCAACCACAGGCTCCGCGGTGATCGTGGTGTTATCCGCAGAAAGACCAGGGTGGCCCGGCAGGGAAAGAGAAGGAGCGCAGCCGCGGAGCAGCCCTAACAGCAGCGCCAGCAGCAGTAACGCCAAAAGTAGCCATAGCAACCAACGCCAGCGCCAGCGACGCGTTCGAACATCAACAAAGGGCGCGGGAGCGGGTTCGACGGTTTTTTCCGTGGCGCTGGCCTGCGGCGGAACGGCCGCGAGGGCGGCGGCGGGAACGGACGATGAACTCAGCCAATGCATCGGGTGACGTTGTTCCCCTTCCGGGTGGACAAACCCCCAAAAGGTGATCACCAGCGTTCCATTAACGAGATAGACAAACTCATAATCGGGGAAATGGGTCACAGATTTAAGCAACTGGGCAAAGACCCGACGATCGCCGCCGGTTCCGCTTTGCTCCGCGTTGAGCAACTGTTCGCTTAGTGACTGCACTGCCATTTGAAACGCATTAAATTGCTGGCGCGCCGATTCTCGCTCCGCTTCGCTTGCGCCGCTCCACGGGATAACATCGCCGGGAAAACTGCTGTACCAGTCGGTTCTGTCACCGCCCTGATCGTTTTGCGGGATAGCCAGATGACGGGCCAGATCGCGCCCTGCATCAAGACGATAGATGGCTTCGCGTAGCTGGAAGGCCATCTTGAAAACAGGATAGCCCGTTTCACCCAGCGCCTTGAATGAAGAGTTATTTCCGGTACGAAGTAGTGGTCCCTGAATCGAATTTCGCATTATCTAACCCTTAAAGGCTGTAATTTGACTAAAGCCACAGTGGTACAGGCTAATTTTTGGTCGCGCCGGGCGTCCATTTGAAACCCCAGCCATAGTGCTTATCCATCGACTCGCGGTCGGGGAAGAAACGGTCAAGGCGTTCAACCTGAATATTGCCATCGACATTTTTGAGCCTGGCGATGGCGGCGACATTATTACGCTGGTCACTATCCGTGAGCATGGATGTAATCGGCTGCTGTTCGGGGACATAGAGGGTGACGGAGGCGTTTGTCCCTTGCCAGTTATCGGTGCCAGCGTAAATGAAGCTATAAATCAACACCTCATCAATGTCCTGCCAGTGGCTGCCGTTGACGAAAAGCCATTCGCCATCCACGTCATTGCCTTCACGCAGATCTTCCTGCAGCAGCAGATACGGTGGCTGGTCATAGTTGCCGGGCAAATGACTCAGCGCCTCAGCGCCGCTGATTTCACCGTTTTTTAAGCGCACAAAGGCGGCAATATCGAGATCGACAGGCTCTTTGTGGTCCCCCTGCTTCCACTGCAGATTGATTTTTATCCGGCCAAAATCCTGACGTTTCTCAAGCTTCACGCTGGGATTGGTGTCAGTTAATTCGGTATGGGTTGGTGTAACAACGGGGAGCTTCACGGCCGGGCGATGTGTAAACCACCACCAGACACCGACGAGCAGGAGCAGCAGTAGCAATAATGCCAGCCAAGGAAGAAAACCGCGCCACCAGGGGATAACCACTACTGTATGGAGGGGGGCCGCTGTGCTGGCTGTGGCCCAATTGACCAACACCGGTTCACCGCCGACGCTATAGCCGTCGAGGTGGTGTGATTGGGTGAGCAGCGTTTGCAACGCATGTGCTGACTTATCTTCGCCGCGCGCGGCCAGCTGGCTGATTAACCCCGCCAGAATGTCCTGATATTGCTGACGTTTATTCTCAACAGTCAGCCGTTCGGCGTCATTCAGTGCGGAAAAAGGTTTAGCCAGCCCCTGACGTGCTGTCCACCACTCCAGGCGTCCTTCAGCATTGCGACGCGCGGTGGCATACAGCAGCGCCAGTGAAGGAGGAAGATGACGATGTATGATACCGACCGTCTCTTCATAGGTTGTCAGCGTTGCTTCATCAATCGGCGCGGCAGTTGTTAATCGTTGCATAAGCAAATCATTATTGTTGTGGGTGATATGCATGAGATGTGTATCATCGCATCTCAGACAGCCGGAACGTTTTCTGCGCTTTTAGCGGAGCGTATTTGCTTCTTCGAGAACTTTAATTTTGTGCTTGGCTTCGGCGACCTTTTTCTCAATCGCTGAAATTTCGCTGGCGCTCGTTGCCGTTTGTGACTGGCGCTGCAGCTCCTGCAATTTGGCAATTTCCTGCTGGCGTTCGCGGCTTTGAATCTTGCTTGATTTCAGTTTTGCGAGAGTCTGCGACAGATCCGAACGCACGGCATTTAGCCTTGCTTGTTCATCTGCCAGCTTTTGATTTAAGGTCTGCTGTCTGTTTTGGGTATAATCCTGCTGTTGCCTGGCCGATTCATTTTGATATTGGCTCAGACGAACCTGCTGTTCTTTTTGATCAACCTGCTGACGATAACCACCCGACGTGGCGCAGCTCAGTTTGGTAATAAAGCTTGGATCTTGTGCGTGTAAATCACAGTCCTGGGGGGACGTAGTACAACCCGTAAGGACAAGGGCGGCAAGAAGTGCGTATTTTCTCATCAAATAATCCATCATTAGCGTCGAATAACGCTGCTTTAAGCAGTCTTAAACCGGCCGATAATGCTATCGGCCGAAAGGGTTAACCAAGGGAGATCGCCTGGCGCTGTTCATACAGCTCGTTGGTTTCTTGTTCCAGAGCAGCAATCTTGCTATTGAGATTGGCATATTCTTTGTTCAAATTTGCCAGCTTGCTTTTCTCTGCACTTGTGGTGGTCGTTTGACCTTGTAAAGCGACCTTATAGGCAGATTCTTTATCCTTCATGCCTTTCATGGTCTCTTTCATCTTGCTGATGTTGGCATCAATTTGCGCCAGCTGGGTTTTCGCACCGACTTTATCAAATCCAGCTTTATCTTTTTGGATGCTGATTTTGGTTAAGGTGGCCTGGTTTTCGCTAATAACTTGTTTCATCGCCAGCGTCGATTTTTCAACCGCTGCGGTATCTTTGCTGATGTCATTATCCATAGCCTGCAGACGATCGGCTGTAGAGGCATAATCTTTTTTCAGGCCATCAAGATAGTAGTTAGCGGTCATACCTGCAGCACAGCCAGCTGCGCCACCAATTGCAGCGCCGGCAAGCGCTTTCTTCGAGTCACCTGCTAACGCCCCTACTAACGCGCCGAGAGCTGCGCCGGATACGGCGCCTACGCCACAACCTTGTGCACCAGAAGCGCTAAAGAACTGTGATTGTTCTGTGGTGGTAAGGCGAGGATCCGGCTTTGTCCCAGACAGGAGAGAGCTTCCTGTATTGGCACAGCCTCCAAGTAACAATGCTGCGGAAATCACGATGCATGTGGTAGTTCGGTTAAATGTATTCACAATCTTTTTCCTTAAAAATAATTAAGTAACGACAAGCAAGCTGTATCAACTAAAAATTTAGAATTAGTAATGATTTTGTCCGACATTACTGATTATTGTATTAGTTATAAGATGTCAAAAGAGCTATTCAAAGAGTATTTAAATAATAAGCAATAAATTAATTGCAATGCGTTATTATGTGTTCGTAGGTATCCCGCACTGACAGCTTATGCAATTTTGTGTTTTCGTATCACTTTATGTTGGCCTTGCTGCTGAAACACATCTTTTTTAAAAATAATCGACATTTTCGAATTCGTAGGCCTTACCATGAAACATGGGAGGATATCTCCACATAAAACATACATTCCGTGAATGTATCTCAACGTCTGACATTTTTCCAGTGTGTACAATTAGGATGTTGATTCAACTGATTAATCTGTATTAAACACACTAAAGATCATGCCAGAAATGCCGATAAATCACAAGTATGCTGCCGTCTTTGCTTGTGATGTAGGTAGGGTTACAGTTCTTGTTTTCGCCGATGTAATCTGTATTTGATACCTTAATGTAGTTGTTTATTAGTTGCAGTGTTTTGTGTATGCGTGGAAGGATGAGTGTACGTAAAGTGGCAGGCGGGAATGTTAATGGAAACCTTGAAATATACTTTTGGGAGATAGGGGGGTTTTTAATTTAATATGCATGAAATTTTCATTTACTATCACCTTCTTGATTATATGTCCGTGATCTGATGCAAGTATCTATGAATCTAAAAAAGGGTGTAGTGAATTTTTTCTAACGGAATATACAATGTGGTTTTGTTCATCCATCAATGTTTGTTAAAATCATTTTATGAATCGATTCCGCGCACGATTAAATTGGAAGACTTTTTAGTACAGGGCTAGGATGTCAACGACGGGTGAAAAGTGATCCACTTACATCTCCACCTACATTCTAATATTGATCCACCGTTTTACTCAGGATTAGCTTCAGCGATAACTGTAGTGGTTTACAGAATTTTACCACCTGAACAAAGGTGATACGCTCATCTCAGAACAATACAGGCATCCCAATGAAAAAAAAGAAATTTCAGTGCTGAATTTAAATACGAATCCGCACAAATGGTCCTTGAGTAGAACTACACCATTGCAACTGCGGACAGTGCTATGGGGGTGGTTCTTTCTACCATGACGCGATGGGGAAAGCAGTTGCGAGATGACCGACAGGGCAAAATGAATTTCTGTTTAGTTACCTGAAAGCAGATAACCATGAGAGTTGCTCATTACCAGAGCCTGCTATGATCTCTGATTGTTTCATTTCAGCCTTGAAGGACACACTGGAAATCGTTCGGGCCTCGCAGGGCCGTGGATGTCAGAAACTGCAGCGCACTCATAACCCAAGTGTATCCAGAATGCATGATCATACTTAGCGACCAGAATTCACTTGCTGCTGCCGTGAGTAATAGCGTAACCAGTACGAGCATAATGGCCGACGTTATTCGCTCAACCCGGCGATATGACCACATTGCGGTATTAATGGGAAGACCCGCAAGCTCCTGATAATCTTGTTCATCCAGAAAACCATATAACTTACTTCTCCAGGTTATTCTGTTTTGTTCCAGCAGTGAAAGGGCATTCCGGTTGATATAGACCGACATCCCGTATGAGATGGCGATATACAGGGCCAGTGCACAAAATGCCAGAGCATACACTTTTTGCGGACCACTTGCCTTTAGGGCCTCCAGACTGTAGCGAAGGATCAGAGTGCTGATAACCAGGGCCATATCTTTCCACAACGTGGAAGACAGGTCACGCGACTGCTGCAGAATTTTTTGTGTGTCCTCTGTCAGACTTTTTCGCAAATCGCCCAGCGATTTCAGGGTGTCTTTTCCCCCTGTCCGGATATGGGCCTTGTAGAGAAGTCGGGCTGACTCCAGTGCCGGGGAGAGTCGATACACAATGCCTTCACAAAACGTAACGCCCTCAGGCCATTCTCTGGCCAGTTCACTGGACAAAAAGGTATGTTTAAGCTCGGTTTCGTTTCCTTCCAGAAAAATCCATTTTGCTGTTTCCTGAATGACGTCAAAGGCGGGCAGAGCCGCATGTTCTTCCCCGAAAGGGATTTTCCGCGGCGGTTTTCCTGACAGTCCGACCTTTTTTATTTCGGCAGCAAAAAGCTCATTGACGAAACATTTCAACAACTCCCGACAAGCGAGTGACTCCCAGAGTCTCATTGATTCGTCGATCACTGTATCGCCGGATATCAGGATCCAAGGTGCAATGGTATCTGGGGGAAGAAAGTCAGTTGAAAAACAACGGATAATGCTTTTTGTGACGGAGGCCGTCTGAGTTGGGACGTCGCTTTCACTCTCATCCGGGAGCATTTTTTTCCACGGCGCGACCTTCCATTGTTGTGTTTCAAATGCTTCGTTGATAAACAGGGCGTAGATGCGGTGATACTGACAGAGCCTGGGATCCTGGAGTAAAAACGAACGCCAACCTTCCAAGGTGAAGAGGCGCAAAATTCCGGGGAGTTCATCGCTGATGATGGTGATAAAGTGCTTCTGACCGGGGATACCTTGTGCGGGGTGGATATCATCTCGACTATCATCAACAAAGGTGATCCTGAGATTTTCGGCATCGGTATCCATTACTTCCCCCCATAACTGAAGGGTGTCATTATCCATGGTTCCAGAAATGAACAATTTCCGGGTGGTGGTTTGCTGATCTTCAGTGATCACCAGATCAGATGTGCGGCGTGAGCAGTCAATTGCCTTACCGATTTTTTCCAGTATCGATGTCATCTGTCACCAGCTCTGCAGTCACTATCACTATACGTTTTCGCCCGTCTTCCATCGTTTGGATATCCGGTGCATTATCCTCATCGTAGATAACAATAACATCTTCCAGAGTTACCAGTTTTCTTTTCCGTGGCTTAGGAATGTTCTCAGGGGTGATCCGGAAAGATTCACCTGAAATTCCCAGGTCTTTTATTTTACGGGTAAAGGATTTGACCAGCGGATGATCTTCTTCCATTGGTCCAAAAATCTGGTTAAGCAGGGAAAGGGGTTCATCGGTGTTAAAATCCTGCGCCCCGTGATGTAACGTTTCATAAATCTTGTTAACACCGCTGCGTCTGATGTCGTCCGGTAACAGGTCTCGATGCTTTTTGAAGACATCCTTGAGTGCGGCAACCAGTTTGTCGCTGAGATCGGTTGTACTGTTGACGCGCTGTACCTGTAAAAAACGCTCAAAATAAACGGAGATATTGGTTCGTTTGCTGCGATCCCGAACGACAACCCGCCCACCCTGAGCATCTGCCGTCAGGCGGACCAGAGCAATTTTCTGCATGGCTTCAGCTTTCTTGACGAAGCTTTCGCGGAAACGTTCGAGTCTGGGAACCTGAAACTCGTCTCCCTCCGCATCCAGCACGTAACGTACCACGTCCTCGTTATCATATTTAATGAGGGCAAACAGTTTTTCATCATTGAGGGTGTGAAGCTCAAAAAGAAAAAATACCCCCATGCTGGCATTTTTTGTGTGGTGATGAGACTGAAAATCGTTTGCCAGAAAGGTGGACTGTTCGGTGAAGCAACTAGCGTCGGTATCGGCATTGTTCCTTATGAGCCGCAGAATACGCTCGGTATTGGACAATTCCGTAAACCGGAACATGTTACCGCTTAATGCAGACTTAATCCGTTCCAGAAAAAAATCGACGTGTTCAGGTGGTGATATTTCGCTGAGCAGCACTGGGATCTCCAGTTCCCCACCAACGACATGAAAAATCATTCGTTTTATTGTCAGTGCATTAATTTCTTCATCCGTTAAAAAACTCATAGTGACACCCCGTTATTTCGTGTCTTATTTTATCGTTAATTGCTGTGACATGCTTTAAAGCGGGTAGTATAGGTAATCACCTGTACCTACGTAAAATAGTTCATCACAAGGACAGGCGGCAGCTTGCCATCAACCCCTCTGTGAATAAATGTATACAGGGAAAGAATAAGTAAACATTCTCCCGGCATTTCTGCCGGGAGAATAGATTATAATTGTTGTCTGGCGTAATCGAAAGGTGAGACCGGATTTTCACTATTCGCATCGAGAAAATCTGCCCACCATTGCAGCATCAATTTGCGTTCATCTAAGAACTCAGCTTTATGAATGTAGGCCGCACGTACGCCATTACGTTCCTGATGGCTCATCTGGCGCTCCACAGCATCTCTCGACCATAATCCTGACTCAATCAACGAACTACAGGCCATTGCCCGGAAGCCGTGACCACAGACATCGACCTTTGTATCGTAGCCCATAAGACGTAGTGCGTTATTCACTGTATTTTCACTCATGGGTTTCCATGGATTGTGATCGCCAGTGAAAATCAGTTCATATTCCCCGCTGATGGCTTGGATTTGTTTGAGAATATCCAGTGCCTGAGTTGATAGCGGGACCAGATGCTCTGTACGCATTTTAGAGCCTCGATGCGAGTACTTGACCCCTTCAATAGGTTTCCGCTCGGGAGGAATGGTCCACATGGCTTTCTTGAAGTCGATCTCAGACCACCTAGCAAAGCGTAGTTCACTGGAACGTATGAAGATAAGCAGGGTAAGTTTGGTTGCCAGCCGGGTGAGAGGTTGTCCTCTGTAGTTGTCCAGTCGTTCAAGCAGCTCTGAAATGCGATTTAAGGCGAGGGCAGGGCGATGCTGGCGCTTCACCGTCGTTAAAGCACCAGCCATATCCACGGCAGGGTTATAGCTGATAATGCCGGACTGGGCAGCATAGCGCATGATGGCAGTGATACGCTGCTGAAGGCGGGCTGCAATCTCATATATCTCTTTGGATTCGGCTGTTTTAACGGGGACAAGTAAATCGGGAGTTCTGAGGGTGGTAATATCACGTGAGCCGATAAGAGGAAATACGTGACTCTCAAGACTTTTGAGCACCTTCTCGCTGTGAGCTTCGGACCATTTTTTGTTGCTCTTGTGCCACTGACGTGCAACAAGCTCGAACGTATTGCTGGCCTCCTGTACTGCTTTCTTTACTCGTTTCTGTTCGCACGGATCAATTCCCTCCGTTATCTGTTTCCTTGCCGCATCGCGCTTTTCCCTTGCTTCTGATAATGAGACTTCAGGATAGACGCCCAGAGCGAGCGTTTTCTCTTTGCCCAGAAACCGATAGCGGAGTCGCCAGTAACGCGAGCCGTTAGGGTGAACGAGCAAAAACATGTTGCCGCTGTCAGCAAGTTTATAAGGTTTTTCATCCGGTTTAGCTGCCCGGATTTTAGCGTCAGTGAGCGCCATTGGTGGGGTCTCCTGATAGTAAAAGGGGTATAAATTTTATCGAATCAGACTATACCCTCAGTTGTACCCTCGCAAGGGACTTGAAGCGGGTTGAATTTGATTGAGTTGGGTGGAGTTAACGTATTGTGGATGTGTTGATTTTCGCGGGTTCAGAATGCAAAAACGGACCTCCGTGGAGGTCCGTTGATATGAATTTGGTGCCCGGACTCGGAATCGAACCAAGGACACGGGGATTTTCAATCCCCTGCTCTACCGACTGAGCTATCCGGGCAACGAGGCGCATTAAACCCGATTCACTTCGTTTCGTCAACGAAATTTCTTCAAATCAATGCAGACTGCACAATCTATCACCACATTGCTGGTATTGCACGCATTCTCAGGCAAAAAATGCCGTCCATGCTGCGGAAAGCGGCATTGCCAGCAGCAGGGCGGGAAGCATATTCACCACCGCAAACATTTTGATTCCGCAAATACGTAGACCCGTCGCCAGCAACAGCAGTCCGCCTACCGCGCTGAAATCGGCCATCATGGCTGGGGTTGTCAGCGGTAAAATCAGAGCCGCGCAGGTGGCGAGCGTCAACTGAATTGCCAACATTGGCACACAAATTGCCGATACCGCGATTCCTAATGAGCAGGCAAAGATGATGGCCGTGAAGAAATCCAAAAATGACTTGGCGATTAAAATATTAGGATCGCCGGTCATCCCTTCATGGATCGCACCGAAGATCCCGGTCCCGCTGGCGCAAAACAACACAATGATCGCCACATAGCTTTGGATAAAGGATTCGTGTGTTGCATTGACATCCGATTTGGTGAAAAGCTGCTGCGCTTTGGCGACAGCGGTATTAATGCCTTTTTCCAGATGACAGAACTCGCCGATCAGCGCGCCGAGCAGCGTTGCCAGCACCATCACCGGCAAGTTAGCGCATTTGATAACCAGCAGGATACCAATCCCCAACGAGCACAACCCGAATATTGAGGTCATTGAGATCCGAATACGTTCGGGTAAGTGCTGGCTGAGCAGCGCGCCAAGAACGCCACCGAGTAAAATGGCGCTGGCATTAATAAAGGGTCCGATTACCACGTTAGCTCCTGCATACCTATTATCGTATTGATGTTAAAGGCAATTACCTAGGTGAAATTATGTTTCAGATTGCATTATTATGCCGCTATTTTCAGACGAAATGTTTGTTTATCTGTGAGGTTTAAGCACAGGATTTTATCTTGCGCCTGTAGGTGAAAGGTGCCATGATTGCGCGAATTTTCTCCTGTCTGAATGGGGCTGCCTGGGATGACATTACTCCCCCTACATCGCCTTCAATATCGCCTTTTTGCGCGACGTTTGCCCCTTCCTGCGACTTATCTATACTCTCCCACCATGCGGTGAGGGCAGCGCACGCTCACTGCAGGATAACAGTAAAATCAGAGGCTATCTGCTTTTACTGATGTCTGGCGGTCGGGGCTGGTGACCAGTTTGACCTGTCATTTCGTGGGGCATAGCAATGCGGCTTTGCCCGGGACTTTTGATTCTCCCGATACGGGTTTTTGCGCTTATGAAATCAATGAATATTGCCGCCAGTGGTGAACTGGTTTCCCGTCTGTCTACTCATCGCAAGGTGGTGACGCTGGACAGTACCGATTTTACTGACGTCGCGGCAGTCGTCATTACCGTTGCGGACAGCCGCAGCGGGATCCTGGCTTTGCTGAAACGCACCGGGTTTCACATACCGGTGTTTATATTTTCAGAGACCAACGTGGATGTCCTGGCAGACGTTGAGGCGGTTATCTGCGGCAATGCGCAGGACTGGCTGGAGCTGGAGTCTGCCGCCTGTCGGTATGAGGAAGAGTTGCTGCCGCCGTTCTATGACACGCTGACCCAGTATGTTGAAATGGGGAACAGTACCTTTGCTTGTCCGGGGCACCAGCACGGTGAGTTTTTTAAGAAGCATCCGGCGGGTCGACATTTCTACGAGTTCTTTGGCGAGAACCTGTTTCGCGCGGATATGTGCAACGCTGACGTTAAGCTGGGCGATCTGCTGATTCATGAGGGATCAGCGAAACATGCGCAGAAATTTGCCGCGAAAGTTTTCCACGCGGATAAAACCTACTTTGTGCTGAACGGGACTTCTGCGGCGAATAAAGTGGTGACCAATGCGCTGCTGACGCGCGGCGATCTGGTGTTGTTTGATCGCAACAACCATAAGTCCAACCACCACGGCGCGCTGATCCAGGCAGGCGCGACGCCGGTTTATCTGGAAGCAGCGCGTAATCCGTTTGGCTTTATTGGCGGCATTGATGAGCACTGCTTTGATGAGGCGTATCTGCGCCAGCAACTGCGTAACGTTGCGCCGCACAAGGCTGACCAGCCGCGCCCGTTCCGTCTGGCAATCATTCAGCTTGGTACCTATGACGGTACGATCTACAACGCCCGGCAGGTTATCGACAAGATCGGTAGCCTGTGCGATTACATCCTGTTTGATTCTGCCTGGGTTGGCTACGAGCAATTTATTCCGATGATGGCCGATGGGTCACCGCTGCTACTGGAGCTCAATGCTGACGATCCGGGGATCTTTGTCACCCAGTCGGTACACAAACAGCAGGCCGGATTCTCGCAAACCTCGCAGATCCACAAAAAGGATAACCATATTCGTGGTCAGGCGCGATTCTGCCCGCACAAGCGTCTGAACAATGCGTTTATGCTGCATGCTTCCACCAGTCCGTTTTACCCGCTGTTTGCGGCGCTGGACGTGAACGCCAAAATCCATGAAGGCGAGAGCGGTCGTCGGCTATGGGCGGAGTGTGTGGCGCTGGGGATCGAGGCCCGTAAAGCGATACTTACCCGCTGTAAGCTGATTCAGCCGTTTATTCCTCCGGTAGTTGATGGTAAGCCGTGGGAAAGCTATCCGACGCAAGTGATTGCCAGCGAGCGCCGCTTCTTTAGCTTTGAACCGGGTGCTAAATGGCATGGTTTTTCCGGCTACGCGCGCGACCAGTACTTCGTTGATCCCTGCAAGCTGTTGTTAACTACTCCGGGCATTGATGCGCAAACCGGGCAATATACTGAGTTTGGTATTCCGGCGACGATTCTGGCGCATTACCTGCGTGAAAACGGTATTGTGCCGGAGAAATGCGACCTTAACTCGATTCTGTTCCTGCTGACTCCGGCAGAAAGCACCGAGAAACTGGCGCAACTGGTGGCGATGCTGGCGCAGTTTGAGCAGCATATTGAGGACGATACGCCGCTGGCGGACGTGTTGCCCTCCATCTTCAACAAGTATCCGGTACGTTACCGGGATTACACGCTGCGTGAACTGTGTCAGGAGATGCACGATTTATACGTCAGCTTTGATGTGAAGGATCTGCAAAAAGCGATGTTCCGCCAGGAGAGTTTGCCTGCCGTGGCGATGAACCCGCAGGATGCGAACAGCGCTTTCATCCGCGGTGATGTCGAACTGGTGCGAATTTCTGATGCCGCAGGTCGCGTTGCGGCAGAAGGTGCGCTGCCTTATCCTCCGGGCGTGCTGTGCGTGGTACCGGGCGAAATCTGGGGCGGGGCGGTGCTACGTTATTTCCTGGCGCTGGAAGAGGGCGTTAACCTGCTGCCGGGCTTCTCACCGGAGCTGCAAGGTGTTTACAGTGAAACGGATGCCGACGGTATTAAGCGTCTGTATGGATATGTTGTGAAGTAAGTGCAAAAAAAGCGGGTTACCTTTTGGCAACCCGCTTATCTCTGCGTAAACGTTAGTGCGCGATAGTTTGGGTACCTGCCGGAACGCGTACGTGTTTGTATTTAAACAGCGCCACGAAGGCAAAAGCCAGAACCAGCGAGTAACCTGCGAAGATCAGCCACACGGTCTGCCAGTCGGTAATACCGTTCAGCGTATAGTGTTCAACCACTTTACCGCTCACCAGACCGCCAAGAATACAACCGAAGCCGTTGGTCATCATCAGGAACATACCCTGTGCGCTGGCGCGGATTTCAGGGCGAACTTCTTTCTCCACGAATACCGAGCCAGAGATGTTGAAGAAGTCGAAGGCGCAGCCGTAAACAATCATCGACAGAACCAGCAGCACGGTACCGAACGGTGTCGGATCGCCGTAGGCAAACAGGCCGAAGCGCAACATCCACGCCACAATACTGATAAGCATCACGTTCTTAATACCGTAACGGCTCAAGAAGAACGGGATGGTCAGGATAAACAGCGTCTCGGAAATCTGCGAGATCGACATCATCACCGAGGCGTGTTCAACGATGAAGCTACCGGAGAACAGCGGGTTGTTATCGAAGCTGTGCAGGAAGGTATTACCGAACATATTGGTAATCTGCAGCTCAGCGCCCAGCATCATTGAGAAGATAAAGAAAATCGCCATACGCTTGTTTTTAAACAGCGCGAAAGCATCCAGGCCCAGCATGGACGACCAGCTCTGGTTTTTCTGCTGGTTAGCCACCGGAATATGCGGCAGCGTCAGCGTGAACAGCGCCAAAACAACGGACAGCGTTGCACCGATATACAGCTGCATATGACTCAGCTCGAAGCCGGAGAAGCTCACGCCCCACATCGCCATAATAAAGCCGATGGTGCCCCAGATACGGATTGGCGGGAAGTCTGTAACGATATCCATCCCGGCTGACTGCAGGCGATAGTAAGAAATGGTGTTGATTAACCCCAGCGTTGGCATATAGGCCAAAGAGTTAAGCAAGATCACAAAGAACATGGCGCCTGGGGTGGTGACTTCGGCTGCGGCGAACAGCGTTGCTGCGCCGACCAGGTGACAAATGGCGTACACCCATTTCGCACTGATCCATTTGTCGGCCACGATCCCTAATAGCGTAGGCATAAACACGGCGGCGATCCCCAGCGAGCTATACACTGCGCCAATGGATGCACCATCGAATTTTAGGGTGACAAACATATAGGAGCCGAGGGTAGTGAGCCAACTACCCCATAAGCAGAACTGCAGAAACGAGAGCACTTTCAGCTGCAGCTTAAGATTCATGTTAATTTCCTCACACCGTGATGCGGATGAATGTTTTAAAAGGCACATTTGCCGGGGCTTGATGATGTGATTCTATCAACGAGAGACACTCTTTTTTTGTTACCTGTGACAAATATTTGCAAACAATTTCTGATTGCAAAGCAAAAGAGTGATGGGGTTAACACTTTACCCTCTTCCGGGCCCCGTTTACCGGGGCAGAAGAGGGATATATTAGCGGCGTCGATATGATTTTTGTGCGGAATTGACCTTGTAAAGGTATCGGCGTGATTCAGCAGACGGATGTCGGGTGGTCAGTGTTTGATAAACGTCCCCCGGGGTCATGCTGTTGATAATATTCGCGGCCTGGATTTTATCGTTCGAGAAAACGCGCAGCACGCTGCCCGCACCGCCGTTATATGCCGTGATCACCGCGTAGCGACGGGACGTTGGATTATCAATGCCGCCTAAATAGACATTGTTGAGCATAGCCAGATAGGCGGTACCGGTATCAATGTTGCTGGCCGGGTCAAACAGGAAGCTACGGCTCGGCGTGCCGGAGCGCCCTTGCGAGCGAAACACATCTTTCCCGGCGCTGTGTTGCACCACCTGCATCAGTCCCAGGGCATCGGCATGGCTGACCGCATACGGGTTAAATGAGGATTCGGTTTGCATGATGGCCAGAATCAGCGACTCATCGACGCCATACTTACGCGAAGCCTGACGCACCATGCCGACGTATTTATGCGCGCGCTTATCAAGGTGGTTCGGTACCAGGTTGATGGTCACGCTATAGATGATGCGAATACCATTGCTGCGGCTTTTCAGGCGTGTTTTCAGCAGATAGTCAGCGAAATTGGTGGCGCGTCCCTCCCAACGAATGGGCTGGCCGGTATTATCGACCACCTGCCCGTACAGGAACGGCTCTTTGGAAATCTTGATGTCGTCGACATCGGAATAGAGGTCGATAGAACCCGGATCATCCCCCATCAGCAATGTCTTGATAATCGCCCGACGCAGATGTCCGGCGGGATCTATCCCGGCAATGGTCTCGACGGTTATCGTACCGTCATCAAAGTTGATATGGCTGCGGGTTTGATACTGATCGGTATACTTTACGTAGTCCTTTGGACCCGCAATCAGCACTTCCTTAAATCCCCACAAATTCTCAATGTTATGGGCGAATTGCCCCATCAGAATATCAAAACCGTTGGTATCCTTGACCCAGGCTTCGTTATAAGAATCGCCTTTTTTGGTCGAACTGGAACAGGAGATGAGCAACGGCGCAATAACGGCAAGCGCGAGAAATTTTTTCATCATTCCGGGAGTGCGTGTTGTGTTTGTTATTTGCAAGGACCAGATTAAATCGTAGGCCGGATAAGCGCAGCGCCATCCGGCAACGGTTCTTAAGACTCTGGTGTATAGCCTTCAATATGCACATCTTTGCCTTCAAACAGGAAGTTAATCATCTCCTGTTCCAGTAACTTACGATGCTCAACGTTCATCATATTGAGCTTCTTCTCGTTAATCAGCATGGTTTGCTTATGCTGCCATTGCGCCCATGCTTCTTTAGAAATCTCGTTATAGATGCGTTTCCCCAGATCGCCCGGGTACAGCTGAAAGTCCTGGCCTTCGGCTTCGCGTTGCAGGAAAGTGCAAAAAATCGTTCTGCTCATAAAAAATCCTCTCTATCGACCGGTACGTTAAACGTGTGTGCCGGCACGTAATTGCTGTAACAAACGCTCCACGGGAGCCGCCAGTCCGACCGACGGCGGTTGCGCTAAGTTATACCAGAGCGCGTTGCCTTCATCCATGCATGAGCCAAATGAAGACACAGGAAGCCACATAGGCACAATGTCTAAGTGGAAATGGCTAAAGGTATGGCGAAACGCATTAAGTTGGGTCAGATTATCTGCGTTAATTTGCCGTTGCGCCAGCCAGTTGCGCAGTCCGTTTTCATCGTCAAACTGCGGAAAACAGTATAAACCCCCCCATAAGCCGCTGGGCGGTCGCTGCGCGAGCAACACTTCGTCATCATGCTGCATCAGTAAAAAATAGCCCGTCCGTTCCGGCAGCGTTTGCTTGGGTTTTTTACCAGGGTACAGCGCCCAGCTTGCATTGGCGCTGGCCACACAGCCATTATCCAACGGACACAGCGAACATTTAGGTTTTGAGCGCGTACAGACCATGGCGCCTAAATCCATCATCGCCTGATTAAAACGCTCAACGCCATGGGCAGGCGTAACCTGCTCGCTCAGGTCCCACAGCTTCTTTTCGACCTCTTTTTTACCCGGCCAGCCGCTTACAGCATAACAGCGAGCCAGCACGCGTTTGACGTTACCGTCGAGAATCGGAAAATGCTGACCCAGAGAGAGGGAAAGGATCGCGCCTGCGGTTGAGCGACCGACGCCAGGTAGGGCGGCGACCTCATCAAAGGTTTGCGGAAATATACCGCCATGCATCGTCACAACCTGCTGCGCGGCTTTATGCAGATTACGCGCCCGGGCGTAATAGCCCAGTCCGGTCCACAAATGCAGAATTTCATCCAGCGGCGCATGGGCTAAATCCGTTACCGTTGGGAAGCGCGCCATAAAGCGCTCAAAATAAGGGATAACGGTCGCAACCTGAGTTTGTTGCAGCATCACCTCAGAGAGCCATACTTTGTAAGGCGTCTTATCAATTTGCCAGGGCAGCGTTTTCCGCCCGTATTTGTCGTACCAGCTCAAAACCTGAGCCGAGAATTGAGACGCTTGCATGATTACCGTTTCATTATTGCCGGGGGCAAGATTGCAGCACAGCGGCAACGGGGTGTAAACCGGAACTTTCCGCTGCTCACTTTCTTCCTTTACTTGCATCCGGCAACTAACTTTGGATAATGCCCGTTTTCAGAACTCAAACACAGCAGACTAAACTTTTATGAAGAACGACGTCATTTCACCGGAATTTGATGAAAACGGCCGCCCTCTGCGCCGGATTCGTAGTTTTGTTCGTCGCCAGGGGCGACTGACGAAAGGGCAGGAACACGCGCTGGAAAACTACTGGCCGGTGATGGGCGTTGAGTTCAGCGAAGAGCCTGTAAATTTCGCAGAACTGTTTGGCCGTGATGCGCCAGTCACGCTGGAAATCGGTTTTGGTATGGGAGCGTCGCTGGTCGCAATGGCGAAAGCGCGTCCGGAACAGAATTTCCTCGGCATTGAGGTTCACTCGCCGGGCGTTGGTGCGTGTCTGGCTTCAGCTCATGAAGAGGGTGTCGAGAACCTGCGCGTCATGTGCCATGATGCCGTTGAAGTCCTGCATAAAATGATTCCTGACAATTCTTTATCTATGGTTCAGCTCTTTTTCCCTGACCCGTGGCATAAAGCACGTCATAATAAACGCCGTATCGTTCAGGTACCGTTTGCTGAGCATATCTTAAGTAAGCTGAAGCTGGGCGGCGTATTCCACATGGCAACCGACTGGGAAGCTTATGCGGAACATATGCTGGAAGTGATGTCCTCCATTGACGGGTATAAAAACCAGTCCGAGAGTAACGATTATGTACCGCGCCCACAATCGCGCCCGGTAACCAAATTTGAACAACGTGGTCATCGTCTTGGCCACGGCGTATGGGACTTAATGTTCGAGAGGGTGAAATAATGGCAAAGAACCGTAGCCGTCGTCTGCGTAAAAAGATGCACATCGAAGAATTCCAGGAAGTAGGACTTTCGGTTGCATGGCGTTTCCCGGAAGGTACATCTGGAGAGCAGGTCGATCAAATCGTTGATGACTTTATCAATGAAGTTATCGAACCGAACAAGCTGGCTTTTGACGGCAGCGGCTATCTGGCCTGGGAAGGTCTGATCTGTCTGCAGGAAATCGGCAAATGCACCGAAGAACACCAGGCAATCGTGCGTAAGTGGCTGGAAGAGCACAAACTCGAAGAAGTGCGTACCAGCGAACTTTTCGATATTTGGTGGGACTAAGTAGCACAGGGTCGGCAAATGCCGGCCCGATTTGTCTTGAGGGAAAGATATGATGCGCAAAACGCTGCTGGCGGCAGTCCTAACGTTCACGGCGATGGCCGCACATGCAGATTACCAGTGCAGCGTCACCCCACGTGACGATGTTATTTTGAGCCCGCAAACGGTGCAGGTGAAAGGCGAAAACGGCGACCTGGTGATTACCCAGGCCGGTGATGTCACCTTCAACGGTAAACAGTACACCCTGAATGCTGCACAGCGTGAGCAGGCCAAAGATTATCAGGCGGCATTGCGAAGCAGTCTGCCATGGATTGATGAGGGAGCCAGAGCGCGCGTTGAGAAAGGTCGCGTAGCGCTGGATAAAATCATCGCCAAAGAAGTGGGTGAAAGCAGCAACATGCGCGGCCGCTTAACCAAGCTCGATGCGCAATTGAAAGAGCAGATGAACCGTATCATCGAGCATCGAACTGATGGCCTGACCTTCCATTATAAGGCGATTGATCAAGTCCGCGCGGACGGACAACAGCTGGTTAATCAGGCGATGGGCGGTATTTTGCAGGACAGCATCAACGAAATGGGTGCCAAAGCCGTACTCAAAGGCGGTGGTAATCCGTTGCAGGGCGTGCTCGGGAGTCTCGGTGGCTTGCAAACCTCAATTCAGAACGAATGGAAGAATCAGGAACAAGACTTCCAGCAGTTTGGCAAAGATGTTTGTGCCCGCGTCGTGACGCTGGAAAACGATCGTAAAACGCTGGTTAGCACTCTGAAATAATCTTCACCTCTGTTTAACGGCGCAGAAACATTCTGCGCCGTTTTATTTTGTATATTTCTGTTTTTTTTGATATCCATCTCTAAGAATGACAATTTGATGGAGATATAAATCTGGTTAATTGGATCTCGTCACATTATTCATCTGTGAGATAGACATAATGCTGCAAATTCAAGTAACTGGAGAAATAACATGGAGTTTTTCAAGAGAACGGCACTTGCCGCACTGGTTATGGGTTTCAGCGGCGCGGCGCTTGCACTGCCAAATATCACCATTTTAGCGACCGGCGGGACGATTGCTGGTGGCGGTGATTCCGCGACAAAATCTAACTACACGGCAGGCAAGGTTGGCGTAGAAAATCTGGTTGAGGCCGTACCTCAGTTGAAAGATATCGCCGTGGTTAAAGGTGAGCAGGTGGTGAATATCGGCTCCCAGGATATGAATGACGACGTCTGGTTAACGCTGGCGAAAAAGATTAATACCGAGTGTGATAAAACCGACGGCTTCGTGGTAACGCATGGTACGGATACCATGGAGGAAACCGCCTATTTCCTCGATCTGACCGTCAAATGCAACAAGCCGGTGGTGCTGGTAGGCGCGATGCGTCCATCTACCGGTATGAGCGCTGATGGCCCGTTCAACCTGTATAACGCCGTGGTAACCGCCGCAGATAAAGCCTCTGCCAACCGCGGTGTGCTGGTGGTGATGAACGACACCGTTATGGATGGTCGCGACGTGACCAAAACCAATACCACTGACGTTGCTACCTTCAAATCCGTTAACTACGGCCCGTTGGGTTACATTCATAACGGTAAAATCGACTACCAGCGTACGCCTGCGCGTAAGCACACTACATCCACGCCGTTCGATGTTTCTAAGCTGACCGAACTGCCGAAAGTTGGGATTGTTTACAACTATGCTAACGCCTCCGATCTGCCGGCAAAAGCGCTGGTAGATGCGGGTTACGCAGGGATCGTTAGTGCGGGTGTAGGTAACGGTAACCTGTATAAAACCATTTTCGATACGCTGGCAACTGCCGCGCATAAAGGAACCGTTGTCGTACGTTCATCCCGTGTACCGACTGGTGCCACCACCCAGGATGCTGAAGTTGATGATGCGAAATATGGCTTTGTGGCTTCTGGCTCGCTGAACCCGCAAAAAGCCCGCGTGCTGCTGCAGCTGGCGCTGACCGAAACCAAAGATCCTAAGCAGATTCAGGAAATGTTTAATCAGTATTAATCGATGAAGGTGGCTGCGCTTATCGACCTAACCCTGTAGGCCTGATAAGCGCAGCGCCATCAGGCAATTTGCCGGATGCGGCTCAAGGCCTTATCCGGCCTGGATCGTTACCGTATTACTCCGCCAGAAACAGCTCCAACAGAGAATTCAAAAACAGATTACCGTGTTGGGTAATCTGCCAGTATTCATCGCATTCACTCAGGTAGCCCTGGGCAATAGCCTCATCGATCTGTCGACGAATAACGTCCTCGGTAAGCCCGGTATATTGTCTGAACTCCGCGCGAGGCGCGGCCTCAAGCAACCGGAAACGGTTCATAAAGAACTCGAACGGCTTATCGGTTTCGGCGACATCACGCTGGCTTTCGAGATAACGCCCTTGCATGTAGCCACGCGGATGCCGCGTTTTGGTGGTACGCAGAATGCGCCCGTCCGGGAACGTAATTTTGCCATGCGCGCCGCAGCCAATACCGAGATAGTCGCCAAAACGCCAGTAATTAAGGTTGTGCTGACACTGATAGCCCGGCTTCGCATAGGCTGAGGTTTCGTACTGTTGATACCCGGCGGCGGTCAGCAACTGGTGGCCTTGCTCAAAAATATCCCACAGCGCGTCGTCGTCCGGTAATACCGGTGGTCGGGACCCGAACAGTGTGTTGGGTTCGATGGTCAACTGATACCAGGAAAGATGCGGTGGGTTGAGCGCGATGGCCTGCTGTAAATCGCCCAGCGCCTCTTCCAGCGTCTGATCCGGCAAACCATGCATCAGGTCGAGGTTAAAGCTGCGTAGCCCCAGATCGCTCGCCAGGTGTGCTGCTCGTTTGGCTTCTTCCGGCCCGTGAATACGTCCCAGACGCTCGAGTTTGGCGGAGCTAAAGCTCTGTACGCCAATCGAGATACGGTTGACGCCAGCGCGTTGATAATCAACAAAGCGATCGGCTTCCACCGTCCCGGGATTCGCCTCCATCGTGATTTCTGCATCTGCGGCCAGATTCAGCCGTGCGCGCACGCCGTCGAGCAGCGTTTGCATTGCCGGGCCAGAAAGCAGGCTCGGCGTACCACCACCGATAAAAATCGTCTTTACTTCACGTCCCTGAGCGTGTGCAACCTCAGAATCAAGATCGCTCAGCAGGTGCTGAACATAGTCGTCATGAGGAACCTCGCCCTTAAGTGCATGCGAGTTAAAGTCGCAGTACGGGCATTTCTGCACGCACCACGGGATGTGAATATAAAGACTTAGCGGCGGAAGGTTAACCATTACGCAGGGCATCCAGCAGCAGCTTCAGTGCCTGTCCGCGGTGAGAAATCGCACTTTTTTCTTCGCGGGTCAGCTCAGCAGCGGTTTTTCCTTCGGACGGCACAAAAAAGATTGGGTCGTAACCAAAACCACCGTTTCCGGCCGATTCACGGGTAATCACGCCCGGCCAGCTTCCGTGGCACACTAAAGGCGTGGGATCGTCCGCATGGCGCATATACACCAGCACGCAGTGGAATTGCGCCTGACGCTGGTCATCCGGGACATCCCGCAGGGTGTACAGCAGTTTTTCCAGGTTCTGTTGGTCGGTCGCATCTTCGCCGGAATAGCGGGCTGAATAGATACCCGGCGCGCCGCCAAGGGCATTAACCGCCAGGCCGGAGTCATCAGCAATGGCTGGCAAACCCGTAATTTGCGCGGCATGACGCGCCTTCAGAATGGCGTTCTCAATAAACGTCAGCCCGGTCTCTTCTGCAGAATCAACACCCAGATCCGTTTGGGCAACAACATCAAGACCGAAATCACTCAGAAGAGAGGCGAGTTCACGCACTTTACCGGCATTGCCGGTCGCGAGGACAACTTTTTGCATGGGATACCTAATCAGTTAGCGCCGCAATTTCGGGCGGGATCTGTTGCGGATGAATAATTTTAACCTGTTTATGGCGGCCAAGCTCGCCCTTCTCAATAACGACCTGGCTTTTCGCTACGCGGAACTGTTTGCCGAGAAACTTCACCAGATGGCTGTTGGCTTGTCCATCAACCGGCGGGGCGGTAATGGCGACTTTTAGCTCGTCGCCATGTAAACCCACAATACTGTCACGGCTGGCTTTCGGCTGAATGTAGAGCCGTAAAACCAGACCGTCATCGCAGGGTGTTACGGCACTCATAGCGCCATCCACAGCCCCGGCAGCAGCATGTTGCCTGTCGCCTGTAACACTTCCGCGATCCCCATGTTAATGACATAGAGCAGCAGAACCAGGATCATCGGCGAGAAATCTATCCCCCCCATTCCCGGAAGAATACGACGAATAGGACGCAGCAGCGGATCCGCCAGTTGGATCAGCACGTACTCCACCGGGCTGCGGCCCTGGCTGACCCAGCTCATAATCGCCATCACCAGCAGTACCCAGAAAATCAGCAGTCCGATGGTTTTCAGGACAATCAGCACGGCGGCGATCCAGATGATCGGCTGGAACGTCACCACCTTAAACAGCACGATGGCTTTGATAAAGCTGAGAACGAGCGCGACTAATGCTGATGCGCTGTCGATCGGCCCCATCGGGGGGATAATGCGGCGTAACGGCCCAATAATAGGTTGGGTGATTTTCACAATAAACTGTGAGAACGGGTTGTAAAAATCGCAGCGAGACCACTGCATCCACACACGCAATAGCAGCGCCATGGTATACAGCTCAATTACCGTTGAGAGCAGGAAGGTCAACGTATTCATGGTGTTCCTTAGTTTTCCTTATTTTTTAGTGTAATCACGAGCACCAAAAATGGCAGTGCCGATGCGCACCATCGTGCTACCCGCCGCGATAGCGGCATCCATATCATCAGACATCCCCAGCGAGAGCGTATCGATATTTGGGTAGCGTGTTTTCAACCCGGCAAATGCTACAGCCATTTGCTGTGCAACTTCAAACTGCCTTACATAATCTGACTCAGGCGCGGGAATCGCCATCAAGCCACGCAGGGTAATGCGCGGCAGCGCAGCGACTTCAGCGGCCAGGGCATCAAGCTCTGCCAGCGGAATCCCTGACTTACTGTTCTCATCGCTGATATTTATCTGGATCAACACATTCAGCGGCGGCAGGTCTGCCGGGCGCTGTTCGCTCAGACGGGCAGCGATGCGCAGACGATCAATCGTATGGCACCAGTCAAAATGTTCTGCGACCAGACGACTTTTGTTGGACTGCAGCGGGCCGATAAAGTGCCACTGCAGATCGTTGACGCTTTTTTCCTGAAAGTAGCGGATTTTATCCACCCCTTCCTGGACATAGTTTTCACCGAAGGCTCGCTGCCCTGCGGTAATGGCTTCTTCGATGGCGCTCGCAGGTTTGGTTTTGCTGACTGCAAGCAACGTAACTTCTTCTGAAGACCGCCCGCAACGCGTCGCGGCGGCTGAGATTTTGTCCCGGACATGTGCCAGGTTATGCGCGATATCGTTCATTTTCCGAGGATGTTCATATGAATATGGAAGAAATAGTGGCCCTTAGTGTAAAGCATAACGTGTCGGATCTACACCTGTGCAATGCATGGCCTGCGCGTTGGTGCAGACATGGAAAAGTCGAAAGCGCACCGTTTACCGCGCCTGGTGGGACTGTGGATGTGCTGAGTACAAAATGTGAGTCTGTAGGAGGATGTAAACAGATTTAATAAATAGAATTTTTAATTCGTTTTTATTTAGCTCAGGCTTGCTTTAATTTAAAGGTTTAAAGTAATAAAAACAGGTGTGAAATTATATCTCTAATAAAATTAAGGTATTACATAATTGGTGGGGTGAATATTTTTTCTTATTTTATAACTAAACGATAATACATATTGCAAATATAATTTTGGGACATGGTGATGATGTCAATAAATGGAGTTAGAAGCATTTAATGTTCATGCTAATGGTTCGCTTTGTGATATTTCATATTCTTCGTTTATAAATGAGGTGTTGTAAATGTGGAATAAAGAAGCCGCTATAAATTTTGTTAGACATAATGCTCATCCACACGCTACGGGTTATTGTGCCAGGGCAGTAACAGCAGCTATCGAACATGGCGGCGTATCATTGCACCATGATAATGCTAAAAATATGGGGAAATATTTAGTATTAGCTGGTTTTCGTGAAGTATATGGGAATCCTGTAAAAGGTGATGTTGCTATAATCCAACCATATACTGGAGGAAATGCAGCAGGTCATATGGCGATTTTTGATGGGCATTACTGGTGGTCAGATTTCAAGCAGGAACATGGCGTGTACCCCGACCCCGGTTATCGTAAAAGTCAGCCTTCGTATAAATTATATAGGCACAACTGATGAAGCGATTAATATTATTTACTTTTCTATTCTCATCATTTGCTATGGCAGAAATAGTTCCTGCTGATACGCAAGCATTAAAATTCAATACCTGGTATATAAAGCAGATTGCTCATAATGTCATCCCAGTTGCAGATAACCCGACGGCATTAGAGCCTTTCGTTAGTATTGATACATTGAATAAATTAAAACAAGCTTATATGAATAATGAGCTTGAAGAGGATTATTTTCTAAAGGTTCAGGATTTTGCAGATGAAGACTGGAGTAAGCATATTAGTATTGATCTGACTATAACTGATCCTATTTGTACCAATGTCTATTTGACATTTGGAACAGGTGAGTCATCTCAAAAAGTCATTGACTGCATGGTAGAAGAAAATGGTGTATGGAAAATCAAGAGCGTGGCTACTCGCCATTAGTTATTGTTTTCACCAATTGAAAATAATCCTGCGGTAATGGCTTCTTCGATGGCGCTCGCAGGTTTGATTTTGCTGACTGCAAGCAACATAACTTCTTCTGAAGACCGCCCGCAACGCGTCGCGGCGGCTGAGATTTTGTCCCGGACATGTGCCAGGTTATGCGCGATATCGTTCATTTTCCGAGGATGTTCATATGAATATGGAAGAAATAGTGGCCCTTAGTGTAAAGCATAACGTGTCGGATCTACACCTGTGCAATGCATGGCCCGCGCGTTGGCGCAGACATGGAAGAATCGAAAATGCGCCGTTTACCGCGCCTGACGTAGAGAATCTGCTGATGTGCTGGCTCAGTGAGCAACAACAGGTACAGTGGCGGGAGCAAGGGCAGGTTGATTTTGCCGTTACCCTGACGGACTCCCGGCGGCTGCGCGCCAGCGCATTTGCCCATCAGCAAGGAACGTCACTGGCGCTAAGACTGCTACCGCTGGATTGTCCTCATTTAGACGATCTCCAGACTCCCGCGGTCATACCTGAACTGCTGCGCAGTGAAAATGGGTTAATTCTGGTGACAGGCGCCACCGGCAGCGGTAAATCTACGACCCTGGCGGCGATGGTGGAGTATCTTAATCAGCATATTGAGGGACACATCCTGACGCTGGAAGATCCTATTGAATACCGCTACGCCAGCCAGCGTTGTCTCATTCAACAGCGGGAGGTGGGCGTACACTGCGCCTCTTTCGCCGCCGGTTTGCGCGGTGCGCTACGCGAAGATCCCGATGTTATTTTGCTGGGCGAGCTGCGCGACGTGGAAACCATTCGGCTGGCATTAACGGCGGCGGAGACCGGACATCTGGTGCTGGCAACGCTACACACGCGTGGGGCTGCACAAGCCATTGCGCGGCTGGTGGATTCCTTTGCTGCATCAGAGAAAGATCCGGTGCGTAACCAACTGGCAGACAGCCTGCGGGCGGTTCTTTCGCAAAAACTGGAGGAGGATAAGCAGGGGGGACGCGTGGCGCTATTCGAGCTGCTCGTTAACACGCTCGCCGTGGGCAATTTGATCCGCGAAGGGAAGAACCATCAGCTACCCGGCGTGATTCAAACCGGGCAGCAGACAGGTATGCAGACGTTTGCACAAAGTTTGCAGCAGCGACAGGCGCAGGGGCGGCTTTAATAGCCCTGCTCGAAATAGCTTTCGAGGATAATAACGGCAGAAGCGGAGTCCACTTTGCCTTTATTCAACGCCCGGTAACCGCCTTGCTCAAACAGGCCTGAGCGGGCTTCGACGGTGCTCAAACGTTCATCGTGCAGCGTTACGGTTACGCCAAAGCGACCATGAATGCGGTTGGCGAATTTACGCGCGCGCGCGGTAAGGGGTTGTTCGGTACCGTCCATGTTGAGCGGCAGGCCGAGGATGATCTCATCTGGTTGCCACTCTTTTAGCAGGCGTTCAATCGAATTCCAGTCCGGCGTACCGTCCTGCGCTTTGATGGCGGGCAATGGCCTGGCCGTACCGGTAATGCGCTGACCCACGGCGACGCCGATACTTTTCGTACCAAAATCAAAAGAGAGTAATGTTCCGCTCATCATGCGTGTCCCGCCACGCCGGGCATGGTCTGAATATCTATTCCGATAAGTTTGGCAGCGTCGCGCCAGCGGTCGGCAATCGGCGTTTTGAATAAGATGTTGAGGTCTGCGGGGGCGGTGAGCCAGGCGTTATCCAGTAGCTCTTGTTCCAGCTGGCCTTTTTCCCATGATGAATAGCCCAATGCCACCAGCACCTCGGACGGTTGCTCCTGCGTGCCCAACGTTTCTAATACATCGCGGGAGGTCGTGATGATAGTGTTATCAGAAATTAAGATACTGGATGCAAAACGGGCGGGCGGAGTATGCAGAATAAATCCGCGGTCTTCCGCCAACGGGCCGCCGAGCATCACTGCTTTATCCAGACGGATGGACGGATCGCGTCCTTCAGGCGTGATCTTCAGCTTTTCCAGAATCCCTTCAATTTGTAAGTTTTCCAGAGGCTTATTGACGATAATCCCCATTGCTCCGTTCTCATTGTGTTCGCAGATATACACCACGGAACGGCGGAAAATTGGATCCTGGAGAGCAGGCATGGCAATTAGAAAGTGATGCTGTAAATTCATTGTCAGAGGTTCTGTTTCCTGGTTCAAAAAAGCAACAGCGCCCAGTATGCGTACAAACAGGAGCGCTGTCACTATTAGTATTGGTAGGGTCCCTTCTACCGGCAAGTTCTTTTATTTTTGCAGGCGCGCTTCAATGGCGTCCATTAGCATACCGGTAATAGAGACCGGGAACTCCGCTTCAATTTCACGAATACAGGTTGGGCTGGTGACGTTAATTTCCGTCAGACGATCGCCAATGATGTCCAGACCAACAAAAATCAAACCTTTCGCTTTCAGCGTCGGCCCAATGCGACGGGCAATTTCCCAGTCACTGTCGGTTAATGGACGCGGCTCGCCACGGCCACCTGCGGCCAGGTTGCCACGGGTTTCACCGCCCTGCGGAATACGCGCCAGGCAGTACGGAACGGGTTCGCCATCAACCACCAGCACGCGTTTATCGCCATCTTTAATTGCAGGCAGATAGTTCTGCGCCATGCAGTAGCGGGTACCGTGCTCTGTCAGCGTTTCCGCAATAACGCCAAGGTTCGGATCGCCTTCCTTCACGCGGAAAATAGAGGCTCCGCCCATGCCGTCCAGCGGTTTGAGAATGATGTCGCTGTGTTTTTGCCAGAAGGCTTTCAACTGCGCTTTGTTACGCGTGACCAGCGTTTCCGGCGTCAGATCGGCAAACCATGCGGTGAACAACTTCTCGTTGCAGTCGCGCAGGCTCTGCGGTTTGTTGACGATCAGCGTTCCTTTTTCTTCTGCACGTTCCAGAATATAGGTTGCATAAATGAACTCGGTATCAAACGGCGGATCCTTACGCATCAGAATAACGTCCAGGTCTGCCAGCGGGAGATCCTGCTCGCTCTTGAACTCATACCATTTGTCGTAGTTCTGCTCTACGCTCAGGGTACGCGTATGGGCGCGGGCTTCACCGTTGATCAGATAAAGATCGGCCATCTCCATATAATGAATTTCGTAACCGCGGCGTTGCGCTTCCAGCAGCATAGCGAAGCTGGAATCTTTCTTGATGTTGATGCTTGCGATGGGATCCATCACGATGCCGAGCTTGATCATTGTTTTTCTCCGTTAGCCCAGATCGCCAAAACGCACCTGTAGCGCGGTAATGGCGGTGAGCGCAGTTGTCTCAGTACGCAGAACGCGAGGTCCTAACAGAATATCAGTAAACTGATACCGTGCGGTCATGGCAATTTCATCTGCCGATAGCCCACCTTCCGGGCCAATCAGCAAGCGGATGCGCTCCACCGGCAGCGGCAGCGTGTTGATGCTGGCGCTGGCGCGAGGATGCAGATTGAGTTTCAGACCTTCGTCCTGTTCTGCGCACCATGCTTCCAGATCCATTGCCGGGCGAATTTCAGGCACCCGGTTACGACCGCATTGTTCGCAGGCGGCAATGGCGATTTTCTGCCACTGCTGGAGCTTCTTGTTCAAGCGTTCACTGTCCAGTTTAACGCCGCAGCGCTCAGAAAAAAGTGGCGTAATGAGGCTTACACCCAGTTCGATCGATTTCTGGATAGTAAATTCCATTTTTTCACCGCGCGACATTACCTGGCCCAGGTGGATATGCAACGGTGATTCCCGATCGTCGAGTTCAGCGTTAAGCACCTTCACTTCCACGCTTTTCTTACTGGCGTGGGTAATTTCGGCGTCGAATACCTGATTGCTGCCATCAAACAGCTGTAGCGGCTGGCCTGGCCCCATACGTAGTACGCGGCCGATATGGTTGGCAGCATCTTCACACAATGAAATTCGGCTACCGGAAGTGATTGGCTCAGGGTGATAAATGCGGGGAATGCGCATAGTTAAACATCCGCGTCATGGCCCTGGGCTATTAAAGGCCAGGGCATGGTTAAAAATATTGCCGCTAGTGTAGGTTAGCTCTTTTGCGCCTGGCAAGCGCGTTGCACATACGGGTTATGATTCCCCTGTACCTTCGCGATGCGTTCGTCGCGCTCACACTCCCAGTCGGTGACCGGATACTGCTTATTCCAGGCATTAAAAAGCTGGGTTTGCTGGCGGGAGAGCGTCAGGTTGTATTGGTCGCGCATATAAAAATAGGTACGCGCGATGGCGCCACGTGCGCGGGCAGGCGGTTCGGCAACTTTTTCTTTAAAATCAACCTTCATCGCGCACTGTCCATACTGGCCTTCGCCACCGTTCCACTGGCTGTACATAAAGTTTGCGCGATCGCCATTCACTTCACCTACCGCAGGCTGCAGGTTATGCATATCGCTTTCCATTTTGCGATAGACCGGATCTTTAGCGCAGTTTTTACGCCCCCCGTCCTGCCAGCACTGGCGCTGATGACCAAACTGCCAGGCGGGGACAACGTGTTCCCATTCAATTCGACTGGCGCGGTTTTCGTTTTTTCGCACTTTATAGCCACAGGATTCGAGGTCCACGACCCCTTTTTTGCCTTGCCAGTTAATTTTGCAACCACAGTAGAAATCGCCTGGCGCATCGGCGTTAACTTTGACGCCAGCGGCTTTTGCCTGGGAAAAACTATTGATGCCTTCGGCTAAAGCCGGGCCTGAAAATGCTGCGGCTAACAGGGCAGCTGCAAAAGAAAGATTACGGTACATCACGAACTCCGTGTCAAAACGAGCCCGCAACGTAGCGAAAGTCATTCCTGTATGCAATCAGTTAGATCAGAAAAGTTCCTGATAATTCTGAAGATTATTCTGCAATCAGTGGTTCGCCGCAGTGAACGCAGCGGTAGGTGGCTTCACCGCGTACCACGCGGTTATGGCGGCGTACGGTCAGTTGGTGTTCCTGACACTTGCAGCGGTAAGTAAAGGTCTTACGCTGCACGGATTGCAGTTCGAACTGATGTGTGCGTCGGGCTGGCACGCCCAGCACGCTCTCCATCATCCATTTCCACTCTTTGCCGTGCGGCGGCACGCGACCAAAGTATTTCCACACCAGTAAATGCGCCAGTTCATGGGGCACCACCTCATTCACGAATGCGTCGACATTTTCCATCAGTAGTACCGGATTGAGGCGGATTTCGTAGGTTTGTAACCACGCGGTGCCTGCAGCGGTGCCGCGCTGTTGGTACACCAGCTTAGGTTCCGGATAATTACGCTTGAGCTTAAGATTGGCCTGTGCGAGTTTTTCCCGCAGGCTGCGCATAACGGCTTGCTGGATGGCGATAGGGAGACGGGAGGTTTTCATAACGCCAGAGGATAGTGCGACAGGGAAGGGACTGCAAGAGGAAGGCTTCCTCCCGCGGGGGAGGAAGCTTTTCGTGATTAGTCGTGTGCGCCAATTTCGCGCAGTTTACGACCTTTCATCAGGTTACGTTCAATGTGTTCCAGAGAGACGTTTTTAGTTTCCGGAATCAGCCACAGGGTCAGGAAGATGAACAGGACGTTCAGACCACCGTAGACCCAGAAAGTATTGGCGCTGCCCAGCGAGTTCAGCATCGTCAGGAAGGTTGCACCGACGATCATATTGGCAATCCAGTTGGTTGCGGTAGAGCAGGTGATACCGAAATCGCGGCCTTTCAGCGGCTGAATTTCAGAGCACAGTACCCAAATTAGCGGACCGGCACTCATGGCGAAACCAACAATAAACATCAGCAGCATCAGTACAGCGAAGTATTGCGCGGCTGCCGAGTGAATACCCACGTGCATCATCGTGCCCAGTACGCCCATACCGACGGCCATGACGATAAAGCCGAGGATCAGCGTAGGTTTACGGCCCCAGCGGTCAACCAGGCCAATGGCGATAAAGGTTGCCAGCACGTTGGTCAGACCGACGATAACCGTCCCCCACATCTGCTCGGTGGTGTTGGTGTAGCCCGCCAGCTCAAAGATTTTCGGTGCGTAATACATAATGACGTTCATCCCGGTGAACTGCTGCATCACCTGTAACAGGACGCCAAGGAATACCGCGCGGCGGAAGTTGCTGTTCTCTTTAAACAGCGCCCAGCCGCTCTGCTTCACCTGCAGACTTTCACGAATTTCATCCAGCTCGCGTTTGGCTTCTGCGCTGGTATCACGCAGACGCAACAGAACACGTTCAGCATCGACAAAACGACGTTTAGCAGCAAACCAGCGTGGGCTGTCCGGCAGGAAGATAACGCCAACCAGCAGCAGCAGGGCAGGGATGATGATCACGCCCAGCATCCAGCGCCATGCACCGCTGTAGCTAAACGCCGTATCGGAAAGATACGCGCCTAAAATACCGATGGTGATCATCAACTGATACATAGAGATCATGCTGCCACGAATTTTTTCCGGCGCGATTTCGGACAGGTACAACGGTGCGGTATAAGACGCAACGCCCACCGCCAGGCCGAGCAGTACGCGGGAAACCAGCAGCACTTCAACGTTTGGCGCCGCGGCGGAGAACAGTGAACCGGCAACAAACAGGATTGCGCCGATCATCAGACTCTTTTTACGCCCCAGTTTGAAGGAGAGCCAACCGCTGCCGACGGCACCCACGGCAGCACCAAACATCATCGAACTCACCACCCATTCCTGAGTGTGGGGGGTAATTTGGAACTCGTCGGTGATGAACGGTAAAGCACCGGCAATAACACCGATATCCAGGCCAAAAAGTAATCCAGCCAGGGCTGCAAGAAAGCAGACAAAAAATGTCATGGCTTTGTTGGAACGCCCCGTTTTTTTATTGTCAGGCATGATGCCCTCCGGTTGGGTAGCTAGTTTTGTTGATGTTAAGGGTAGGTGAGTACGGGGTAAAAAAATGCGAATCACATCACATTAGTGTAATCGGTTACACTGGCATTTATCATGATTATCGATTAACCATTTGAAAATTAACATTTTATAATACGATTAAATATGGTTAATTGCCTGGAATTAAGACGATCCTGAAAAATAATGTAACAGTGACGCAAGCTTGACGGAAAAGAGATGTTAACTTGTTGTGGATAGAAAATCGGTGCTATGTAATCGCTTTCATTGTTGTTAGAGGAACGCTTCACTGCATTGTTCAGGTGACGAGGCGTTGGGGGGAAAATTGGGGAATAAAAAAAGACCAGCACGAGGCTGGTCTTACTAAGCGGACAGTCTTCAGTAAATTACTTCAGACCGGCAGCTTCACGCAGCAGAGCGGCTTTGTCGGTTTTTTCCCATGGGAAATGTTCGCGGCCAAAGTGACCGTAAGCTGCGGTTTCTTTGTAGATCGGGTGCAGCAGATCCAGCATCTGAATCAGGCCATACGGACGCAGGTCGAAGAACTCGCGCACCAGCAGGGTCAGCTGTTCTGAAGGTACTTTTTCGGTACCAAAGGTTTCAACCATGATAGAGGTCGGTTCAGCCACGCCGATGGCGTAGGAAACCTGAATCTCACAGCGATCAGCCAGACCAGCGGCAACAATGTTTTTCGCGACGTAACGAGCTGCATAGGCTGCAGAACGGTCAACTTTAGATGGATCCTTACCAGAGAATGCACCGCCGCCGTGACGCGCCATGCCGCCGTAGGTATCAACGATGATTTTACGACCGGTCAGACCGCAGTCGCCCATCGGGCCGCCGATCACAAAACGACCCGTCGGGTTGATGAAGAATTTGGTCGCAGCGCTCAGCCATTCAGTCGGCAGTACCGGCTTGATGATCTCTTCCATGACGGCTTCTTGCAGAGATTTCTGGTCGATATCTTCAGCATGCTGAGTCGACAGAACCACGGCATCAATACCGACGATTTTGCCGTCGTCATACTGGAAGGTAACCTGGCTTTTTGCATCCGGGCGCAGCCACGGCAGAGTACCGTTTTTGCGTACTTCAGCCTGACGCTGTACCAGACGATGCGCGTAGGTAATTGGAGCTGGCATCAGCACGTCGGTTTCATTGGTTGCATAACCAAACATCAGGCCCTGGTCGCCAGCGCCTTGTTCCAGCGGATCCGCGCGGTCAACACCCTGGTTGATATCCGGAGACTGCTTACCGATGGCGCTCAGAACCGCGCAAGAGTTGGCGTCAAAGCCCATGTCGGAATGCACATAGCCAATTTCGCGAACCGTGTTACGCGTGATCTCTTCGATATCTACCCAGGCGCTGGTAGTGATCTCACCGCCAACTAAAACCATACCGGTTTTGACATAGGTTTCGCAGGCTACGCGTGCTTTCGGATCCTGCTCGAGGATTGCATCCAGCACGGCATCAGAGATTTGGTCAGCGATTTTGTCAGGATGCCCTTCTGATACGGACTCGGACGTAAAAAGGTGTTTTGCCATATTTAATTTCACCTAAGGAATATTTAGTTAGCTCAAACTGTCGAGTGGAATAGCCATGTGTAGAAGATTCTACCATGAGTCTGCAGATGACGGACACTGGCAGTCTGAGTGTTAATCGGTATAGATGGATTAACATCTGGACGGCTATTTTAGGACAGTTCTTCGCCTGATTTCCAGCTTTTTTTGATTGAGGTCGCATTGTACTGAAAATGTAACTGGAAATTTTTCCTGACGGTGCTGGCAATGCGCGCATTTATCTTTTGCTTTTTGACTTCCTTATGGGTATAAAACGCGGCGCGCGGCTCATACAAAAGCACACGACGTTTTCATCGTGTTGCCACTTCCAGCCGGGTTAACACTTTAGCTTTGGCTTGTGGGTTCGTTCCGTCAGGAGCAACCGTGGAGGTGATACGAGATAATGAACCGTTGTATTCTGCTGAATCTGTCGCACCGTTCTGGTGTACATATGTCCCCCGCAATCTGCATCTTGCATACCTGCCGATGTTATACCCATCTCGGCGCTTCTCAGGACTCCAGGGCCGGTAACGGTCACTAAGAACTGAACAAGGGCGCTCTTGGTAAACAAGAGTTTTCTCGTGGTTTCGCCGAACCGTCAGCATTAAGTTCGGTTACGTGTTTACATTGATATGAAAAAGAAACCGGTCGCACAGTCGGAGCGTCAGCACTATCTGCTGGAAATTCTGCCTGTATTTGGGTTGTTATCGCGTCTATGGATTGCGATAGTAGTCAACTGTTTTACACTTGTTAATAAAATTGAGGTTCGCTATGTCTGACGACATTTCTTTGGGTTCGCCTTCGTCAGCAGGCGAACACGGTGTACTACGCTCCATGCAGGAGGTTGCAATGAGTTCCGAGGAAGCCAGCAAGATGCTGCGTACTTACAATATTGCCTGGTGGGGTAATAACTACTATGACGTCAATGAGCTGGGCCACATCAGCGTGTGCCCGGATCCGGACGTACCAGAAGCGCGCGTTGACCTTGCTGAGTTGGTGAAAGCCCGTGAAGCGCAGGGCCAGCGTCTGCCTGCATTATTCTGCTTCCCGCAGATCCTGCAACACCGACTGCGTTCGATTAACGCCGCGTTTAAACGCGCCCGTGAATCTTACGGTTACAACGGCGACTATTTCCTCGTTTACCCAATCAAGGTCAACCAGCATCGTCGCGTGATTGAATCGCTGATCCACTCCGGCGAACCGCTGGGGCTGGAAGCCGGTTCCAAAGCTGAACTGATGGCCGTTTTGGCCCATGCCGGAATGACCCGTAGCGTGATCGTGTGTAACGGCTATAAAGACCGTGAATACATCCGTCTGGCGTTGATTGGCGAGAAGATGGGCCATAAGGTCTATCTGGTCATCGAGAAGATGTCTGAAATCGCTATCGTGCTGGATGAAGCTGAACGTCTGAATGTGGTTCCGCGTCTGGGCGTGCGTGCGCGTCTGGCATCGCAGGGGTCCGGTAAATGGCAGTCTTCCGGTGGCGAGAAATCAAAATTCGGCCTGGCGGCAAACCAGGTGCTGCAACTGGTGGAAATACTGCGCGAGCGCGGTCGTCTGGACAGCATTCAGTTGCTGCACTTCCACCTCGGTTCGCAGATGGCGAACATTCGTGATATCGCCACCGGCGTACGTGAATCAGCGCGTTTCTACGTTGAGCTGCACAAGCTGGGCGTGAATATCCAGTGCTTCGACGTCGGTGGTGGTCTGGGCGTGGACTACGAAGGTACCCGTTCGCAGTCTGACTGCTCCGTAAACTACGGCCTGAACGAATACGCCAACAATATCATTTGGGCCATTGGCGATGCCTGTGAAGAGCATGGTCTGCCGCATCCGACGGTAATCACCGAGTCTGGTCGCGCGGTTACCGCGCATCATACTGTGCTGGTGTCTAACATTATCGGCGTTGAGCGTAGCGAACACACCGAAGCCACACCGCCGGCTGAAGATGCACCGCGTGCCCTGCAAAGCATGTGGGAAACCTGGCAAGAGATGCACGAGCCGGGAACCCGTCGCTCGCTGCGCGAATGGCTGCACGACAGCCAGATGGATCTGCATGATATTCACGTGGGTTACTCTTCAGGCACCTTCAGCCTGCAGGAGCGTGCGTGGGCAGAGCAGTTGTATCTGAACATGTGCCATGACGTGCAGAAACAGCTCGACCCGAGCAACCGCGCACACCGTCCGATTATCGACGAACTGCAGGAGCGTATGGCGGATAAGATCTACGTCAACTTCTCCCTGTTCCAGTCGATGCCGGATGCATGGGGGATCGATCAGCTGTTCCCGGTACTGCCGCTCGAAGGACTGAATCAGGTGCCAGAGCGCCGCGCGGTGCTGCTGGATATCACCTGTGACTCCGACGGCGCTATCGACCATTACGTTGACGGCGATGGGATTGCGACGACCATGCCGATGCCGGAATACGACCCGGAAAACCCGCCGATGCTGGGCTTCTTTATGGTGGGCGCGTACCAGGAGATCCTCGGTAACATGCACAACCTGTTCGGCGATACCGAAGCGGTTGACGTGTTCGTCTTCCCTGACGGCAGCGTGGAAGTAGAGCTTTCTGATGAAGGCGATACTGTGGCGGATATGCTGCAGTATGTGCAGTTGGATCCGAACACTCTGCTGACGCAGTTCCGTGACCAGGTGAAAAAAACCGATCTGGATGCTGAGCTGCAACAGCAATTCCTCGAAGAGTTCGAAGCAGGTTTGTACGGATACACTTATCTCGAAGACGAGTAAGGCTGCTCGGGTTCGCTTGAACCTGGGCAAATTAACGGCGATAATTCGCCCATACAAGTAGTCACGTAAATCAATCCCTTCCTCGTCGGGCTTAACGACGCGGAGGGGATTTTTTTTCACCGATTTTAAAAGAGGTCAGTACATGAGCACCTTAGGTCATCAATACGACAACTCCCTGGTTTCTAACGCCTTTGGTTTTTTGCGTCTGCCGATGAACTTCATGCCTTACGACAGCGACGCCGATTGGGTGATCACCGGCGTACCGTTTGATATGGCAACGTCAGGTCGCGCGGGCGGCCGCCATGGCCCGGCGGCGATCCGTCAGGTTTCCACCAACCTGGCCTGGGAGCACAACCGCTTCCCGTGGAACTTCGATATGCGCGAGCGCCTGAACGTGGTGGACTGCGGCGATCTGGTTTATGCGTTCGGGGATGCGCGTGAAATGAGTGAAAAACTGCAGGCGCATGCTGAGAAGCTGCTGTCTGCCGGTAAGCGCATGCTCTCCTTTGGCGGCGACCACTTCGTCACGCTGCCGCTGCTGCGCGCGCACGCTAAACACTTTGGTAAAATGGCGCTGGTGCACTTTGATGCTCACACCGACACCTACGCGAACGGCTGCGAATTCGACCACGGCACCATGTTCTACACTGCGCCGAACGAAGGTCTGATCGATCCGAATCACTCTGTGCAGATCGGTATTCGTACCGAGTTCGACAAAGACAACGGTTTTACCGTGCTGGATGCATGCCAGGTTAACGACCGCAGCGTTGATGACATTATCGCTCAGGTTAAGCAGATTGTCGGTGATATGCCGGTATACCTGACTTTTGATATCGACTGTCTGGATCCGGCGTTTGCACCAGGAACCGGTACGCCAGTGATCGGCGGCCTGACGTCCGATCGCGCGATAAAACTGGTACGTGGTCTGAAAGATCTGAACATCGTCGGGATGGATGTTGTTGAAGTGGCTCCGGCCTACGATCAGTCAGAGATCACCGCACTGGCGGCGGCAACGTTAGCGTTGGAGATGTTGTACATCCAGGCGGCGAAAAAAGGCGAGTAAGCTGTTTTTTGCCGGATGGCGCAGCGCTTATCCGGCCTACATTGTTGCTGAATTTGTAGGCCGGATAAGGCGTTCACGCCGCCATCCGGCACTGTTCGAAGATTACTTGATCCCGTCTGCGCTCATGCGATCGCGAATATGTTGCGCACGTTCTGCGGATGCCGGGTGATCGTCAAACATTGAGCTTTGACGTCCTGCTTCCAGTTTTGCCAGTTTCTCAAAACTGGTGGCTAAGCCAGCCGGATTGATCCCACGTTTGCGCAACAGATCATACGAGTAATCATCCGCCTCGGATTCCTGACGCTGGGAGAACTGCGAGTTCACCAGTTTCTCGCCAAGATCGCCCAATTGCGACTGCGACAGGCTGCCGACAATACCGCCAGCGGAAGCCGCAGCTGCCCGCACGGCGTTCGTACCCAGCGCAACCTGCATCCCTTTTTTCACGTGACCCAGCGCAACGTGACCCATTTCGTGGCCGATCACCGCTTCGACTTCGTTGTCGGTCATCATATCCATCAGGCCGCTGTATACGCGGATACAGCCGTTCGCCATGGCGAAGGCATTCACATCTTTCGCCATATACACTTTGTAGTTCACCGGCTGGCCGTTAATGTTATCGCCAAGCGCGGCGGCGATTTTGCCAAGACGCGTTGCATACTCGCTGCCAGCCGGGGCGATGGTAGCTTTGCTGTCCATATCCTTACAGGCCTGATCGCTCAGCGCTTTTACCTGCGCATCGCTCAGACTGTAGGCCTGGAAAGCCTCTGCGCCTGAGGAAAGCAGTCCGTTTGAGTCCATGTTCTGGCAGCCGGTCAATGCCGCCGCCATGCTCGTAGCAAGCAGTAAAGCGCGAATTTTCATTTTTTCTCTTCCGCACAAGGTCAGGATTATTCTAAAAAATGCGTCGTTTACAGGTGAACCGACGCTCGGCCTAAGTATAAAGAAAAGAACAATAAGCGGGCGAGAAGATTGCGCAACTTGCGCGCATGATCCAGAGATTTCTGAAGCGGCGAAAGGATGCTCCATGTACATGACACGCGGCTTGGGTTACATTGTTGGCACTTTTTTCCGGCGTAGCCCAAAACGCGCTGTCGTCAAGTCGTTTAGGGCGTGGCCTTCATTATCCGATCTGGAGTCAAAATGTCCTCACGTAAAGAGCTTGCCAATGCTATTCGTGCGCTGAGCATGGACGCAGTACAGAAAGCCAAATCCGGTCACCCGGGTGCCCCGATGGGTATGGCTGACATTGCCGAAGTCCTGTGGCGTGATTTCCTGAACCACAACCCGACTAACCCGTCCTGGGCTGACCGTGACCGCTTCGTGCTGTCAAACGGCCACGGTTCAATGCTGATTTACAGCCTGCTGCACCTCACCGGCTATGATCTGCCGATGTCCGAGCTGCAGAACTTCCGTCAGCTGCACTCCAAAACGCCGGGTCACCCGGAAGTGGGTTACACCGCGGGTGTTGAAACCACGACCGGTCCTTTGGGTCAGGGCATTGCGAATGCAGTGGGTATGGCTATCGCTGAAAAAACGCTGGCGGCGCAGTTTAACCGTCCTGGTCACGACATCGTTGACCACTTCACCTATGCTTTCATGGGCGACGGCTGCATGATGGAAGGTATCTCTCACGAGGTATGTTCCCTGGCTGGTACGCTGAAACTGGGTAAACTGGTTGCGTTCTACGATGACAACGGCATCTCTATCGATGGCCACGTTGAAGGCTGGTTCACCGATGACACCGCGAAGCGCTTCGAAGCTTACGGCTGGCACGTGATTCGTGGTGTAGATGGTCACGATGCTGACGCCATTAAACGCGCTGTTGAAGAAGCACGCGCAGTGACCGACAAACCGTCCCTGCTGATGTGCAAAACCATCATCGGTTTCGGTTCTCCGAACAAAGCCGGTACCCACGACTCTCACGGTGCGCCGCTGGGCGATGCAGAAATCGCACTGACCCGTGAACAGCTGGGCTGGAAATACGCGCCGTTCGAAATCCCGTCTGAAATCTACGCGCAGTGGGATGCGAAAGAAGCCGGCCAGGCAAAAGAAGCCGCCTGG
The DNA here is from genome assembly GCF_030332245.1 of Citrobacter sp. Cy070. NCBI lineage: Bacteria > Pseudomonadati > Pseudomonadota > Gammaproteobacteria > Enterobacterales > Enterobacteriaceae > Citrobacter > Citrobacter sp. Cy070. The sequence goes on from NZ_JAOWIG010000045.1 coordinate 53,127, forward strand.
AACGAGAAGTTCGCTGCTTATGCCAAAGCTTTCCCGCAGGAAGCTGCTGAATTCACCCGTCGTATGAAAGGTGAAATGCCGTCTGACTTCGACGCGAAAGCCAACGAGTTCATTGCTAAGCTGCAGGCTAATCCGGCGAAAATCGCCAGCCGTAAAGCTTCTCAGAACGCGATTGAAGCCTTCGGTCCTTGGCTTCCTGAATTCCTCGGCGGCTCTGCTGACCTGGCACCGTCTAACCTGACTCTGTGGTCTGGTTCTAAGGCCATCAACGAAGATACTGCCGGTAACTACATCCATTACGGTGTACGTGAATTCGGTATGACCGCTATCGCAAACGGTATTTCCCTGCACGGTGGTTTCCTGCCGTACACCTCCACCTTCCTGATGTTCGTGGAATATGCCCGTAACGCGGTGCGTATGGCTGCGCTGATGAAACAGCGTCAGGTGATGGTCTATACTCACGACTCCATCGGTCTGGGTGAAGATGGCCCGACTCACCAGCCGGTAGAGCAGGTTGCTTCTCTGCGTGTGACCCCGAACATGAGCACATGGCGTCCGTGTGACCAGGTTGAATCCGCAGTAGCATGGAAATACGGTGTTGAGCGTCAGGACGGCCCGACCGCACTGATCCTCTCCCGTCAGAACCTGGCACAGCAGGAACGTACCGCAGAGCAACTGGCGAACATCGCTCGCGGTGGCTACGTGCTGAAAGATTGCGCGGGTCAGCCGGAGTTGATCTTCATCGCCACCGGTTCTGAAGTTGAACTGGCTGTCGCTGCCTGGGACAAACTGACCGCTGAAGGCGTGAAAGCGCGCGTGGTTTCCATGCCGTCTACCGATGCATTCGACAAGCAGGATGCGGCTTACCGTGAATCCGTACTGCCGAAAGCCGTCTCTGCTCGCGTCGCTATCGAAGCCGGCATTGCTGACTACTGGTTCAAATACGTGGGCCTGAACGGCGCTATTGTTGGTATGACTACCTTTGGTGAGTCTGCACCGGCAGAACTGCTGTTTGAAGAATTCGGCTTCACCGTAGACAACGTGGTCGCGAAAGCAAAAGAACTGCTGTAATTTCGATTACAGGTGAAAACGGGTCGCTCAGGCGGCCCGTTTTTTTGCTTATCAGGGTAGTTACGTGCGTAGCTGACCTGCTTCAAGACGTACTACGCGCGAAAAATGGCGCTGCGTAAATGCAGCGTCATGACTGATCGCCACAACGCTGGCACCACGCGTACGACACACTGCCAGCCAGTTTTCGAAGACGCCAAGCCAATGCGCATCAAAGTCCCGGCTGGGCTCATCCAGCAGTAGAATAGCAGGTTCGAGGGCTTCCAGACTGGCGACGGCAACCATACGTCGTTGTGCAGTATGCAGATCGAGCGGGTGCGCGTCGGCGACATCCTCTAACTGACATAATCGCAGCGCCGCCATCGTGCGTTGCGCAATTTCAGTCGCAGGAAGCTTCTGTAGCCGTAATCCGAAGGCCACTTCCTCTGCAACCTTGCTGTGAAAGATTTGATTCTCCGCCTCCTGAAACAGTACGCCGAGCACCCTGGCGCGCTCCCGGTTTTTCAGTTGCGCAATCGCACGATTTTGAACGGTTATTGTGCCGGATGAGGGCGTCAGTAGCCCGGCCATGATGCGCAAAAGCGTGGATTTTCCTGCGCCATTATCGCCCGTTAGCGCCAGCCATTCCCCCTCCTGGAGTTCCAGCGAAATATTGCGTAAACAGTCATCGGAGGCGTTCGGCCAGCGATAGCTGACCTGGTTTAGCGTTAGCATAGTGATGACAATGCTCCGTCGCGCAGTTGCCATGCCTGCTGGCAGTAGCTGAGAAAAGGTGAAGGGTTGCGTTCGAAAAGTATCACCAAAGCATGCTGTTCCTGTGCCCACTGCTGCAGTCGAGCCAGCAGCATTGCCGTGGCTTGCGCCGTCAGGCGACTGAATGCTTCATCCAGAATCAATATTTTCGGCTGCATGGCGAGTGCGCTGGCAATAACTACCCGCTGGGTTTCCCCACCGGAAAGGGTGCCGGGATGACGATGGCGCAGAGGCTGACATTCCGTCAGCGTAAGGGCGGCATCTATGCGCTGCATAATTTCAGTCTCGGTAAGGCAGAGATTTTCCGGGCCAAACGCCACTTCTTCCTCCACGCTGAAAGTACAACCTGAAAGCTGCAGGTAAGGTGACTGCTGCACAAGCTGGATGGTACTCGACTGCTCGACCAGCGACAGTTTCCCGATGGGATTACCCAGTAGCGTGCCTGTGCCCTCAATTTCTCCCGGAAGGAAGTCGGGGTACCAGCCAGCCATCAGCTGTGCCAGCGTACTTTTCCCGCTGCCGTTCTCACCAAAAATAGCCACCATACCAGGCCTGGCGTAATGGAAATCGTAACCGGCGGATGGCCGCATAGCGTGCGTCGGAATATAGCGAAACTGCTCTAACGTAACCATATCCAGATTCCTGTCTCAACCGCCATCAGAACCACCATACCGTAGCGGGCCAGACGTTGTAAGGTGCTGTCTGGCGGCGCCCACAGCGTGGTGCGAGTGCGATGCAGGCGAAATCCCCGCATATCGAGCGCTGCACCGCGAACGGCCAGGTCATTGAGCGCGTTATGGGTGAGCGGCACAATTAATGCCGGCATAGCGCGTAAACGTTGGTACCAGGATTCATCCAGCGGTACGCCGCGTGCGCGCTGAGCCTCGTGAATAATCGCCAACTGGTGTTTGAGCTGTTCAACCACCAGCAGTGGGCCTGCGAACAGATAGGCAACGCCTGGCGGCAGGCGTGAAGCAAACAGGGCGCGCATAAAGCGCGCAACCGGCACGTACTGCATCCACATCTGCGATGTCGACACAATGGCCAGGATCCGCAGCCAGAGCGTAACGGCATCGGCCCAGCGTTCTGGTGCGCGCGGCTGCCCGCTAATCCACTCGGTAAGCCATCCGCCGTGTACCAGCCATAGCCCCAGTCCTAAGGGGATCATCAGCCAGAGTACGTATTTCGCCCGCGACCGCGTAGCCTTCATACATAGCAAACCGACAAACGTCGCGGCGCTGTACAAGCTGAGCGGCACTCCGGCTGGCAGCAGGAGCGTGGAGCAGGCGGCAAGCGCCCACAGAGTTAACGACGTAAATGGATGCATTTAACGCACGGCAGACATCGTAGGGAAATGGCGCGTGGTGCGCAGCGGAAGTTGTCGCAGCAGCACCCAGACGATGATTGCCGTAAGGATTTTATCGACCAGATTCGCTCCGATGACGGTAATGGCGACGGACTCCACCAGGTTCTGACCGACCGAGTGCATCCAGGCGACAAAAAGATCCGCACCGCTGCCGGTGACACCGCCGAACAGAGTCGTGCGAATCGGCACGGCAACGAGGGTCACGGCAAGCGTGATAATTACGCCGCTGACCACGACTTTGGGTAAGGTGCGAAACCATCCTGCCCGTGCCAGCCAACCGGCGACCAGTCCAATAACCATGGCAACGGGCGCAAAGGCGGCGGCGATCGGATCGGTCAGTAATCCCCACAGCAAGTTAGTGAGTAATCCGGTTAGCATCCCCACAACCGGGCCTAACAGCACCGCGCTGATCAAAGTGCCAATCGAGTCGAGAAAAATAGGTAATTTCAACATGCTGATAAGCTGCCCACCGACCATGTTGATGGCGATAGCAATGACAATAAGAACCAGAGACTGGCTGGAAAATTGGCGACGCGCCATAAAAGACCTCGTATAAGTGAAGCGTTAGCGGGATGAAATAACCAGTTCGTCATAACCGGAAACGGCGCAGGGCTGACGGCTGAATGCCAGAGACGTCAACTCGCCAATCACCAGTTCCAGCGTGGTTCGCACGGTACAGCCCGGCATCATGTGTCCACCCAGCATCGTGCCGTGTGGGTCAGCAACCGCCAGATGGAGATGCTCGCCGGTAAGTTCTAGTGTGCCGTTCAGAGAGATAATTTCCCACGTACCCGTAAGTAATGTGGTTTCTTCACGTCCGGCGAAGCGCAGAGCAATGTTGGTCAAACTGCCGGTGCAACCCGCTATCCAGGCTGCCTGTAGTTGATGTTGCTGGATAAAAGCGTGTAGCTCTGAAAAGACTTCCTGGCCCGGTAATAAACGCAGCGCATGAAAGCGAGCTTCAGAGGGTTGGGGATAGAATGTTGCCATAGTTGAGGGACTCCGAGACTCGGACGTTGCGCTGATAATATAGACGCGGGTTAGGGAGCTTTCTGATATAAATCAGGATTTGTGACATGGCAACGAAATAATCTTGCTACGGTTATTCGTAATTCTGGAATATGGAATAAAAGTCGCGTTGAAGGACGTTAAAATGTGACGTAAGTCAGATAACTGTGTTCTGTTGCTGGACAATCATTCCTTTTATTCCGCGTTTCGCTTATTCTAGCTGAAGCGTTTCAGTCGATTAAATGTTCGACAATTAACCAATTAGTCGCAGTTTGCGACAGGTAAGGTTTCCCTGAGCGATTTGCTGCATTACTCTGTCTGCCACATCGTTTCTGAGAAATCCTTGCAGGAGACCTATGACCGTACGCGTAGCGATTAATGGTTTCGGTCGCATCGGACGCAACGTGGTTCGTGCTTTGTATGAATCCGGGCGTCGGGCGGAAATCACCGTGGTGGCAATCAACGAACTGGCGGATGCTGCAGGCATGGCGCATTTGTTGAAATATGACACCAGCCATGGGCGTTTTGCCTGGGATGTTCGTCAGGAACGAGACCAGCTCATCGTTGGCGATGACGCGATCCGCATTCTGCATGAGCGAACGCTCGATGCGCTTCCGTGGCGCGAACTGGGTGTCGACGTTGTGCTGGATTGTACGGGGGTCTTCGGCAGCCGCGAACACGGCGAGGCGCATATTGCCGCCGGCGCAAAGAAAGTGCTCTTTTCACATCCTGGTAGTCACGACATCGACGCAACCGTTGTGTTTGGCGTTAATCAGGATCAGCTGCGCGCTGAGCACCGGATCGTTTCCAATGCCTCCTGCACCACGAATTGCATAATACCCGTCATTAAATTGCTGGATGATGCTTACGGCATTGAGTCTGGTACCGTCACCACGATCCACTCCGCGATGCACGATCAGCAGGTTATTGATGCTTATCATCCTGACCTGCGTCGCACGCGAGCGGCCAGCCAGTCGATCATTCCGGTTGATACCAAACTGGCGGCGGGCATCACGCGAATTTTCCCGCAGTTTAACGATCGTTTTGAAGCGATAGCGGTGCGTGTACCGACCATAAATGTGACGGCGATCGACTTAAGCGTGACGGTGAAAAAACCAGTAAAAGCCAGTGAAGTCAACCAGTTGCTGCAAAAAGCAGCACAAGGTGCATTTCATGGTATAGTTGACTATACGGAATTACCGTTGGTCTCAGTAGATTTTAACCACGACCCGCACAGCGCCATCGTTGATGGTACGCAAACGCGTGTGAGTGGCGCTCACCTGATCAAAACGCTGGTCTGGTGTGATAATGAATGGGGCTTTGCTAACCGTATGCTCGACACGACGTTAGCGATGGCTGCTATTGGTTTCAGGCTCGACGCTTGAGCGTCGACAAAACTTTATGAATCAACGAGAGGATTCACCATGTCTGTAATTAAGATGACCGATCTGGATCTGGCTGGTAAACGCGTTTTTATCCGTGCGGACCTGAACGTACCAGTTAAAGAAGGGAAAGTAACCAGCGATGCGCGTATCCGTGCTTCCCTGCCGACCATCGAACTGGCCCTGAAACAGGGTGCTAAAGTGATGGTAACTTCCCACCTGGGTCGTCCTACCGAAGGCGAGTACAACGAAGAATTCTCTCTGCTGCCGGTTGTTAACTACCTGAAAGACAAACTGTCTGCTCCGGTTCGCCTGGTAAAAGATTACCTGGACGGCGTTGAAGTCGCTGCTGGTGAACTGGTTGTTCTGGAAAACGTTCGCTTTAACAAAGGCGAGAAGAAAGACGACGAAGCACTGTCCAAAAAATATGCTGCTCTGTGCGACGTATTCGTTATGGACGCTTTCGGTACTGCTCACCGTGCGCAGGCGTCTACTCACGGTATCGGTAAATTCGCCGATGTCGCTTGTGCAGGTCCGCTGCTCGCTGCCGAGCTGGATGCACTGGGTAAAGCACTGAAAGAACCTGCTCGTCCGATGGTTGCTATCGTTGGTGGTTCTAAAGTTTCTACCAAACTGACCGTTCTTGATTCTCTGTCAAAAATTGCTGACCAACTGATCGTTGGCGGTGGTATCGCGAACACCTTCGTTGCTGCTCAAGGTCACAACGTGGGTAAATCCCTGTACGAAGCAGATCTCGTTGACGAAGCTAAGCGTCTGCTGACCACTTGCGACATCCCGGTCCCAACCGACGTTCGCGTTGCAACTGAATTCTCTGAAACCGCACCGGCTACCCTGAAATCCGTTAGCGATGTAAAAGAAGACGAGCAGATCCTGGATATCGGCGACGCTTCTGCACAGCAGCTGGCTGACATCCTGAAGAATGCGAAAACCATTCTGTGGAACGGCCCGGTTGGCGTGTTCGAATTCCCGAACTTCCGCAAAGGTACTGAAATCGTTGCTAATGCCATTGCAGACAGCGAAGCATTCTCTATCGCAGGCGGCGGTGACACCCTGGCAGCAATCGACCTGTTCGGCATTGCTGACAAAATCTCCTACATCTCTACTGGCGGCGGCGCGTTCCTCGAATTCGTGGAAGGCAAAGTCCTGCCAGCAGTAGCCATGCTCGAAGAGCGTGCTAAAAAGTAAGACTTTAATGGGCAGGGAAACCTGCCCTTATTTCAGCGCGCTTTAGAGCACGCTTCAATTCTTTACACAAAATCATTCGAGTTGCATCAAGGCGGCAACAGAGTGAGTTCCCGGGAGCTTACTTACGTAAGTGACTGGGGCGAGCGAGAGCAGCCAACGATGAGGCGGCTTGAAGGATGATGTGTATAACGGCCGAAGATACAGGACTCGTAATATGTCTAAAATTTTTGATTTCGTAAAACCAGGCGTAATCACTGGTGATGACGTACAGAAAGTTTTCCAGGTAGCTAAAGAAAACAACTTTGCTCTGCCAGCTGTTAACTGCGTGGGTACCGACTCCATCAACGCCGTTCTGGAAACTGCTGCAAAAGTTAAAGCGCCGGTAATTGTACAGTTCTCCAACGGTGGTGCTTCTTTCATCGCGGGTAAAGGCGTGAAGTCCGACGTGCCTCAGGGCGCTGCAATCCTGGGTGCTATCTCTGGCGCGCATCATGTTCACCAGATGGCTGAACACTACGGTGTTCCGGTTATCCTGCACACTGACCACTGCGCGAAGAAACTGCTGCCGTGGATCGACGGTCTGCTGGACGCGGGTGAAAAACACTTCGCAGCAACCGGCAAACCGCTGTTCTCTTCTCACATGATCGACCTGTCTGAAGAGTCTCTGGAAGAGAACATCGAAATCTGCTCCAAATATCTGGCGCGCATGTCCAAAATGGGCATGACTCTGGAAATCGAACTGGGTTGCACCGGTGGCGAAGAAGACGGCGTGGACAACAGCCACATGGACGCTTCTGCACTGTACACCCAGCCGGAAGACGTTGATTACGCGTACACCGAGCTGAGCAAAATCAGCCCGCGTTTCACCATCGCAGCGTCCTTCGGTAACGTACACGGCGTTTACAAGCCGGGTAACGTGGTTCTGACCCCGACCATCCTGCGCGACTCTCAGGACTATGTTTCTAAGAAACATAACCTGCCGCACAACAGCCTGAACTTCGTCTTCCACGGCGGTTCCGGTTCTACTGCTCAGGAAATCAAAGACTCCGTAAGCTACGGCGTAGTGAAAATGAACATCGACACCGATACCCAATGGGCTACCTGGGAAGGCGTTCTGAACTACTACAAAGCAAACGAAGCTTACCTGCAGGGCCAGTTGGGTAACCCGAAAGGCGAAGATCAGCCGAACAAGAAATACTACGATCCGCGCGTATGGCTGCGTGCTGGTCAGGCAACCATGATCACCCGTCTGGAACAGGCTTTCAAAGAACTGAACGCGGTTGACGTTCTGTAATTTACGCCGTTCCATGTGACATGAGGCCCGCAAATGCGGGCCTTTTTTATTGCTATGTCAATGTACTGCTGGCAGAGAATTCTGTGATCTGTTTGGCAAAATCCGGGTTTATTGTTTACCCTTGTCAGGTTGCCAGTCCCGTCAGGGCGGCTTTATTTCTCCCGTTTGGGTAAGCAAAAAAGGAATAGTGAATGGAAGATTTGAATGTTGTCGACAGCATAAACGGTGCGGGCACCTGGCTGGTGCGTAACCAGGAACTGCTGTTGAGCTATGCCGTCAACATCGTTGCGGCCATCGCGATTGTCATTATCGGTATGATCGTGGCGCGCATTGTATCAAATACCGTTAACCGCCTGATGCTGGCGCGTAAAATTGATGCCACCGTTGCCGACTTCCTCTCTGCACTGGTGCGTTACGGTATTATCGCTTTCACGCTGATTGCCGCTCTGGGCCGCGTTGGGGTGCAAACTGCCTCCGTGATCGCCGTTCTCGGTGCCGCAGGTTTAGCCGTCGGTCTGGCGCTGCAAGGCTCCCTGTCTAACCTCGCCGCAGGTGTCCTGCTGGTAATGTTCCGTCCGTTCCGTGCGGGTGAGTATGTCGATCTCGGCGGCGTGGCCGGAACCGTGCTCAACGTGCAGATTTTCTCCACCACTATGCGCACCGTTGACGGTAAGATTGTTGTGATCCCAAACGGTAAAATTATTGCCGGGAACATCATTAACTTCTCTCGCGAGCCGGTTCGTCGTAACGAATTTATTATCGGCGTGGCTTACGACTCCGATATCGATCAGGTGAAAAAAATCCTCACTGATATCATTCAGTCGGAAGATCGCATTCTTAAAGACCGTGAAATGACGGTGCGCCTGAATGAGCTGGGGGCTTCCTCAATTAATTTCGTCGTACGCGTCTGGAGCAACAGCAGCGATCTGCAAAGTGTCTACTGGGATGTACTGGAACGCATTAAGCGTGAGTTCGATGCCAACGGCATCAGCTTCCCGTATCCGCAGATGGATGTGAACTTCAAGCGTGTGAAAGAGAGTACGGCAGAGTAATTACGCGCCCGGAGGTGCTTTCGCTTTCCGGGCCGATAAAACTATCTTTCCATTAATTTCCCTAATCTGCGATTAAAATTATCAATTTCCGCTAATGATTTTCCCGCGCTATAGTCTGCTCCTAAGAGAAACAGTTCGGGATGATTAACGTGTTATCGTATTATTTTCAAGGGCTTGCACTTGGTGCGGCCATGATACTTCCGCTTGGTCCACAAAATGCCTTCGTGATGAACCAGGGCATTCGCCGCCAGTATCACATCATGATTGCTTTACTCTGTGCTATCAGCGATTTAGTGCTGATCTGCGCCGGTATCTTTGGCGGTAGCGCTTTGCTGATGCAGTCGCCGTGGTTGATGGCGCTGGTCACCTGGGGCGGAGTGGCGTTTCTGCTCTGGTACGGTTTTGGCGCGTTAAAAACGGCGATGAGCAGTAATCTGGAACTGGCCAGCGCCGAGGTAATGAAGCAGGGGCGTTGGAAAATCATCGCCACCATGCTGGCGGTAACCTGGCTAAACCCACATGTTTATCTTGATACCTTTGTGGTGCTGGGGAGTCTGGGGGGCCAACTGGACGTTGAGCCGAAGCGCTGGTTTGCGCTGGGAACCGTCAGCGCTTCGTTCCTGTGGTTTTTTGGTCTGGCATTGCTGGCGGCCTGGCTGGCTCCGCGTCTGCGTACTGCTAAAGCGCAGCGCATCATCAATACGCTGGTAGGATTAGTGATGTGGTTTATCGCTTTTCAGCTGGCAAAAGAAGGTGTTGCGCACGTTCATGCGTTGTTCAACTAAGTGTTGTCTGATGGACAACGCAGCGAGATCGGCTAAGCTTGCCTGCATGTGCCCTGAGTTTCGGGGTAATTAATGAAACATGGAGGAACGACCGTGAAGTTCAAAATAATGGCCCTGGCGGCATTAGTTGGATTCAGCGCACTATCGGTACAGGCAAATGAGTTGCCAAATGGACCGCACATCGTGACTTCCGGAACAGCAAGCGTGGATGCGACACCAGACATCGCCACGCTGGCAATTGAAGTGAACGTTGCTGCCAAGGATGCGGCCTCAGCTAAGAAGCAGGCCGATGAGCGCGTGGCGCAATATCTGTCCTTCCTTGAACAAAACCAGATAGCGAAGAAGGATATTAACGCTGCAAACCTGCGTACCCAGCCGGACTACGACTACCAGAACGGTAAAAGTATCCTCAAAGGGTATCGTGCGGTGCGCACCGTAGAAGTCACGCTGCGTCAGCTGGACAAACTCAACGCGCTGCTCGATGGCGCGCTGAAGGCGGGTCTGAATGAGATCCGTTCGGTATCACTGGGCGTTGCTCAACCGGATGCTTACAAAGATAAAGCGCGTAAAGCGGCAATTGATGATGCCATTCATCAGGCTGAACAGCTGGCTGCGGGCTTCAATAGCAAACTTGGCCCGGTGTACAGCGTGCGCTACCACGTTTCCAATTATCAGCCGAGCCCGATGGTACGGATGATGAAAGCAGATGCGGCACCTGCTACCTCTGCTCAGGAAACCTACGAACAGCCGGTTATTCAGTTTGACGATCAGGTTGATGTCGTCTTCCAGATTGAGCCGACGGCGGGGCAGCCAGCGGCAACGCCTGCCAAAACTCAGTAATCTTTTCAGACCCGGCTTTCCAGCCGGGTTTTTTCTGTGAGCAACTGTAAAAATGAGACTTCACATCCGGTCTTTTTTTTCGCCGTAATGAGGATAGGCCATAGCGATTTTTAAGGGGACGCTATGGATATTTTTATCTCAAAAAAGATGCGTAATTTTATTCTGCTGGCGCAAACCAATAACATCGCCAGAGCGGCAGAAAAAATACACATGACCGCATCGCCGTTTGGCAAAAGCATTGCCGCACTGGAAGATCAAATCGGCTATACGCTGTTTACTCGTAAAGATAACAACATCAGCCTGAATAAAGCCGGACAGGAGCTGTATCAGAAGCTGTTTCCCGTTTATCAGCGCCTCTCTGCCATTGATAACGAAATCCATAACGCCTCTCGCCGCTCGCGGGAAATCGTCATCGGCATCGACAATACCTACCCGACGATTATTTTTGACCAGTTGATCAGCCTTGGTGACAAGTATGACGGCGTGACGGCTCAGGCCGTTGAATTTAGCGAGAATGGGGTGATTGATAACCTGTTCGACCGCAAACTGGATTTTATTATCTCGCCACAGCACGTTTCCCCCCGCGTGCAGGAGCTGGAAAACCTGGCGATCAGCGAACTGCCTCCGCTGCGTCTGGGGTTTCTCGTTTCCCGGCGCTATGAAGAAAAACAGCCGCAGGATCTGCTGCGCGAGCTGCCCTGGCTGCAAATGCGCTTCCAGAATCGCGCCAACTTTGAGGCGATGCTGGATGCCTACATGCGACCCTGCGGGATCAACCCGACGATAATCTATCGTCCGTACAGCTTTATGGCCAAGATTAGCGCGGTGGAGCGCGGGCAGTTTTTGACGGTGATCCCGCACTTCGCATGGCGGCTGGTGAACCCGTCGACGCTGAAATATTTCGACGCGCCCGGCAGTCCCATGTATATGCAGGAGTTTCTCTATTCGCTGAAAAATCATCGCTATACCGCCACCATGCTCCAGCATATTGCTGAAGATCGTGACGGTAGTGCAAGTTAACCTAGCATCGAGCCTGTTTCGAGAAGGTTGCGATGCAGATCGAACGCATGGCTGAGATCGTGATGGATATGCCCGCCGGGCGCTTTTTCCAGATAGCGGTGCAAATAATCTCTGTAAAGCGGATGCGCACAGTTATTGATAATCGTGTGCGCCCGCTGCATCGGAGATAGCCCACGCAGATCGGCAATCCCTTGTTCGGTCACGATCACTTTAACGCTATGTTCGCTGTGGTCGACATGGCTGCACATCGGTACGATGGTGGATATTTTCCCGCCTTTGGCAATCGACGGCGCCATAAAGATAGACAGGTAGGCGTTGCGCTCGAAATCCCCGCTGCCGCCGATGCCATTCATCAGGTTCACCCCCGCAACGTGCGTGGAATTGGCATGACCGTAGATATCAAACTCCAGACCAACGTTGAGCGCAATAACCCCCAGCCGACGGATGATTTCCGGGTTATTGGAGATCTCCTGCGGGCGCAATACAATCCGGCTGGCGAAGAAGTCCATGTTGTCGTAAATCTTCTGTAGCGACGGGGCTGAAATGGTCAGGCTGGAGGCGCTGGCACCGGTTATCTTGCCCGTTTCCAGTAGATGCACTACCGACTCCTGCAACACCTCCGAATACATCATAAAGGGCGGGATATCCGGGTTCTCGCCCAGTCGAGCCATTACCGCGTTGTTGATATTACCCACGCCGCTTTGTAAGGGCAGAAACTCAGCAGGAATGCGTTTGTGCGCCATTTCTGCCAGCAGGAAAGAGACCACGTTATCGGCAATTTGTTGGCTGACTGGATTGGTTTTATCCGATGCATTTCCTGTATCGGGCAGTTCGGTATCCACCACCGCAACCACCTTTTTGGGGTCTATCTGTACGCACTGACTGCCTACGCGATCCATGGTATGAAAAATGGGTACGCTGTTACGCCGCGGCGGCGCACCGGGTATCACGATATCGGCAAACTCCGCCACACGCGGATTATGGTAATGATTCAATTCAATAATCACTTTTTTCGCCCGCAGCAGCCAGGTGGGGGCATTACCGATACCGCTGGACAGCCAAATCCGGCCATCCGGCGCGATGGCTGAGGCTTCAATGACGGCAACGTCGATCTCGCCAAAAAAGCCGTAATTAACCATCTGCGCCACTTCGCTCAAATGGAGATCGACAAACCTCACCTGGCCCTGATTAATTTTCTCGCGCAGGCCCGATGACGTTTGATAAGGCGCACGCCAGGAAACGGCATCCGCCGCGGATAGTACATCATCAGCGGCGGCGCCAATTGATGCTCCGGTCAGCAGGCGGATCTGAAAAGGCTGTCCGTTCTGATGCTGTTCGCAGGCGCGTTGGGCAATTGCGCTGGGTAACGCTTTTGGCGAACCCGCGGGGGTAAAGCCGCTAAACGCCACCATATCATCGTGCTGGATAATTTCTGCCGCCTGTTCGGCGCTCATCCGTTTCATGGCCGTCTCCTTCCTCAGACGTGATTAATGGCCGACAAAATTAGGTTTACGTTTTTCCATAAACGCGTTCATCCCTTCCTGATAATCCTCGCTGTCGTACACCGCGCGGCGCATGCCCTGAATGCGCTCGAACTCATCGGAATTCATGGTGTGCGCTTCACCCAGCACGCGCAGCTCTTCTTTAATGACGGCGATTGCCAGCGGCGCTTTTTCCGAGATGTGGTGCGCCATTTGCAGAGTGAAATCTTCCAGTTCGTCTACAGGAACCACATGGTTGAGGATCCCGACGGCCATCGCACGCTGAGCGGTAATCGGCGAAGCGGTAAAAATCAGCTCTTTAACGATATGGAACCCAGCATCGCGGGTCAGGTTGTGGATGCCGACCAGGTTATACGGCACGCCGAGGTTGACCGGCGTCATCGAGAAGGTAGAGGTTTCAGCGGCGATGATGAGATCAGAACTCATGATCATCTCAAACGCGCCGCCCCAGACGCTTCCCTCAACCATGGAGATCACCGGTTTTGGATATTTTTGGATCATGCGGGTTATCTGACGCAGCGGATCGTCATAGGAGAGCGGATCGCGACGTCCGGTCGGGAGTTCATGAATATCATGCCCGGCAGAGAAAACTTTGGCTCCACTCGGAGCGCGCAGAATGATGCAGCGAATGTCCGCACGATTGAGATCGCTCAGCGCCTGCATCAGATCGTCAATAAACACTTTACTCAGGGCATTGAGCTTGCGGGCGTAGTTGAACTCAATAACCGCGACTTTCTGGATGATGACCACGTTGACGTATTGATAAGACATAATGTTCTCTTTATTGAAAGTAATGATGCTGGATAAATTCGCTGATGTGCCGCAGACCGGTGCGCGGCGACAGATCGTTATTTTTGACGGCCTGTAGCGTCTGCTGGAAATAGCGGTCGAAATCAGTCCGCGCAAACAGCAGATGTAGGGCTTCTTCTTCAGCCTGCTGGTGTAACCAGTCCACCGCCTGCTGCTGGCGGACTTTTTCCAGTCGACCGCTGGCGGTAAGGCACGTTCTAAAGTCGGTTATCGCCTGCCAGACCTCCTCAATACCGCGTTTTTCCAGCGCGCTACAGGTCAGAACATGCGGCTGCCACTCGTCATATTTGCGGCGCAGAATATGCAGGGCGGATTCGTACATATGGCGGGCGATGGCAACGTTGGTATGGTTCTCACCGTCGTCCTTGTTGATGACGACCAGATCCGCCATTTCCATCAGGCCTTTCTTGATGCCTTGCAAATCGTCGCCACCGCCAGCGATTTGCAGTGAGATAAAGCAATCCACCATGCCTGCGACTTCGGTTTCTGACTGCCCAACGCCGACGGTTTCTACTATCACCACGTCAAAGCCTGCCGCTTCGCAAAGCAGCATTAATTCGCGGGCGCGTTGGCTGGCTCCGCCTAAATGACCGCTGGAAGGGACCGGGCGAATAAACGCAGATTCGGCGCGAGACAGCTCCGTCATGCGGGTTTTATCACCAAGAATGCTGCCGCCGCTGACCGGACTGCTGGGATCGACGGCGATCACCGCCACCCGTAATCCGTGACGGATTAACAGCATGCCGAATGCTTCCAGAAAGGTGCTTTTGCCCGCGCCCGGCGTACCGGTTATCCCCAAACGCAGGGCGTTACCGGTGAACGGCATAATTGCGTCCAGCAACTGCGTACTCAGCGGCTGGTGGCGCGGGTGGCTGCTTTCGACCAGCGTCATCGCCTGGGCGAGCGTAGCCCGTTCGCCAAGTCGCAAACGACGGACGGTATCCTCAAGCGTGGCGGCGTTAATCATGATGCTGACTGATACGGGTTAACACATCGCGGACGCTGTCGAGCATTGGCGTGCCGGGGCCATAAATGGCTGCCACGCCATGCTCGTGCAGGAAGGCGTAATCCTGTGGCGGAATAACGCCTCCTGCTACCACGCAGATATCTTCACGCCCCCATTTTTTGAGCGCAGTAACCAGTTCCGGGATCAGCGTTTTATGACCCGCCGCCAGTGACGATGCGCCTATTACATGCACATCGTTTTCTACCGCCAGACGGGCGATCTCTTCTGGTGTGGAGAACATCGGACTGAGGTCAACATCGAAGCCGAGATCGGAGTAGGCGCTGGCGATCACCTTCGCGCCGCGATCGTGGCCATCCTGGCCCATCTTGGCGATCAGGATCCTCGGTCGGCGACCATTTTCTGCGAGGAACTGTTCGGTTTGCGCAACGATGGCGTCGAACTCATCG
Organism: Citrobacter sp. Cy070; assembly: GCF_030332245.1. Taxonomy (NCBI): domain Bacteria; kingdom Pseudomonadati; phylum Pseudomonadota; class Gammaproteobacteria; order Enterobacterales; family Enterobacteriaceae; genus Citrobacter; species Citrobacter sp. Cy070. The sequence goes on from NZ_JAOWIG010000045.1 coordinate 68,626, forward strand.
GCGGACTTGTCGGACTGGTGATAGCTTTGCGCAATCACGCCGGTGACGCACTGGCTGGGAACCAGATAGCGGTCAAAAGCGCTTTCCAGCGCGTCGGAGATCTCACCAAGCGTGGCGCGAACGCGGGCGGCGTTAACGGCGGCGGCCAACAGGTTTTCATTATGCTGTGCGGCGTGGGTCAGCACGGATAACGCGGCGTTAACGGCATCATTGTCGCGAGTTGCACGGATATGCTGCAGCGAGGCAATCTGCTCGTTGCGCACCTTCACATTGTCGATCTCCAGCACCGACGTCTCGTCTTCTTTATCCAGCTTGTATTTGTTCACGCCGACGATAACGCGTTTACCCTGGTCGATCAGCGACTGCTCGCGCGCGGAAGCTTCTTCGATCATCCGTTTAGGGAGCCCGGCTTCGATCGCTTTCGCCATGCCGCCTGCCTCATCAATTTGTTTGATGATCGTGCGCGCCTGCTTCACGATTTGATCGGTGAGCGACTCGACGTAATACGATCCGGCCAGCGGATCGACGGTGCGGCAGATCTCTGACTCTTCCTGAATGATGATCTGTGTATTACGCGCGATGCGGGCGGAGAAATCGGTGGGCAGACCGAGCGCCTCATCAAAGGCGTTGGTATGCAGGGACTGAGTGCCGCCAAGCGTAGCGCCGAGCGCTTCAATGGTCGTGCGGATCACGTTGTTGTAAGGATCCTGCTCGGTCAGACTCCAGCCGGAGGTCTGGCAGTGGGTACGCAGAGCGAGAGATTTCGGGTTAGTCGCACCAAAACCGCTGACTGCTTCACTCCACAAATAGCGAGCCGCGCGCAGCATGGCGACGTTCATAAACAGATCCATGCCGATGCCGAAGAAGAATGACAGGCGCGGCGCGAAGTCATCAATTTTCAGCCCGGCAGACAGCGCGGCTTTGATGTACTCAATGCCGTCAGCCAGCGTAAACGCCACCTGCTGGACGCAGTTCGCCCCGGCTTCCCCCATGTGATAACCGCTGATACTGATGGTGTTATAGCGTGGCATATTGGCGGAACACCAGGCGATGATGTCGGCGATGATGCGCATTGAAGGTTTTGGCGGGTAAATGTAGGTGTTGCGGCACAGGTACTCTTTCAGAATATCGTTCTGAATGGTCCCGGTGAGTTGCTCCGGCGTTACGCCTTGTTCTTCTGCAGCGACGATATAAAACGCCAGTACTGGCAGCACCGCGCCGTTCATGGTCATTGATACCGACATCTTATCCAGCGGAATCTGGTCGAACAGTACCTTCATATCTTCGACAGTATCGATCGCCACGCCCGCTTTGCCGACGTCACCTGCCACGCGCGGGTTGTCAGAGTCATAGCCGCGATGGGTGGCAAGGTCAAAGGCGACGGAAAGCCCTTTTTGCCCGGCGGCGAGGTTGCGACGGTAAAAGGCGTTGGACTCTTTGGCGGTAGAGAAACCAGCGTACTGGCGAATGGTCCACGGCTGCGCGGTATACATGGTGGCGCGCGGGCCACGCACGTAAGGCGGCAGGCCGGGAAGGGTGCCCGTGACTTCCAGATTATCGAGGTCCGCTTCAGTGTACAGCGGTTTGATGGCAATCCCTTCCGCCGTCTGTCTTTCCAGCGACTCAACGGTTTTTTCCCGTCGACTGAGTTCTTTGTTGGCGAGTGTTTGCCACTCCTGCACGTTTGCCATTTTTTGCTCCGTATTACGCAATAAGTTGAATCTTTGCGGATACGGTGAGCTTTTTCATTTGGCTTGTCGCCAGCAAAAAATAGCCAACAGGACGTCGTTTTTTGCCGCGTGGCGTGTTTTATTTTGTGATGTATTTCAAAGACGTGGCGGGAATAGCATGAAAAGAGGGTAAAGGCTTGTAGGCCGGATAAGGCGTTACGCCGCCATCCGGCACTCTGGAGCAATAAATGGTTTAATCCTGACGCAACACCTTGTGCCCGTATTCCAGCAGCGCGTCGGTAACGTTGCGCATCATGCGGCTTTCCGGGGCAAAACGGTGCCAGTACAGCATCCGGCGCTGGAACAGGCCCGGCGTTAAGTCGATCAGCTCGCCGCTTTCCAGCTCTTTCTCAATCTGCAAGTGGGGGATCATGCAGCAGGTGGTTCCCTGGCGCGCCAGTTGGACGAAAGCTTCAGACGAGTTAACGATGTGACACGGCACGCTGCCCGGCGGCAGGTCGAAGTTTTGTTGTAAGAACGCCTGGTGCATATCATCAAGATGGTCAAACGCTACCGCCGGGGCTTTCAGCAGGGCGGAGCGGGTGACGCCGTTAGGGAAATAACGTTCGGCGAAAGGTTTGGAGCCAACAAACAGGTAGTCCAGCGCGCCGAGTTTATCCACCAGACAGCTTGGCAGCGCCTGATGTTGGATACTCACCGCACCGACCACTTCACCACGACGCAGACGTTCCTGGGTGCGGGTTTCATCTTCAACCTGCAGATTCAGGCGAATCGGCGAATTAGCCAGTACCGGGGCCAGCGCCGGAAGTAACCAGGTTGCCAGGCTGTCGGCGTTCACCGCCAGAGAAAGCAGCAGCGGCGTCGAGCCGGTTTGTTCATCACCCAGCCACTCGTCTTCCAGCAGTTCAACCTGGCGCAGAAGTGCCAGAAGCTTTTGTCCTTGTTCGGTAGGGCGCGGGGGGACGGTACGCACCAGCAGAGGTTGTCCGAACATATTCTCAAGCTGTTTTATGCGCTGTGAAACCGCGGATTGCGTGATGCACAGCTTTTGCGCCGCGCGCTCAAATCCTCGTTCACGAATAACCGCATCCAGTGCTTGTAGTGTTCTGTAGTCCGGACGTTTCATTGCTTTGACGCACTCCTGAAAATTTTGCTTGTTCTGCACTATGACACAAATTTAGGTTGGGTAAAGACGAAATCCGCCGCTTGCGAGCGGGTGTGGGAACATTTTTCTGCACAATGTTCTATAATGCGCGTGAATTTTCCCACCATATTCACACCACAGGCGAAACGATCATGACGCAGGATGAACTGAAAAAAGCAGTAGGATGGGCGGCACTTCAGTATGTACAGCCCGGCACCATTGTGGGCGTAGGTACCGGTTCAACAGCCGCACACTTTATTGATGCGCTGGGCACAATGAAAGGTCAGATTGAAGGTGCAGTGTCCAGCTCGGACGCCTCGACCGAAAAACTCAAAAGCCTCGGTATCCACGTGTTCGATCTTAACGAGGTGGACAGCCTTGGCGTATACGTTGACGGCGCGGATGAAATCAACGGCCACATGCAGATGATCAAGGGCGGCGGTGCAGCGTTGACCCGTGAAAAAATCATTGCTTCCGTGGCGAAGAAATTTATCTGCATCGCGGATGCGTCCAAAGAAGTCGACATTCTCGGCAACTTCCCGCTGCCGGTTGAAGTGATCCCAATGGCGCGCAGTGCTGTGGCTCGCCAGTTGGTGAAGCTGGGCGGTCGTCCTGAATACCGTCAGGGCGTGGTGACGGACAACGGCAACGTGATCCTTGATGTGCACGGTCTGGAGATCCTTGACGCCGTGGCGCTGGAAAACGCCATCAATGCGATTCCGGGCGTAGTAACCGTAGGTCTGTTCGCCAACCGTGGTGCGGATGTGGCGCTGATCGGCACACCGGACGGCGTGAAAACTATCGTAAAATGATCTGATGGGAGCGTCTTCTCCCGTTAAAAAAATTTTGGCAGGGCAAATTTGGTGACTTGTGTCACGTTTATAATATTGTCCTGCCGATCCCTCCAAAGAAAAAGTTATCGCCAGTATATTCCTCTGACAATTCCCGCTGAATGACATTTCCTCAGCACGGCGACGCAAACGTTCATATTGCCGCAATATTATTTTTTGATATGTTGAAGAGGAGGATGAAAATCCCACACACAACACATCAGTTTGAACAAAAAAGACAGGGTCGGGAAATGGCAAAGGTATCACTGGAGAAAGAGAAGATTAAATTTCTGCTGGTTGAAGGCGTGCATCAAAAAGCACTCGAAAGCCTTCGTGCAGCAGGTTATACCAACATCGAGTTTCACAAAGGCGCTCTGGACACTGAACAACTGAAAGAGTCCATCCGTGATGCCCACTTCATTGGCCTGCGATCTCGTACCCATCTGACTGAAGATGTGATTGACGCCGCAGAGAAACTGGTCGCGATTGGCTGCTTCTGTATCGGCACCAACCAGGTTGATCTGACCGCTGCGGCAAAGCGCGGGATCCCCGTGTTTAACGCGCCATTCTCTAACACGCGTTCCGTTGCGGAACTGGTGATTGGCGAACTGCTTCTCCTGCTACGCGGTGTACCTGAAGCGAACGCCAAAGCACACCGCGGCGTGTGGAACAAACTGGCTACCGGCTCATTTGAAGCGCGTGGCAAAAAACTGGGGATCATCGGCTACGGCCACATTGGTACTCAGCTAGGCATTCTGGCGGAATCGCTGGGGATGCATGTCTATTTCTATGATATTGAAAATAAACTCCCGCTCGGCAACGCCACACAGGTGCAGCATCTTTCCGACCTGCTCAATATGAGCGACGTGGTCAGTTTGCACGTACCGGAAAATGCCTCCACCAAAAATCTGATGGGCGCGCGTGAGATTGCGTTGATGAAACCAGGCGCGCTGCTGATTAACGCCGCACGTGGTACGGTTGTTGATATTCCTGCGCTGTGCGACGCGTTAGCGACCAAGCATCTGGCTGGGGCGGCAATCGACGTATTCCCAACCGAGCCGGCAACCAACAGCGATCCTTTCACTTCGCCGCTGTGTGATTTCGACAACGTGATCCTGACGCCGCACATTGGTGGTTCAACGCTGGAAGCGCAGGAAAACATCGGTCTGGAAGTGGCTGGGAAACTGACCAAGTATTCCGACAACGGCTCTACGCTATCTGCAGTTAACTTCCCGGAAGTGTCGCTGCCGCTACACGGCGGTCGTCGTCTGATGCACATTCACGAAAACCGTCCGGGCGTACTGACCGCGCTGAACCAGATTTTTGCCGAGCAGGGCGTCAACATTGCCGCACAGTATCTGCAGACTTCCGCACAGGTAGGTTACGTGGTTATTGATATTGAAGCGGATGAAGATGTGGCGGAGAAAGCGCTGCTGGCGATGAAAGCCCTCCCGGGTACTATTCGTGCTCGTCTGCTGTACTGATTTCCTCTACATGGGCAGGCGGTTGACCTGCCCATCTTTCTTCTGATTTTCCTGCCTCAAATCTCTTTGTGTAACGCATACATTCTGTTTTCGGCTCTTGCCGCAATTGGTAATTAAAGGCTGCGCTCTGCGTTGTACATCAATAAAAGGAATTTACGATAGGGGCTCAGCATCGTGCTGAAACGGGAAAGCCCCTACCGAAGCAGGGGCTTTAAAAAGGAAAGGGACGATGATGAGATACGTCATCATGCTGCTGATCCTGTTAATCATCGCTTACCCAGCATATTAACAGAGAGTACGCAGGAGGGAGGTTAGCCTCCCTCACCCTTCACCGAGGAATTTAGGTCAAAAAAACGACGCTGTCAATCGCTAAAAAACGGCTACCATTGCCAAATTTTTGACGGCGTCACCACCGCAGGTAGCGGGATATCCCACTCTTCAACCGGCAACTTCTCGACTAACTGACAGTCGTGCGCGTAGCCTACTGGCTGGATCTTATGCTGCTGCCAGTTTTGTAACGTGCGGTCATAAAATCCGCCGCCCATCCCCAGGCGCTGCCCATCCTCGTCAAAAGCCACTAACGGCGTAATCAGTACATCCAGCTGTGGCAGCGGCAATACGTCACGCACATCAAGCCGTGGTTCCTGGATCTTTAAGCGATTGGTTACCAGGTCGCTGTGCGGATGATAGTGCAGGAACAGTAAATTACCGGGGCTGAAGGGATGAAGCACTGGAAGGTAGACACACTTGCCCGCTCGCCACAGCTGTTCGATCAGCGGCTGGGTATCGAGTTCGCCATCGAACGAGAGAAACACCGCCACCGTATGAGCGAGTACAACAGGGGGAAAGCTGAGCATTCGGGTCGCGGCTTGCTGACCGTATTGTTGCTGCTGTTCGAAGGTAAGCGCACGCCGACGCTGACGAATCAGTTGACGAATTTCTTGCCGGGATAAAGGGAGTTCAGAAAGTAATGCCATGGCTGTTGCCAGGTAGAAGGGAATCTCCGAGATGCCGCCGCAGGCTGTAACCCTTGAACCCTTGGTTCAAGGTGAATGCGTCGTCACAGTTTTAAGGCTTCTCGGACGGGCCGAGCATGCTCACCAACCGTGGAGCGCCACATTCTTGTGGTATGAAATATCGGCTCAGGGGACTGGCCCGCTTGCAAACATCTCAGAGAAATTTTGTCTTCACGGTCACTCTACCACAGTAAACCGAAAAGTGTTATTCAAAGTTTTGGCCCGTTTTTTCGGTTATGCGACCCTGATCAAGCAACGCCTGTTCGATGGTCTGTTGTAGCATCCGAATACGTTGTTCCATGCTCGCCGCGTACTCACGCGTCTTCGCTTTTTCCTGAGTTAATTCATAGCTGATGTTCAACGCGGCGATGAAAACCAACTGCTCAGTATTTGTGACTCTAGTGCGAACTTTCAGATCTTGCAATCGCTGATTGAGATCGTCCGCAGCCTGATTCAACGCATCCCTTTGTTCAGGCGGGCAATTCACTCGCAGTGAACGGCCAAATATTTGGATATCGACGGGTTGTGCAGACATGCCACCTTCCTGCTGATTGACTGCGCTGCCTTCGTCTCCAGACCGTGGGTCCGCGAAGGGGCGACACTATAGCTACCCTGGTATCAAGATACAAGCCCTTTTCTGGTCCACCAGGGTCCAAAGTGGTAGCATACCATGAATATTCCTCCCTTTGATGACGAATGCTTATGTCTATACAGAACGAAATGCCTGGTTACAACGAAGTTAGCCAGTTTTTGAACCAACAAGGGGCTGGATTAACCCCGGCCGAAATGCACGGCTTGATAAGCGGAATGATTTGCGGTGGAAACAACGACAGCTCATGGCAGCCGCTGTTGCACGACCTGACGAACGAAGGTCTGGCCTTTGGTCACGAGCTGGCTCAGGCGCTGCTGAAAATGCATTCTGCCACCAGCGATGCCCTCGAAGACGACGGCTTCCTTTTTCAGCTTTATCTGCCTGAAGGGGATGACGTCAGCGTGTTCGATCGCGCCGATGCGCTGGCGGGATGGGTAAACCACTTTTTGCTGGGCCTTGGCGTCACGCAGCCGAAGCTCGACAAAGTAACCGGCGAAACCGGGGAAGCGATTGACGACCTGCGTAATATCGCTCAGTTGGGATATGACGAAGACGAAGATCAGGAAGAGTTGGAAATGTCGCTCGAAGAGATCATCGAATACGTGCGTGTAGCCGCCTTGCTGTGTCATGACACGTTTACGCGTCAACAGCCGACCGCGCCTGAAGTCCGTAAACCGACTCTGCATTAAGAACAAAACGCCAAGGAGAGTGTGATGAGCGAAATATCTCAGCAAGAATTCCAGCGCCGCCGCCAGGCTTTACTGGCACAAATGCAGCCCGGCAGCGCCGCGCTGATTTTTGCCGCGCCTGAAGCGACGCGCAGCGCGGACAGTGAATACCCGTACCGCCAAAGCAGTGATTTCTGGTACTTCACCGGTTTTAACGAACCTGAAGCCGTGCTGGTGCTGATTAAAAGCGATGACACTCATAACCATAGCGTTTTGTTCAATCGGGTTCGCGATCTGACGGCGGAGATCTGGTTTGGCCGCCGTCTCGGTCAGGATGCCGCACCGGCAAAACTCGGCGTTGACCGGGCGCTAGCCTTCAGCGAAATCAACCAACAGTTACACCTTTTACTCAATGGCCTGGACGCGGTGTATCACGCACAGGGCGAATATGCCTGGGCAGATGAGATTGTGTGTACGGCGCTGAATAAACTGCGTAAAGGTTCCAGGCAAAATTTGCGCGCGCCTGCCGCGATTATCGACTGGCGTCCAATGGTGCATGAAATACGCCTGTTCAAATCAGCGGAAGAAATTGCGGTCATGCGCCGTGCCGGAGAGATCACCGCGCTGGCGCATACCCGTGCGATGGGAAAATGCCGTCCGGGAATGTTTGAATACCAGTTAGAAGGGGAGATTCACCACGAGTTTACCCGCCATGGTGCGCGTTATCCGTCCTATAACACGATTGTCGGCAGCGGCGAAAACGGCTGTATCCTGCATTACACCGAAAATGAAAGTGAAATGCGCGATGGCGATCTGGTGCTGATTGACGCCGGGTGTGAATACAAAGGCTATGCGGGCGACATTACGCGTACCTTTCCGGTAAATGGCAAATTTACCCCTGCACAGCGTGAAATCTACGACATCGTACTGGAATCCTTAGAGACCAGCCTGCGCCTGTATCGTCCCGGGACATCCATCCAGGAAGTCACCAGCGAAGTGGTGCGTATCATGATTACCGGCCTGGTGAGGCTTGGCATTCTGCACGGCGAGGTCGATCAACTGATTACCGAAAATGCACACCGACCTTTCTTCATGCACGGGCTTAGTCACTGGCTGGGTCTGGATGTACACGACGTCGGCGTTTATGGTCAGGACCGCTCACGTATTCTTGAGCCGGGAATGGTGCTCACCGTCGAGCCGGGACTGTATATCGCGCCGGACGCCGATGTACCGCCGGCTTATCGTGGTATCGGCATTCGTATTGAAGATGACATCCTTATCACGGAAGACGGCAATGAAAACCTGACCGCCAGCGTGGTGAAGAAAGCGGATGACATTGAAGCCCTGATGGCTGCGGCGCGACTGCAATGAGCGTGATTATCGTCGGTGGTGGCATGGTCGGCGCGACGCTGGCGCTGGCCATTTCCCAGCTTAGTCATGGGACGCTGCCAGTTCATCTGATAGAAGCAAGCGCGCCTGACAACGATCGCCATCCAGGGTTTGATGCCCGGGCGATCGCGCTGGCGGCAGGGACCTGCCAACAGCTGGCGCGAATTGGCATATGGCAGGCGATTGCCGATTGCGCAACGGCGATCAAAACCGTTCACGTCAGCGATCGCGGCCATGCCGGATTTGTAACGCTGGATGCGCAGGAATACCGTATTCCTGCGCTGGGGCAAGTTGTAGAGCTGCACGATGTCGGGCTACGTCTGTTTGCGCTACTGCGTAAAGCGCCGGGCGTCACGCTGCACTGCCCCGACCGCGTAGCCAGCGTGTCACGCACGCAGGAGCGCGTGGAAGTTACGCTGGAAAATGGCGAAATGATTGATGGCCGCCTGCTGGTGGCCGCCGACGGTACGCGCTCCGCACTGGCTACCGCCTGCGGCGTTGACTGGCAGCAACAGCCCTATGAGCAACTGGCGGTAATTGCCAACGTCACAACCTCTGTGCCGCACGACGGTCGAGCGTTTGAACGTTTCACGCAATATGGCCCGCTGGCAATGCTGCCCATGTCTGATGGTCGCTGCTCGCTGGTGTGGTGTCATCCGCTGGAGAAGCGTGATGAGATTATGGCCTGGTCCGACGAACAGTTTTGCCGTGAACTACAAACCGCGTTTGGCTGGCGACTGGGACGTATTACCCAGGCCGGTAAACGCAACGCCTATCCGCTTTCGTTAACCTCGGCGCAAAAAGCGATTACCCATCGAACCGTGCTGGTAGGGAACGCAGCCCAGACGCTGCACCCCATTGCCGGACAAGGTTTCAACCTTGGTCTGCGTGATGTGATGAGCCTGGCTGAAACGTTGACCCAGGCGCAGAACAGCGGGGAAGATGTCGGTGATTATGCGGTGCTGGCACGCTATCAGCATCGCCGCGAACGCGATCGCGAAACGACGATTGGCGTGACTAATAATTTGGTGTATCTGTTTGCCAATCGCTGGGCCCCGCTGGTTGTTGGACGAAATGTCGGGCTGATGGCGATGGAATTATTTACCCCTGCGCGCGATGCGCTGGCGGAGCGAACCCTCGGTTGGGTTGCGCGATAAATATGACCTGTAGGCCGGATAAGGCAAAGCCGCCATCCGGCAAGGGTCTCCGCAAAAATGCCTGATGGCGCTGCGCTTATCAGGCCTACGGATTACAGGTTTCGAGGTATAAACAGTGCAAAGTGTTGATGTAGCAATTGTGGGTGGCGGCATGGTGGGACTGGCGGTTGCCTGCGGCTTGCAGGGCAGCGGGTTGCGCGTTGCGGTGTTGGAACAACATGTCCCGCAGCCTTTGGCGGCGGATGCTCCTCCTCAGCTTCGTGTTTCGGCCATTAATGCCGCCAGCGAAAAACTGCTGACCCGTCTTGGCGTCTGGTCCGACATTGTTGCCCGTCGCGCTTGCTGCTACCACGGCATGGAAGTCTGGGACAAAGACAGCTTTGGACGTATTGCGTTTGATGACCAGAGCATGGGCTACAGCCATTTGGGGCACATTGTCGAAAACTCAGAGATTCATTATGCGCTGTGGCAAAAGGCGCAGCGTTCAGCGGATATTACGCTGATGGCACCCGCTGAATTACAGCAGGTGGCCTGGGGTGAGAACGAGGCATTTCTGACCCTGAAAGATGGCGCAATGTTGACGGCCCGCCTGGTCGTCGGTGCTGATGGTGCTAACTCCTGGCTGCGCAACAAAGCGGATATTCCGCTCACCTTTTGGGATTACCGCCATCATGCGCTGGTGGCGACTATCCGTACGCAGGAAGCCCACGGTGCGGTTGCGCGTCAGGCGTTTCATGGTGAGGGTATCCTGGCATTCCTGCCGCTCAGCGATCCACACCTGTGTTCTATCGTCTGGTCGCTCTCGCCGCAGGAAGCAGAACGTATGCAGCAGGCAAGCGTAGACGAATTCAATCAGGCGCTGAATATCGCTTTTGATAATCGCCTGGGGTTGTGCAGCCTTGAGAGCGAACGCCAGACGTTTCCGCTGACTGGACGCTATGCCCGCCAGTTTGCCGCCCATCGTATGGCACTGGTGGGTGATGCGGCGCATACCATCCACCCGCTGGCGGGTCAGGGGGTTAACCTTGGCTTTATGGATGCGGCAGAGCTGATCGACGAGCTTAAGCGGCTACAGCGTCAGGGCAAAGATATTGGTCAGTACCTCTATCTGCGCCGTTATGAACGTAGCCGTAAGCACAGCGCAGCGCTGATGCTGGCGGGGATGCAGGGTTTCCGTGAACTGTTTGCTGGCGAGAATCCGGCTAAAAAACTGCTGCGTGATATTGGTCTGAAACTGGCCGATACCCTGCCAGGCGTAAAACCGCAACTCATCCGCCAGGCGATGGGACTGAACGATCTTCCTGAGTGGCTACGCTAGTGTCCGTAAGGACAATCTTAAGAGTTTGAAACCCGTCACACTTTCCTCTCCCGGCCTGCGCGCCGGGATGGTTCTCTCATTTGAAATAATCTAATTCCACGCCTTTTTTCGCATTAGTTTTTTTAATATTACGTTTTTTTCATAACGCCATTTTTGACATTTTTTCCACATTTAATATGGATTGATACGGCTTAACTTCGCTTATATATGTCTGTTGTTCTGATGTATTGGCATTTTACTGGTTTTTTATGCTGTCGTCGATCTGGTCATTTTTAGTCATAAGCTAATGTGATGGTTAATTTTGCCTTATGGTTTAGCGTCTGTTTCGGTGGTAAGTTCAGGACAAAGAGAACGTTTGCGTCGCAGCCCCTGGAGCGGCTGTGGTGCTGGGTTTCGTGGCGACAATTTCACCGCGAAAGAGTTGATAGCCCCGCTTATTCAACGAGGAAAAGATGGCTCAACAGACTCCTTTGTACGAACAACACACGCTATGTGGCGCGCGCATGGTTGATTTCCATGGCTGGATGATGCCGCTGCATTACGGCTCTCAGCTCGATGAGCACCATGCTGTCCGCACCGATGCCGGTATGTTTGATGTGTCGCATATGACCATCGTCGACCTGCGCGGTAGCCGCACCCGGGAGTTCTTGCGTTATCTGCTGGCAAACGACGTCGCGAAGCTAACGAAGACAGGCAAAGCCCTCTACTCCGGTATGCTCAACGCTTCGGGCGGCGTGATAGATGACCTGATTGTCTATTACTTCACTGAAGATTTCTTCCGCCTCGTTGTAAACTCCGCCACCCGCGAAAAAGACCTCTCCTGGATTACCCAACACGCTGAACCATACGCTATCGACATCACCGTTCGTGACGACCTGTCGCTGATCGCGGTGCAGGGACCAAACGCGCAGGCAAAAGCAGCCACCCTGTTTACTGACGAGCAACGCCATGCAGTTGAAAGTATGAAACCTTTCTTCGGCGTTCAGGCGGGTGACTTGTTTATCGCAACCACCGGTTATACCGGCGAAGCGGGATATGAAATTGCCATGCCGAATGAAAAGGCCGCGGATTTCTGGCGTGCGCTGGTACAAGCAGGTGTCAAACCTTGCGGTCTCGGCGCACGTGACACGCTGCGTCTGGAAGCGGGCATGAACCTGTACGGTCAGGAGATGGACGAAGGCATTTCTCCGCTGGCAGCTAACATGGGCTGGACCATCGCATGGGAACCGGCTGACCGCGACTTTATCGGTCGTGAAGCGTTGGAAATGCAGCGTGAAAAAGGCCACGAACAGCTGGTCGGGCTGGTGATGACCGAGAAAGGCGTGCTGCGTAATGAGCTGCCGGTGCGTTTCACCGATGCTTCCGGCAACCAGCAGGAAGGCATTATCACCAGCGGGACATTCTCCCCAACCCTGGGTTACAGCATCGCGCTGGCTCGTGTCCCTGCGGGTATCGGCGACACGGCGATTGTGCAAATTCGTAACCGCGAAATGCCAGTTAAAGTCACTAAACCTGTTTTTGTGCGTAACGGCAAAGCCGTTGCGTAATTCATCCTTTTTTGGAGATTGATTGATGAGCAACGTACCTGCAGAACTGAAATACAGCAAAGAACATGAATGGCTGCGCAAAGAAGCTGACGGTTCTTACACCGTTGGTATCACCGAACACGCTCAGGAGCTGTTAGGTGACATGGTTTTCGTTGACCTGCCCGAAGTTGGCTCAACCGTCAGCGCGGGCGATGATTGTGCCGTTGCGGAGTCCGTAAAAGCGGCATCCGATATCTATGCGCCAGTAGGTGGTGAGATTGTGGCGGTTAACGACGCGCTCAGCGACTCCCCGGAACTGGTCAACAGCGAGCCATATGCGGGTGGCTGGATTTTCAAAATCAAAGCCAGCGATGAAAGCGAAATTGAATCGCTGCTGGATGCGACCGCATATGAAGCATTGTTAGAAGACGAGTAAATACGCTTCATCCTTCACGTTGCAGGTGTGTTGGCTTCCTCGCTCACCCCAGTCACTTACTTATGTAAGCTCCTGGGGATGTGCTGCGTCGCCGCCGTCCTGCAACGCGAATTATTTTGCGTATTCAGGTAAGTAGAGACACCTACGATTCACTGCACGTTTCAGGAACCATCGCCCATGACACAGACGTTAAGCCAGCTTGAAAACAGCGGCGCTTTCATTGAACGCCACATCGGACCGGACGCCGCGCAGCAGCAAGAGATGCTGAATGCGGTTGGCGCCGAGTCGTTAAACGCGCTGATCGGCCAGATTGTGCCGAAAGACATTCAGCTCGCAACCCCGCCGCAGGTGGGCGAGGCGGCGACCGAATACGCTGCGCTGGCTGAATTAAAAGCCATCGCTGGGCGTAACAAGCGCTTCACGTCCTACATTGGCATGGGCTACACCGCCGTGCAGCTGCCACCGGTAATCCTGCGCAACATGCTGGAAAACCCAGGTTGGTACACCGCATACACGCCGTATCAGCCGGAAGTCTCTCAGGGGCGTCTGGAAGCTCTGCTGAACTTCCAACAGGTCACACTGGATCTGACGGGGCTGGATATGGCTTCCGCTTCTCTGCTGGATGAAGCCACCGCGGCCGCTGAAGCCATGGCGATGGCCAAACGTGTCAGCAAACTGAAAAACGCCAACCGCTTCTTCGTTGCGGCTGATGTTCATCCGCAAACGCTGGACGTCGTGCGTACCCGTGCACAAACCTTTGGTTTTGACGTGATTGTTGATGACGCGGCGAAAGCACTGGATCACCAGGATGTGTTTGGCGTGCTGTTGCAGCAGGTTGGCACCACCGGTGAAGTGCATGACTACAGCAAACTGATTAGCGAGCTGAAATCCCGTAAAGTTGTGGTCAGTGTCGCTGCCGACTTTATGGCGCTGGTACTGCTGACTGCCCCGGGCAAACAGGGCGCGGATATCGTTTTCGGTTCTGCACAACGCTTCGGCGTACCGATGGGTTACGGTGGCCCACACGCGGCATTCTTCGCCGCTAAAGACGAATTCAAACGCTCCATGCCAGGCCGTATTATCGGCGTCTCCAAAGATGCGGCGGGCAATACCGCACTGCGCATGGCGATGCAGACTCGTGAGCAGCATATCCGCCGCGAGAAAGCGAACTCCAACATTTGTACCTCGCAGGTCCTGCTGGCCAACATCGCCAGTCTGTATGCTGTTTATCATGGTCCAGTTGGCCTGAAACGCATTGCTAATCGCATCCACCGCCTGACTGATATCCTGGCAGCCGGTCTGCAACAGAAAGGATTGAAGCTGCGTCATGCGCATTACTTCGACACCCTGTGCGTTGAAGTAGCCGATAAGGCCGCAGTGCTGGCGCGTGCCGAAGCAGCAGAAATCAACCTGCGTAGCGATATCCATAACGCGGTAGGTATTACGCTCGATGAAACCACCACCCGTGAAAACGTGGTGCAGTTGTTCAATGTTCTGCTGGGCGACAGTCACGCTCTGAACATCGATACGCTGGATAAAGACGTGGCGCTCGACAGCCGTTCTATTCAGGAAAGCATGCTGCGTGACGATGCGATCCTCAGCCACCCGGTGTTCAACCGCTATCACAGCGAAACCGAGATGATGCGCTACATGCACTCACTGGAGCGTAAAGATCTGGCGCTGAATCAGGCAATGATCCCGCTGGGTTCCTGCACCATGAAACTCAACGCCGCTGCCGAGATGATCCCTATCACCTGGCCTGAATTCGCTGAGCTGCATCCGTTCTGCCCGCCAGAGCAGGCTGAAGGTTATCACCAGATGATCGGCCAGCTTTCCGAGTGGCTGGTAAAACTGACCGGTTATGATGCCGTCTGCATGCAGCCGAACTCCGGCGCGCAGGGCGAGTATGCGGGTCTGCTGGCGATTCGTCATTATCACGAAAGCCGTAACGAAGGTCATCGCGATATCTGCCTGATCCCGGCCTCTGCCCACGGTACTAACCCGGCATCTGCACAGATGGCGGGTATGCAGGTCGTGGTTGTCGCCTGTGATAAGAACGGCAACATCGACCTGGACGATCTGCGAGCAAAAGCAGAACAACATGCCGACAACCTTTCTTGCATCATGGTGACCTACCCATCCACCCACGGCGTTTATGAAGAAACGATCCGTGAAGTGTGCGACGTTGTGCACCAGTTCGGCGGCCAGGTTTACCTTGATGGTGCGAACATGAACGCTCAGGTTGGGATCACCACGCCGGGCTTTATTGGCGCAGATGTCTCGCACCTCAACCTGCATAAAACATTCTGCATTCCGCACGGCGGCGGCGGCCCAGGTATGGGACCGATCGGCGTGAAATCACATCTGGCGCCGTTTGTACCGGGCCACAGCGTAGTGCAGATTGAAGGGATGCTGACCCGTCAGGGCGCAGTTTCTGCAGCGCCGTTCGGTAGCGCATCCATTTTGCCAATCAGCTGGATGTACATCCGTATGATGGGCGCAGAAGGTCTGAAGCAGGCAAGCCAGGTGGCGATCCTTAACGCTAACTACATTGCCAGCCGTCTGAAAGATGCTTATCCGGTACTGTATACCGGTCGCGATGGTCGCGTGGCGCATGAATGTATTCTCGACATTCGCCCACTGAAAGAAGAGACCGGCATCAGCGAACTGGATATTGCCAAGCGCCTAATCGATTACGGTTTCCATGCGCCGACTATGTCATTCCCGGTCGCGGGTACCCTGATGGTTGAACCGACTGAATCTGAAAGCAAAGTGGAACTGGATCGCTTTATCAATGCGATGCTGGCAATCCGCGCTGAGATCGATCGCGTGAAAGCCGGTGAATGGTCACTGGAAGATAACCCGCTGGTTAACTCACCGCACACGCAAAACGAGCTGGTAGCGGAGTGGAATCACGGTTATAGCCGCGAAATCGCCGTCTTCCCGGCGGGTGTGGCGAACAAATACTGGCCAACCGTGAAACGTCTTGATGATGTTTACGGTGACCGTAACCTGTTCTGCTCCTGCGTACCGATGAGCAAATATCAGTAATCTGCTGATTCAACTATCTTTTAAAGGCGCTTCGGCGCCTTTATTTTTTGGGAGAAACGTTATGGCTATAGCATTGGTGACGGGCTGCAGTCGTGGCATTGGTCGAGCAACCGCGCTGCAACTGGCGCAAGAGGGTTACACGGTCGCCGTGAATTTTCATCACAATATTCGTGCGGCAACCGAGGTGGTGAACAACATCGTCGCTGCAGGCGGTAAAGCATTTGCTTTGCGTGCGGATATCAGTGATGAAAGCCAGGTGGTGGCAATGTTTGAGTCTATTGACCGTGAAGGCGAGCCGCTGACAGCCCTGGTGAATAATGCCGGGATCTTGTTTGAGCAAAGCACGGTCGAAAACTTAACCGCCGAACGCATTAATCGCGTTCTGGCGACCAATGTTACCGGCTATTTTCTGTGCTGTCGGGAAGCGGTAAAGCGCATGTCGTTCAAGCATGGTGGTCAGGGCGGGGCGATTGTGAATGTCTCTTCAGCGGCATCGCGGCTTGGTGCGCCATTTGAATATGTTGATTACGCGGCCTCGAAAGGCGCTGTGGACACGCTCACCACCGGCCTGGCGCTGGAGGTTGCGGCGCAGGGCATCCGCGTGAACGGTGTGCGACCGGGTCTTATCTACACTGAAATGCATGCGTCAGGCGGCGAGCCGGGAAGAGTCGATCGCGTGAAATCTATGTTGCCTATGCAGCGTGGCGGGCAGCCGGAAGAAGTCGCGCAGGCAATTACCTGGCTACTGAGCGAGAAGGCATCTTACGTAACGGGCAGTTTTCTGGAACTGGCGGGCGGGAAGTAGGGACTTGATTGCCGGATGGCGCTGCGTTTATCCAGCCTACGGGAGTATAACCTGTAGGCTGGATAAGGCGTTTACGCCGCCATCCGGCAAAAAATTACAGATTCTCGCCGTTGCTGGCAATCACCTCTTTGTACCAGTCAAAACTCTTCTTCCGTGAACGTGACATATCGCCGGTGCCGTCGTCGTGTTTATTCACATAGATAAAGCCATACCGTTTGCTGTACTGGCCGGTGGTGAATGACACGCAGTCGATGCAGCCCCACGGCGTGTAGCCCATCAGGTCTACGCCATCATACGTTACTGCTTTCATCATTTCTTCGACGTGAGCGCGCAGATAGTCGATGCGATAGTCGTCGTTGATGCTGCCGTCTTCTTCTACTTTGTCATAAGCGCCAAACCCGTTTTCAACGATAAACAGCGGCTTCTGGTAGCGTTCATACAGCTCACATAAGGCATAGCGCAGACCGACGGGGTCAATCTGCCAGCCCCAGTCGGATGCTTTGACGTGCGGGTTCGGTACGCTACCCTCAAAGCCGGAAATCGCATCACCGCTGCCACCTTCCGCTTTAACGGCGTTGGTCATGTAGTAGCTGAAACCGAGATAGTCACAGGTGCCTTCGCGCAGGATTTGCTCGTCGCCGTCTTCCATCCTGATGTTAAATTCACGGCGTTCCCATTCGTTTAGCACATAAGACGGGTAGTAACCGCGCAGTTGAACATCGGTGAAAACGTAACGCTCACGCATCGATTCCTGCGCGAACATCACATCCTCAGGCTTACAGGCGAACGGGTACAGTGGCACCATCGCCAGCATGCAGCCGACTTTCATTTCCGGGTTGATGCGACGTGCGGCTTTTACTGCCAGAGCGCTGGCCACGAACTGGTGGTGCAGCACCTGGTACATAGTCTCTTCCGGGGTTTCATGCTCGGTATACACCACGCCCGAGCAGCAATAGCCAAACAGCGGCGCGCGCCAGTTACGCTGGTTGTTGATCTCATTGAAGGTCATCCAGTATTTGACCTTGTGCTTGTAGCGCTCAAAAACGACTTCAGCAAAACGGACAAAGAAATCGACGACTTTACGATTGGTCCAGCTACCGTACTGTTGAACCAAATGCAGTGGCATTTCGAAGTGGGAAAGGGTGATGACCGGTTCAATGTTGTACTTCAGCAGTTCATCAAACATGTCGTCGTAGAATTTTAACCCTTCTTCATTTGGCTGGGTTTCGTCCCCTTCCGGGAAGATGCGGGTCCAGGCAATTGACGTACGGAAGCATTTGAAGCCCATCTCGGCAAACAGCTTAATGTCTTCTTTATAATGACCGTAAAAATCGACAGCTTCGTGGTTGGGGTAGTATTTACCCGGTACGACATCCTGAGTAATTTCTCGCGGAACGCCGTGTGCCCCACCGGTCAGGACGTCGCAAATGCTGGGGCCTTTGCCACCTTTGTTCCAGCCGCCTTCAACCTGATGCGCCGCCACCGCGCCGCCCCATAAAAAATCGTTTGGTAAGGTAAGTTTTTTCATCTGCGCTCAGTCTCAAATTAATACAATCTGATTTTGAGTCTAACAAAGGAAAGATAAATGTCACGATATAACAAAATAGCGTAAATGTGATTTGTTACATCAAAAAAACAGAGTGTTTTTTTACGCTATTCTTTTCGCCAGCTTGCGACCGAGTGATTCCAGAATATAAATAACGGGGATCTGCGTGGTTATATCGTATACCCCGGCAATACGTGTTTGTGGAACATGCCAGGAGAGATTAAAGTCGGCGAGTTTCGCCAGGCGAGAGTGTTCATGGCTGGTGACAGACAGAACCTTACAGTTGTGCAGACTGAACTGGCTGGCAAAGCGCAGGATCTCTTCTGTTTCACCAGAAACGGAAAGCACGATCGCCAGCGCGTTTCTGGCCATGTCGTTAGTTACCGGGAAATAAGGATCGTCAATGTGATTACTGAATTTACCGACGTTTGAGAAAAAACGTGCGCCATATTTTGCCAGCGCTCCAGACGTTCCCGCTCCGACGAATATAATACGCTCGGAAGATAATATAATATCAACAGCCTGATCGAGCAGTTTATCGAACTCGTCGTTATTGACGCCTTTAAAGAAGCTGATAATTTCGCTGGCACCGAAATTAGCCTGTTGCGGTTCATTCTGCTCTAAATATAATTTGAAGCGTAAGCGAAATTCTGAGTAACCCTCACACTTAAGCTTGCGGCAAAAGCGCAGTACGGTGGTGGTGGAAACGCCCACGGCATCAGCCAGTTCGCGAATGGTCATGTACATGACTTTGTCACGGTTTTTGATGACATAGTTGTAGACCAGCATCTCAAGATTGTTGAGACTGGCGATGGCAGCGTGGGAGAACATACTCACAATGGCAAAACTCACTCATCAGACTTTATCTACAGGGAATAATAACATGCAGCCAAATGACATCACTTTTTTTCAGCGTTTCCAGGATGACATTCTGGCCGGACGCAAAACCATCACCATTCGTGACGAGTCCGAATCACACTTTAAAGCCGGGGACATTCTACGGGTTGGACGCTTTGAAGATGAGGGCTACTTCTGCACGATTGAAGTTGTCGGCACCTCAACGGTTACGCTGGATACGCTAACGGAAAAACATGCCCAGCAGGAAAACATGGCGCTCGATGAGCTTAAACAGGTGATCGCCGAGATTTACCCGGATCAAACGCAATTTTATGTGATTGATTTTAAATGCCTTTAACTTTACAGGTACAGCTGTTAGCTGAAATATAAAATGCAATTATATGATTTTTATTAATTATTTATTATTTGATAAATATTTTAGCTAACATGTGTTCACTGGAACCATTCTCAGTTACGCTAGAGGCGCAATAACGAAAGTGTTCGTTTCTGGGGAGTAACTTATGGTTCAGAAGCCATTAATCGCGCAGGGATATTCGCTGGCAGAGGAAATAGCCAATAGCATCAGTCACGGTATCGGGCTGGTGTTTGGGATTGTCGGACTGGTGCTGTTACTGGTTCAGGCAGTGGATACCAACGCCAGCGCCATGGCTATTACCAGCTATAGCCTGTACGGCGGCAGCATGATCCTGCTGTTCCTTGCCTCAACCTTGTATCATGCGATCCCCCATCAGAGAGCGAAAGTCTGGCTGAAAAAATTCGACCACTGCGCGATTTATCTGCTGATTGCCGGGACCTACACGCCATTTCTGCTGGTGGGGCTGGATTCGCCGCTGGCACGCGGACTGATGATTGTTATCTGGAGCCTGGCGCTAATCGGTATTTTATTCAAACTGACTATTGCGCACCGCTTTAAGGTTCTGTCGCTGGTGACCTACCTGACAATGGGCTGGCTATCGCTGATAGTGGTGTATCAACTGGCGGTTAAGCTGGCGGCGGGTGGTGTGACGTTGCTGGCCGTTGGCGGCGTCGTGTATTCGCTGGGCGTTATTTTCTACGTCTGTAAGCGCATTCCTTACAACCACGCGATCTGGCATGGCTTTGTGCTGGGTGGCAGCGTTTGCCACTTCCTGGCAATCTATCTGTACGTTGGTCAGGCTTAACCCTTGATGCCGGATGGCGGCTAACGCCTTATCCGGCCTACAAAATGTGCCTGTAGGCCGGATAAGCGTGCGCTATCCGGCGTTAATCTTTTACTCTTCCAGCGAATACGGCAGCGGTACGATATGCAGCGTTTTTGCATCGTCGCGAACGCGGAACACGCTGTCGGCTTCCATGTCGTTATTCATCACAACCTGCACCAGCACTTGTCCATCAGCCAGCTGTACCGCGGCGAGTACGGTGCCGGTACGACGCCAGTTCTCGCCCATTTTCAGCTCCAGGTCTTCACCCGCTTCCGGTACCCGACTGGCCGCACCTGCCAGAGTCCACATGGCGCGTTTATTGGCGCCGCGGAATTTTGCACGAGCAACCATTTCCTGACCGGTATAGCAGCCTTTTTTAAAGCTGATACCGCCCAATGCCTGCAGATTGGTGGCCTGCGGAATAAACTGTGCGCTGTTGGCAGTATCAATAACCGGAATACCCGCTTCGATATCCAGCGCCAGCCACTGTTGGCTGTTATTCAATTCTGCTTCGCCACGCAGTTTCTCCGCAATCATCTCAGCTGTTGCGACATCAACGATCAGCAGGAAGCGTTCAGACGGATGCTCGAACCACAGCAGGGTGGAAGCGCCGTGGGTAACGACCTGCTTATCGCTGGTTGGCAGTTCGCTAAAGAGATTGGCTAGCGCCGCGCGCGCCTGGAAGCCCGCTACGCCCAGCAGGACTCGCTCGTCATCCGGGGCAATCACGACCTTCGAGAAGACGGCGTATTTTTTCAGTTCGGTCAATTGGGCATCACGCAGGCTACGGCGTTCAAGCCAGGCAAAACCATCAGCCTGACGGAAGAGACGCAGGTTGCTCCACATTTTACCTTTGGCATCGCAGTGAGCTGCCAGCAGGTGTTGCTGTTCGGTCATCTGGCTGACATCAGCGGTGACCTGGCCCTGGATGTACTTTTCACTGTCGACGCCGGTAATGGTGGCGAGAGCCCAGTCGTCGAGCGTCATTAGCGTCAGAGGCAAACGTGCCGACGCACACGGCTGGCGAGGAGGAAACGATGTAAAAGCCATAATAATGTCCTGATTTGCTTAACGCGATAATAATGACTAATGGTAAAAGAGCTATAGGCTATTGCAAGCGGTTTAAACATCCTGTTTGTGCCTTATATTAAGCTTTGCGAGGAGACATCCAAAAAAGTGAACCCTTTGACTTAATGTGGTTTTATTTAGCGATCGCGCTTCCGTTTACTGATATTCCCGTAAAAGAGCGTGAAAAACACGTTACAATAGCCGGATACTTCGTTTTCGCGAGACAGGGAAAAGAACATGGATATTAACAACAAAGCACGTATTCATTGGGCATGCCGCCGCGGTATGCGTGAACTGGACATCTCTATCATGCCGTTTTTTGAACATGAGTATGACAACTTAAGTGACGAAGAAAAACGCATCTTTATCCGTCTGCTGGAATGTGATGATCCAGACTTATTTAACTGGTTGATGAATCATGGGAAACCGGCTGATGAGCAGTTGGAGCAGATGGTGCGACTCATCCAGACACGGAATCGGGAACGTGGTCCAGTGGCAATCTGATTTACGCGTTTCATGGCGCGCACAGTGGCTCTCTCTGCTCATTCATGGGCTGGTTGCGGTATTCATTTTATTGATGCCCTGGCCATTGAGCTACACCCCATTATGGTTGGTGCTGCTCTCTCTGGTGGTGTTTGATAGCGTACGCAGTCAGCGTCGCATTAACGCTTGTCAGGGAGAGATTAGACTGTTAATGGACGGTCGCCTGCGCTGGCAGGGGCAAGAGTGGTCTATCGTTTGTGCACCCTGGATGATTAAAACGGGCATGATGCTGCGTTTGCGTTCAGATGCGGGAAAACGTCAGCATTTGTGGCTGGCAGCGGACAGCATGGATGACGCTGAGTGGCGGGATTTGCGGCGGTTAATGCTGCAACAGGTAAAGCAGGGTTAACGCCGGCGAATGACTGATGGCGAGCAGCTACGGTTTAGCGCGCTATGTAAGCCGGAGAAGGCATTCACGCCGTCATCCGGCAAACTGGCTATCAGGACCAGTGTTCGGCCATTTCACCGAGAATTTGCTCACACCATGCCTGGATACGTTCATCGCTGAGGTCGTACTGGTTCGTTTCATCCAGAGCTAAACCGACAAACAACTGCCCATCGGCAATCACGGGTTTATCACTGGTGAATTCATAACCTTCTGTTGGCCAGTAACCGACAAACTTAACGCCTTTGGTGACCAGTTTATCATGCAGCATACCCAGTGCATCAAGGAACCACTCACCGTACCCCAGTTGATCGCCCATGCCGTAAAGCGCGACAATCTTGCCTTCCAGGTTGAGGTTGTCCAGTTGATCCCAGACCGCTTCCCAGTCTTCCTGAATTTCACCGAAATCCCAGGTTGGAATACCCAAAATGAGCACGTCATACTGCTCCATTAGAGCCGGGGAATCATCCTTGAGATTGTGCAGTGTCACCAGTTCGGGACCCAGGATATCGCGGATTTTTTCTGCTGCCATTTCGGTGTAGCAGGTGCTGGAACCGTAAAAAAGACCCATGTTCATGACGTAAACATCTCAATTCTGCTGTAGCGTTGCGGGTAGTGTAACAGAATCGCCGCAATCCCGGCACAATGAGGCATAATGCATCAAAAATGAGAGTGGAATAAGGGGCGCGAGTGGAACAGGATCTGGCGCGCATCGAGCAGTTTCTTGATGCACTGTGGCTGGAACGAAATCTGGCAGAGAACACGTTAAGTGCGTATCGTCGCGATCTGACAATGCTTGTTGAATGGTTGCACCATCGTGGCATTTCACTGGCGACGGCGCAGAGCGATGATTTGCAGGCATTGCTGGCTGAGCGGATGGATGGCGGGTATAAAGCCACCAGTTCAGCTCGTTTGCTCAGTGCCATGCGGCGTTTTTTTCAGCATCTTTACGGCGAAAAATTTCGCGAAGACGATCCAAGCGCCTCGCTTGCTTCACCTAAACTTCCGCAGCGTTTGCCAAAAGATCTCAGCGAAGCGCAGGTAGAACGGCTGCTGCAGGCCCCGCTTATTGACCAACCGCTTGAGCTACGCGACAAAGCGATGCTGGAGGTTTTGTACGCTACGGGGTTGCGCGTATCAGAGTTGGTGGGGCTGATGATGAGCGATATTAGTCTGCGCCAGGGCGTTGTGCGGGTGATTGGTAAAGGCAACAAAGAGCGGCTTGTGCCGTTGGGCGAAGAAGCCGTGTACTGGCTGGAAACATACCTGGAACACGGTCGTCCGTGGTTGCTCAACGGCGTATCGATTGACGTACTGTTTCCCAGCCAGCGTGCGCAGCAGATGACCCGTCAGACTTTCTGGCATCGTATTAAACACTATGCTGTGTTAGCAGGGATCGACAGCGAGAAACTGTCACCGCACGTATTGCGGCATGCTTTTGCCACACATCTGCTCAATCACGGCGCTGACCTGCGCGTGGTGCAGATGCTGCTGGGGCATAGCGATCTCTCGACTACGCAGATTTATACACATGTCGCAACGGAGCGCTTGCGTCAACTACATCAACAGCATCACCCACGAGCGTGAGTGCTGACAGTAAAGGATAGGTTATGAAGAAACGTTTTATGATGCTCACCCTGCTGGCTACAGCGTTTTCAGGCATGGTGCATGCAGACGATGCAGCTATTCGCCAGTCATTAGCGAAGCTGGGCGTGCAGAGCACCGAAATTCAACCTGCTCCGGTTGCGGGCATGAAAACCGTACTGACCAATAGCGGTGTGCTGTACGTGACTGAAGACGGCAAGCATATTATTCAGGGGCCGATGTATGACGTAAGTGGCGCAAGTCCGGTGAATGTCACTAATCAATTGCTGATGAAGCATCTGAATGCGCTGGAAAAAGAGATGATCGTTTACAAAGCGCCGCAGGAAAAACACGTCATCACCGTTTTCACCGACATCACCTGTGGTTACTGCCACAAGTTGCATGAAGAGATGAAAGACTACAATGCGTTAGGGATCACCGTCCGTTATCTGGCCTTCCCTCGACAGGGGCTGGAAAGCCAGGCCGAGCAGGACATGAAGTCAATCTGGTGTGCAAAAGATAAAAACAAAGCCTTTGACGATGCAATGGCGGGCAAGGGCGTGAAAGCGGCGACCTGTGATGTGGATATCGCGAATCATTACGCGCTGGGCGTGCAGTTTGGCGTCAGTGGCACACCGGCGATTGTCCTGAGCAACGGCTATGTTGTTCCAGGCTATCAGGGGCCGAAAGAGATGAAAGAATTCCTCGACGCACACGAAAAACAGACCAGCGGTAAATAATTCGCGTGAAACAACAGATACAACTTCGTCGGCGTGAAGCCGACGAGACCGCCGAGCTACCAGCCGACTTGCCGCCGCTGCTGCGTCGTTTGTACGCCAGTCGCGGCGTGCGCAGCGCGCAGGAGCTTGAGCGTAGCGTGAAAGGCATGCTGCCGTGGCAGCATTTGAACGGCGTCGAAAAAGCGGTTGAGATCCTCTATAACGCCTTTCGCGAAGGAACCCGCATCATTGTGGTGGGGGATTTCGATGCCGATGGTGCGACCAGCACGGCGCTGAGCATCCTGGCAATGCGTGCGTTGGGCTGCAGCAACGTTGACTACCTGGTGCCTAATCGTTTTGAAGACGGCTATGGTTTAAGCCCGGAAGTCGTGGATCAGGCCCATGCCCGGGGCGCTCAGCTAATTGTCACCGTAGACAACGGCATCTCGTCTCACGCGGGAGTCGAACATGCCAGAACGTTGGGGATCCCGGTCGTTGTGACCGATCACCACCTGCCCGGTGACACGCTGCCGGGCGCAGAGGCGATCATCAACCCTAACCTGCCCGACTGTGAATTCCCGTCGAAATCGCTGGCAGGCGTTGGTGTGGCCTTCTACCTGATGCTGGCGCTGCGCACCTTTTTGCGTGATAAAGGCTGGTTTGATGAACGTGGTATCGCGCCGCCGAACCTGGCAGATTTGCTTGATCTGGTTGCTTTGGGCACAGTAGCAGACGTGGTGCCGCTGGATGCCAATAACCGTATCCTGACGTGGCAAGGTTTAAGCCGCATTCGTGCTGGAAAGTGCCGCCCTGGCATTAAGGCGCTACTGGAGATTTCCAATCGTGACCCGCTCAAACTGGCCGCCAGTGATTTAGGTTTTGCGCTTGGCCCTCGGCTGAACGCGGCAGGTCGTCTGGATGATATGTCCGTCGGCGTGGCGCTGCTACTGTGTGACAACATTGGTGAAGCGCGCGTGCTGGCCAATGAGCTGGACGCGCTAAACCAGACACGAAAAGAGATTGAACAGGGGATGCAGGCAGAAGCACTGACCCTGTGTGAAAAGCTGGAACGCAGTAGTGACACACTCCCAGGCGGCCTGGCAATGTACCACCCAGAGTGGCATCAGGGCGTGGTGGGGATTCTGGCGTCGCGCATCAAAGAGCGCTTCCATCGTCCGGTGATTGCGTTTGCGCCTGCCGGTGACGGTACGCTGAAAGGCTCCGGACGTTCGATCCAGGGACTGCATATGCGTGATGTGCTGGAGCGTCTGGATACGCTTTATCCCGGCATGATCATTAAGTTTGGTGGACATGCGATGGCAGCAGGTCTGTCGCTGGAAGAAGCGCAGTTTGAGCATTTCCAGCAGCGTTTTGGCGAACTGGT
The DNA here is from genome assembly GCF_030332245.1 of Citrobacter sp. Cy070. NCBI lineage: Bacteria > Pseudomonadati > Pseudomonadota > Gammaproteobacteria > Enterobacterales > Enterobacteriaceae > Citrobacter > Citrobacter sp. Cy070. The sequence continues at coordinate 95,001 of NZ_JAOWIG010000045.1, forward strand.
AACAGAATGGCTTGACCCCGCTTTATTACAGGGTGAGGTAGTCTCTGATGGTCCGCTGAGTGTGGCAGAGATGACCATGGAGGTCGCGCAAATGCTGCGCGATGCCGGCCCGTGGGGACAAATGTTCCCGGAGCCGCTGTTTGACGGGCATTTCCGCCTGCTTCAGCAGCGCCTGGTCGGTGAGCGTCATCTGAAGGTGATGGTGGAGCCTGTTGGCGGCGGCCCACTGCTGGACGGAATTGCGTTTAATGTCGATACCACATGCTGGCCGGATAACGGTGTTCGCGAAGTTCAGCTTGCATACAAACTGGATATTAACGAGTTTCGCGGTAACCGCAGCCTGCAGATTATAATCGATAATATCTGGCCACTTTAGCGTCACAATACACATAATCATTCAAGCTGCATCGAGGCGGCAAGTGAATGAGTCCCCAGGAGCGTACAACGAGTACGTGACTGGGGTGAATTCGCGCAGCCAACAAAGAGTCAGCTTGAAGGATGACGTGTATATTCGCTATAAAAAAGGGTGTGGATTGGTTACAATCCCGCTCTTATAACCGCATTTTGACTCGTTCAATAAAAGAAATCAGACCATGTTTGAAATTAATCCGGTAAATAACCGCATTCAGGACCTCACGGAACGCTCGGACGTTCTTAGGGGGTATCTTTGACTATGATGCCAAGAAAGAGCGTCTGGAAGAAGTAAACGCCGAGCTGGAACAGCCGGACGTGTGGAACGAACCCGAACGTGCACAGGCGCTGGGTAAAGAACGTTCTTCCCTTGAGGCCATCGTTGATACGCTCGATCAGATGAGCCAGGGCCTGGAAGATGTCTCCGGCCTGTTGGAACTGGCTGTAGAAGCCGATGACGAAGAAACCTTTAACGAAGCCGTAGCAGAACTCGATACGCTGGAAGATAAGCTGGCCCAGCTGGAATTCCGTCGTATGTTCTCCGGTGAATATGACAGCGCAGATTGCTATCTCGATATCCAGGCGGGTTCCGGCGGTACCGAAGCGCAGGATTGGGCCAGCATGCTGATGCGTATGTATCTGCGTTGGGCTGAAGCGCGCGGCTTTAAGACCGAAATTATTGAAGAGTCTGAAGGTGAAGTGGCGGGTATTAAATCCGTGACCATCAGAATTGCTGGCGAGTATGCTTACGGTTGGCTGCGTACTGAAACCGGCGTACACCGTCTGGTTCGTAAGAGTCCGTTCGACTCCGGCGGACGTCGCCATACGTCGTTCAGTTCGGCGTTTGTTTATCCGGAAGTTGACGATGATATTGATATCGATATCAACCCGGCGGACCTGCGTATTGACGTTTACCGTGCCTCCGGTGCAGGCGGTCAGCACGTTAACCGTACGGAATCTGCGGTGCGTATTACCCACATCCCGACCGGGATTGTGACGCAGTGTCAGAACGACCGTTCCCAGCACAAGAACAAAGACCAGGCCATGAAGCAGATGAAAGCGAAGCTTTATGAACTGGAAATGCAGAAGAAGAATGCCGAGAAACAGGCGATGGAAGACACCAAGTCAGATATCGGCTGGGGTAGCCAGATTCGTTCTTATGTCCTTGATGACTCCCGCATCAAAGATCTGCGTACCGGGGTTGAAACCCGTAACACGCAGGCGGTGCTGGATGGCAGCCTGGATCAATTTATCGAAGCAAGTTTGAAAGCAGGGTTATGAGGAACCAACATGTCTGAACAACACGTACAGGGCGCTGACGCGGTAGCCGACCTTAACAATGAACTGAAAACGCGTCGTGAGAAGCTGGCGAGCCTGCGTGAGCAGGGGATCCCGTTCCCGAACGATTTCCGTCGCGATCATACCTCAGACCAACTGCATGCTGACTTCGACGCAAAAGAAAACGAAGAGCTGGAAGCGCTGAACATTGAGGTATCCGTTGCTGGCCGTATGATGACCCGTCGTATTATGGGTAAAGCATCATTCGTTACGCTGCAGGACGTGGGCGGCCGTATTCAGCTGTACGTTGCGCGCGACGATCTGCCGGAAGGCGTCTACAACGAGCAGTTCAAGAAATGGGATCTGGGCGATATCCTCGGCGCGAAAGGTAAGTTGTTTAAGACCAAAACCGGCGAACTGTCCATCCATTGTACCGAGCTGCGTCTGCTGACCAAAGCCCTGCGTCCGCTGCCGGATAAATTCCACGGCCTGCAGGATCAGGAAGCGCGTTACCGCCAGCGTTACCTGGATCTCATCTCTAATGATGAATCCCGCAACACCTTTAAAGTGCGTTCACAGATCATGGCGGGCATCCGTCAGTTCATGGTTGCTCGCGGCTTTATGGAAGTAGAAACCCCGATGATGCAGGTGATCCCAGGCGGTGCGGCAGCGCGTCCGTTTATCACCCATCATAACGCGCTGGATCTGGACATGTACCTGCGTATTGCGCCGGAACTGTACCTCAAGCGTCTGGTGGTTGGCGGCTTCGAACGCGTATTCGAAATTAACCGTAACTTCCGTAACGAAGGCATCTCTGTTCGCCATAACCCAGAGTTCACCATGATGGAACTCTACATGGCTTATGCGGACTACAAAGATCTGATCGAACTGACCGAATCTCTGTTCCGTACGTTGGCGCAGAACGTTCTGGGAACGACTGAAGTGCCTTACGGTGAAGAAGTCTTCGACTTCGGTAAGCCGTTCGAAAAACTGACCATGCGCGAAGCGATTCAGAAATACCGTCCGGAAACCAACATGGCCGATCTGGATAACTTCGACTCTGCAAAAGCGATTGCTGAATCTATCGGCATCAAAGTTGAGAAGAGCTGGGGTCTGGGTCGTATCGTGACCGAGATCTTTGAAGAAGTTGCAGAAGCGCACCTGATTCAACCGACCTTCATTACCGAGTACCCGGCAGAAGTTTCTCCGCTGGCGCGTCGTAATGACGAAAACCCGGAAATCACCGATCGCTTCGAATTCTTCATCGGCGGACGTGAAATCGGTAACGGCTTCAGCGAGCTGAACGATGCCGAAGATCAGGCGCAGCGTTTCCAGGATCAGGTTAACGCCAAAGATGCGGGTGATGACGAAGCGATGTTCTACGACGAAGACTACGTTACCGCTCTGGAACACGGTCTGCCGCCGACTGCGGGCCTGGGTATTGGTATCGACCGTATGGTTATGCTGTTCACTAACAGCCACACCATCCGCGACGTGATCCTGTTCCCGGCAATGCGTCCGGTTAAGTAAGATGTGAACTGCCGGATGGCGGCTGATGCCTTATCCGGCCTACGCGGAAGACGATTCGTAGGCCGGATAAAACGCGTTTGCGTTGTCATCCGGCAATTAATGACCGCTGGAAAATGCGCGCAACAATTTTCGCGCCTTATCGTCTGAAACCTGCATTACCATCCACGGGCTGAAGGCCCACGGTGTAACGTCAATCCCGCATAACACATCCTCAAGATTGCTCCACCGATAATCCATCACTTCCTCCGCGTTCGGCTGCAGCGTGCTGATTAGCTGTGCGGCGTATACCGGACAAACTTCATTTTCCACAATTCCACTGGGATCTGCGGCACAATAGCGAAAATCAGCGTATACGGGCGTGAGTGCGCGAATGTCAGCTCCCAGCTCGAAGCGGGCGCGACGGATAATGGCGTCTTCAGTTGTTTCCCCTGATTGTGGATGACCGCACACCGAGTTTGTCCAGACACCCGGCCAGGCTTTTTTATGCAGCGACCGGCGGGTGACCAGTAGTTGACCCTGCTCGTTAAATATCCAGCATGAGAAAGCGGAGTGCAGGGGCGTTGTGGCGGTATGCGCCGCATACTTTTCCAGCGTTCCACAGGGTTGGCCCTGTTCGTTCAATAAAATGACATGTTCCTGTCGCATTGCGTCCACCCTCAATCTTAAGCGCCTACATTATATGCTTAATTAAGTCATATTGATTAACAGAGGGTGTGAAATGCCAGAGCCGACGCTTCGTTACGCGATATGATTTGGCATCCGGTTTCTGGCTGCTATGATAAAGCGTCTGAAAATGTTGCGAGGTATTGTTTTGAGTGCAGGACGCCTGAAGAAAAATGGCTTGGGTATCGTGATGCTGCTGTGTGCCGGTCTGCTGTTAGCGGGCTGTTCCGGGAGTAAGTCGTCTGATACAGGAAGTTATTCCGGCTCCGTGTATACCGTGAAGCGGGGAGATACGCTATACCGTATTTCGCGCGCCACCGGCACCAGCGTGAAAGAGATTGCCCGTCTGAATAACATTTCACCACCCTATACCATCGAAGTAGGGCAAAGGCTGAAGGTCAGCGGCGGCGCGAAAACCAGTTCAAGCTCTGGCAAAACAACCAAGAAATCCTCGACTAAAACGGCAACTGTCAGACCATCTTCATCCGTGCCGCAGTCATCCTGGCCGCCGGTGGGGCAACGCTGCTGGTTGTGGCCTGCCAGCGGTAAAGTGATCCTGCCTTATTCAACGGCGGATGGCGGCAACAAGGGTATTGATATCTCAGCTGCGCGCGGCACACCGGTTTATGCGGCGGGAGCAGGGAAGGTAGTTTATGTCGGCAACCAGCTGCGGGGCTATGGCAACCTCATCATGATTAAGCACAGTGAGGATTACATTACCGCTTATGCGCATAATGATACGCTACTGGTGAACAACGGGCAGAGCGTGAAGGCCGGGCAGAAAATTGCCACCATGGGTAGCACTGATGCGGCATCTGTACGCCTGCACTTCCAGATTCGCTATCGCGCAACGGCGATTGATCCGCTACGTTATTTACCGCCGCAGGGGAGTAAACCTAAGTGCTAACAGGCTATTTTATCAGCAGTTAGCATAGTTTGGGCTTGTCAGAGGGTGCGTAAGGTCTATAATGGCCCACGCACCTCTTCGCGGGCGTAGTTCAATGGTAGAACGAGAGCTTCCCAAGCTCTATACGAGGGTTCGATTCCCTTCGCCCGCTCCAAACTCAAGTCTTCTGAAGTCTACCAAACTCAATTTTCCCTTGATAAATCAGCAGTTATAGCATTCTATTAGTCTATTGAACTCAATTGTACTCCCCCAGGGTCAAGCTCAATGTGGGGGTATGGATGGGGGTATAATTGTACCCCCTGCTGAGAGGTACCCCCAATGAAGCTGACAGCTCGTCAGGTTGAAACTGCAAAACCTAAAGATAAGCCCTACAAACTCGCTGATGGTGGTGGTCTTTACCTGCTGGTTAATCCCAACGGTAAAAGATACTGGCGTCTCAAATACCGTTCGCTAGGTAAAGAGAAGCTGCTCGCTATTGGCGTTTACCCCGATGTTTCTTTAGCTGAAGCCAGAAATAAGCGTGAGGATGCAAAAAGGACATTAGCGGCTGGCAACGATCCTTCTCTTGAACGGAAAATTGAGAAACTTAGTCGTCAACAAGATGCAGAAAACTCTTTTGAGGCTATCACGCGGGAGTGGTATCAGCGTCGCTATGACCGCTGGTCTGTCTCCTACCGCGAAGAAATGTTGAGAACCTTTGAAAAGGATGTGTTCCCTTATATCGGTCACCGGCCAATCAAAGATATCAAACCGATGGAGTTGCTTGCTGTTCTTTCAAAGATAGAAGTTCGAGGAGCAACTGAGAAGGTCCGTAAGGTTCGCCAGCGTTGTGGAGAGGTCTGGAAGTATGCCGTTGTGACTGGCAGGGCTGAGTACAATCCAGCTCCTGATCTAGCCAGCGCAGTAGCTCCCCATGAGAAAGAGCACTATGCTTTTTTGACCCAGGATGAATTGCCAGAGTTTCTTCAAACTCTGAACACCTACGCAGGTAGTGTACTTGTTAAAATAGCGATGCAATTACTTATTTTGACTGGAGTAAGGCCTGGGGAATTGAGGCAAGCGGAGTGGCAGGAGTTTGATTTTGAGCGGAAGGTTTGGAACGTGCCAGCAGAGCGCATGAAAATGCGCCGCCCTCATCTGGTTCCGTTATCAAGCCAGGCAATTGACTTGCTTAATCAGCTTAAACCCATGACGGGAGCGGGAACGTTGCTGTTCCCAGGACGTAATAATCCAAAGAAACCGATGAGTGATATGGCATTGACTGTGTTGGTAAGGCGCATCGGCTATGCAGGACGCGTTACTGGGCATGGATTCCGCCACACGATGAGTACCATTTTGCATGAGCAGGGATTTAACTCGGCCTGGATCGAGCTACAGCTGGCTCACGTCGATAAGAACTCAATTCGTGGGACGTATAACCATGCTCAATATCTGGAGGGTAGGAGGGAGATGATGCAGTGGTATGGAGATTTGATCATTAATAATTGACAGAACTAATTGCAACCTGCTTCAACTCGCAATGAATGAAGCAGGTAAAAATATCTTCATTCAATAGTAAAACCAAGTTTTCTTAATGTATCAGCCTCACTATCTTTTAATTTTTTGACACCCCAGACTAATCGATATCTAGGCCTTGAGCTTGCAACATAGGCAAATCTGGTCGATTCTGACTTTTGATTATTTATCCACTGTTTCCAGTGTGAACCATTATTTCCAGAGTTTGAAGGCGATGATAGTAGAATTGTCACATCATGAGTTTCACCTTTAACGCTATGAATTGTAGCATATTTATAATTTTCAGTATTTACTTTTTCTATTGCAGTGAACTCCGAAACATTAATTTTTGCAAGTCCTGAAGGAGCTTTTATAGATAAGGGAAATACTTCCTCTACTATAGGTTTTAATTCATCAGTTATGAACGGTTGTTGATGAAGATTGATAAGGATTGCATTTGCATTTTTACACCATTTACTCCATGTTAATTCAAAATTGTTGAGCTTATTCTCGATGAAGTATTCCAATGTATAGAAAAGAAATGCTCGCCATTGCACGGATGACTCAATCTCATTAGGACAATTATACTTAGATTCTCTAATTGGATGATTTGATCTTGCGCGTATTACTGTTGAAAATAACTGCAGTGAGTTTTTTATATTTTGAGTTCCATGCAATGAGAAAATATTTATTGCGTTAACAAGATTTTTCACAATATTATCTTCGATACCATTAAATGTGAACTTTTCCAAAATAGAGTGCCCACGAGCTACAATTACATTATTACTGTATCCGAAACATATCTGTCCAATTCTATCGATTAATTCTAGAGGCGTTTCATTATACTGCAAAACGATACAGGGAGATTCAATTGAACTAAATTGGCCATTAACACCATCATGCGCTGATAATTTTGAACAAAGATCAATGATTTGCTGACAGCTTCGGTAATTAATTTTTAATGGCATTCTTTCGAATTCATTGTCAGCAATGAATTTTATTGTATCTTTAGGATCTACAGCACGGAAACCATAAATGGATTGATCTAAATCACCGACAAAGTGAAGTTTAACTCCTAGATCATGAAGCCCCTGCAATATAAATAAGTGCTCGTATGATAAATCTTGGCACTCATCAATAATAATTAGTGGAAATCTTTTAGAGAGTAATGAAGCATAATTTTTATACTGTTCATTACTGAAGATTTCAGCAGCAAGAAATAGTGAGTCATCGTGAGTCATTAATCCAGATTTAAATAACTTATTTTTTGTTTCTATTAAATCTTTAATTTGCCATTCCTTCAGATTTATGGCGTTTCTCATTCTGTCAAGTTCGGGGTTATCCGAGTTGAACAGTATGGAATCATTTCTTCTATCAAAAGTATAATGGTGAGCTTTGATCTTTCCTCTTTGATTGTAAGCATATTTTGTTTGAATGAATAATGGTGACGCAGACTCTATAATCCTTAAAGTATTGTTATTACACTCCCCCTCAAAATGAGTCAAACTTTTTGCGTTAGGACTAATTAAAAACTTAAATATAAAACTATCAAAAGTTCCAATGAAGTGTGGAAATCTACTGACTGTATCGGGAGAGTACTTTTTAACCCGTGAGAAAAGTTCATCTGTAGCGCTATTAGAAAAGGATAATAAAGCTATACCACTAGGACTAAGTGTCCAATTATTTATCTCCTTTGCAACTTTCGCGGCAATGACTTCAGTTTTTCCACTACCAGGACACGCCTCAAGATAAATACTAGAGCTAATAGATGATTCGATATAATCTATCTGTTGAGAGTTAAAATGCTTCATCTTTATACCTCTCCATCTTGGCATACCCAGAGAATAGCATTTTTAATATATTCTGGCGTTTCAAATTTAACTTTATTACTTAAGATTTTATCTGACAGACTTTGTGCAAAATATCCTTTCCCTAACTCATTGTTCTCGATATATTGTAATAACTCATTTGCAATCACAGCTCGTTCGCTAGATTTTTTCTTCGACCAATCGTCATTTACATCCATAATTGCTTTTATCTTCTTCTTTATTTCCCCGTCTGTAGGCCAAATTTCATAAAGTACAGTTGACATAACAGCAATGTTATTCCCTGTCATTGCTAAATCGTATTCAAGTGTTTTGTATTTACTTACATAAAGCCTTGCATATTTAGAACTATTTATCTCTCCCACGAGTTTGATAGCATGATTAGTTCCATCATACATTTCATCATCATGGGGGATAACTATTTTTTCAATGAACTTATTTTCTTCTACGCTTTCCTTTATCTTTTTGGGAGGGTCAAGATCTGTTAATCCTGCACAGCGAACAGGTATGTTTAATCCTTCATGTTTTGTCTTTTCACTTGGGATTGCAAAGTTACAATATATTCCCATGAAGTGTCTAAAATAGATACCATTAAGATTTATAACAGAAACACCTAAATCTGATAAGGTGTTCTTCCCTACATCTCTACTAGCTAATGCCTCTTTTGCTAAAACAGGCAATAGCATTTGCTCGGCTATACCCTCGACGAGAATTACACCACTTGCGAAAAGTAAGTTGGATTTAGTTACATCCATCCATCTATCAATGAACTCTTTACTTTTTTTTGCCAATCCACAGTCTTTTATACGTGTTGCTACTGGGGAAGTTGATTTGGATAAGTGAATGATAGAATCAACACTGACTGAAGAAGCAAGAGTTGTCGAATGCGTTGTGACAATTACTTGCACATTATTTTCTTTGTCTTCGGATACTTTTTTTAAATGCTCAAGTAATCTTATTTGAAGTTGAGGGTGCAAATGAGCTTCGGGTTCTTCTATTAATAACACTCTACAAGTAGATGAGTCTTGTTCGTTGCCTAGAGTAAGCTCGGCTAATATAGATGCAATATAAAGGAGATTATTATAACCTAAGCTGTTTTGCTCTAAATTTCTAAAAAGTTTGGTGTCATTCTCTTTTAAGTCAGGGAAAAATATAAGCCGTAAACTTTCTACAATTCTAGTAAAGTCACTTTCTGCAAATTGAATTGCTGTGTTCTGCCCAAAATTAAGCCCTATAGCATTCTGTAGCTGGTTTTTTATTAATTGGTTTGCGGCTTTAATACTGTATAAATCACTATTTGATAATTCATCATTGAAGGTATTAACTTTATCTACTAAAGGATGCACTCCACCACTTTTTTTAAGTGTTTTTAGATCTTTTCTATTTATAGCTTTTAAAAGTTTCGATAATCTTGACTGCCGACCGTTGGTCAGTTTTGATTCTGCATCTCTTAATGGCGGGAGATATATGCAATAAATTAGGTCTAATAATTCATAATCAAATTGAGAATTTTGCGAATCACCACCCCAAAGTGATTTTTTATATCTCCCTCTTATTTCTTTATTCTCAACGTGTAAATTTAATTTAGCTACATCTGAATTCCCAGTCCAAGGAAGTAAGGCAATTATCTCCTTTGCATCTAAATTAGAAAACTCCGCATTAATTGTAAATGAATCACTTGCTTTTGGAGGATTACTGAATGGGCTATGAAAATCATTTTCTGTTATGTTATATCGCTCTGATTCTGAATCAATAAATAATTGCCTTATTGAGTTTATAATAGCAGATTTCCCAGCCCCATTTTCACCTACAATAACACTAAGACCTTCATTTAATGAAATATTAAATTCATCATTAAAACATCTAAAGCCTTTTATTTTTAATTTGCTTAAAAACATATGAGTAACCATCCTGATAACATCAGCAAATTGCTTTTTTCTGTTTAAAATCCAAATCCAACGATTAACAAAAAAATAAAATAATTTCAAGGTATTAAAGAGAAAAGTAAACCCTTGCCCCGTAATTTGTGGGTCACATCTCGTAAAAACGCATAAAACATATTCGTTTTTACGAATGTGTAAATTGATTTTATTTTTTTAAAGAGTATCCTGACTTCAAATGAACAGGAGGAATGATGTCTCTAACTTCCCTACAACTCTTCAAAAACCTCTCCGATGAAACCCGTCTGGGCATCGTGCTGCTGCTCAGGGAGATGGGAGAGCTGTGCGTGTGCGATCTCTGTACGGCGCTGGATCAGTCGCAGCCAAAGATCTCCCGTCATCTGGCAATGCTCCGGGAAAGTGGCCTATTGCTGGATCGCAAGCAGGGGAAATGGGTTCACTACCGCTTATCCCCGCATATTCCTTCCTGGGCCGCTCAGGTGATTGAGCAGGCCTGGTTAAGCCAACAGGACGACGTACAGGCCATCGCCCGTAAGCTGGCATCGGCAAACTGCTCTGGTAGCGGTAAGGCTGTTTGCATCTAAAAAATTTGCCTGAACATATATGATTTTACGAATGTGAGGTATTCAGAATGAAAACGTTAACGGTGTTTGACCCGGCAATGTGCTGCAGTACCGGCGTATGTGGCTCAGATGTCGATCAGGTTCTGGTTGATTTTTCTGCTGATGTGCAGTGGCTGAAAGGACGTGGTGTGCAGGTTGAACGTTACAACCTGGCGCAGCAGCCCATGAGCTTTGTTCAGAATGAGAAAGCGAAAGCATTCCTCGAAGCATCTGGAGCAGAAGGGCTTCCGTTACTGCTGTTGGACGGTGAAACGGTGATGGCAGGGCGATACCCAAAACGCGCTGAGCTGGCTCGCTGGTTCGGTATACCGCTGGAGAAGGTAGGGTTAGCTTCCACCAGCTGCTGTGGTGGTAATACTTCCTGTTGCTGAGTATGTCAGGAGGATATATGAAATTCTTACAGAATATCCCGCCTTACCTGTTTTTTACCGGTAAGGGAGGTGTAGGAAAAACTTCTATTTCCTGCGCGACGGCAATCCGCCTTGCTGAACAGGGTAAGCGGGTTTTGCTGGTCAGTACCGATCCCGCCTCCAATGTCGGCCAGGTATTCGATCAGGCTATAGGTAACACCATTCGCCCTGTGGCAGAAGTTCATGGACTTTCCGCTCTGGAAATCGACCCGCAGGAAGCCGCCCAACAATACCGCTCCAGAATCGTTGGTCCTATCAAAGGTCTTTTGCCTGATGACGTTATTAACAGTATCAGCGAGCAGCTTTCAGGAGCCTGTACCACTGAGATTGCGGCGTTTGATGAGTTCACCGGCTTATTGACAGACGCTTCCCTGCTGACCCGCTTCGATCACATCATTTTTGATACAGCGCCGACGGGTCACACGATTCGCCTTCTCCAGCTTCCCGGTGCCTGGAGTAGCTTCATTGAAAGTAATCCAGATGGTGCTTCCTGTCTTGGCCCAATGGCCGGGCTGGAAAAGCAGCGTGAGCAGTATGCTCATGCGGTAGAGGCGTTATCCGATCCTGAACGTACCCGCCTGGTTCTGGTTGCGCGACTGCAAAAATCTACGCTGCAGGAAGTCGCCCGCACCCATGAAGAACTGGCTGCGATTGGGCTGAAAAACCAGTACCTGGTTATTAATGGTGTGCTGCCTACAACTGAAGCTGAACATGACACCCTGGCCGCTGCGATATGGCAACGTGAACAGGAGGCACTGGCAAATCTTCCTGCCGGTTTATCTGGGCTACCGACAGATACCCTATTACTACAGCCAGTCAATATGGTTGGTGTTTCAGCATTGAAGGGACTGCTGGATACCGGTTCTGAGGCATTACCGCTCCCGGTAACGAACATCCAGTACACGCCTGAAAACTTATCGCTCTCTGGCCTGGTCAATGATATCGCTCGCAGTGAACACGGCCTGATTATGCTGATGGGCAAAGGTGGCGTAGGGAAAACCACAATGGCTGCTGCCATCGCCGTAAGGCTGGCAGACATGGGATTTGACGTGCATCTCACGACCTCTGATCCTGCTGCGCACCTAAGTACAACGCTGAACGGCAGCCTCAAAAACCTTCAGGTCAGCCGCATCAACCCTCACGATGAAACCGAACGCTATCGCCAGCATGTTCTTGAGACGAAGGGAAGAGATCTGGACGAAACAGGGAAACGGCTACTGGAAGAGGATTTACGTTCTCCTTGCACGGAAGAGATTGCGGTGTTCCAGGCGTTCTCACGCGTAATCCGTGAAGCAGGCAAACGGTTTGTGGTCATGGATACGGCACCCACCGGGCATACGCTATTACTGCTTGATGCTACAGGGGCTTATCACCGTGAGATTGCCAAGAAGATGGGAGATAAAGGTCATTTTACCACTCCGATGATGCAGCTTCAGGACCCGGAACGCACCAAAGTCCTGCTGGTCACTCTGCCTGAAACCACACCGGTACTGGAAGCAGCAAACCTGCAGTCCGATCTTGAGCGTGCGGGGATTCATCCGTGGGGCTGGATTATCAATAACAGCCTTTCCATTGCGGATACGCGTTCTCCGTTGCTTTGCCAGCGCGCCCAGCAGGAACTGCCTCAAATTGAGGCTGTTAAGAATCAGCATGCTGACCGTATAGCGCTCGTTCCGGTACTGGCTTCTGAGCCAGCCGGTATTGAAAAACTCAGAGAGTTGGCGAGTTAATTTTTTGTTTTTACAGGGCGGTAGAACCGCCCTGTCAGGAGGATGTATGTTACTGGCAGGCGCTATTTTTGTCCTGACCATTGTTTTGGTTATCTGGCAACCGAAGGGATTAGGGATCGGCTGGAGTGCAACGCTAGGCGCAGGACTGGCTTTGATATCTGGCGTTGTGCATGTAAGCGATATTCCGGTGGTGTGGAATATCGTCTGGAACGCGACAGCGACCTTTATTGCGGTGATTATCATCAGCCTGCTGCTCGATGAATCCGGCTTTTTCGAATGGGCGGCATTGCATGTTTCACGCTGGGGTAACGGTCGTGGCCGTTTGCTCTTTACGTATATCGTCCTGCTAGGTGCAGCGGTGGCGGCATTGTTTGCCAACGATGGTGCGGCATTGATTCTTACTCCAATTGTCATCGCCATGCTGCTTGCATTAGGTTTCAGTAAAGGTACTACTCTGGCATTTGTCATGGCCGCCGGGTTTATTGCCGATACGGCCAGTCTGCCGCTTATCGTGTCCAACCTGGTTAACATCGTTTCTGCAGACTTCTTTGGGCTGGGCTTCTCTGAGTATGCGTCGGTAATGGTGCCGGTGGATATTGCCGCTATTATCGCCACGCTGGTGATGCTGCATCTGTTCTTCCGCAAAGATATTCCGCCGACTTACGACCTGGCTCTCCTGAAAGCACCTGCAAAAGCGATTAAAGATCTGGCAACCTTCAGAACCGGTTGGATCGTGTTGATCCTTCTTCTGGTTGGCTTTTTCGTCCTTGAGCCGTTGGGTATCCCGGTCAGCGCGATTGCTGCTGTAGGAGCTGTCATTCTGTTTGCGGTGGCGAAACGAGGCCATGCCATTAACACTGGCAAAGTGCTTCGCGGTGCGCCATGGCAGATCGTCATCTTCTCATTGGGGATGTACCTGGTGGTCTACGGTCTGCGCAACGCTGGGCTAACCGAATACCTTTCAGGTGTGCTGAACGTACTGGCGGATAAAGGACTCTGGGCTGCGACGCTTGGTACTGGCTTCCTGACGGCTTTCCTGTCTTCCATCATGAACAACATGCCTACCGTGCTGGTTGGCGCTCTCTCTATTGATGGCAGCACCGCAACAGGCGTTATCAAAGAAGCGATGATCTACGCCAACGTGATTGGCTGCGATCTGGGCCCGAAAATTACACCTATTGGTAGCCTGGCAACGCTGCTCTGGCTGCATGTCCTTTCACAGAAGAATATGACCATCACCTGGGGATACTATTTCCGCACCGGGATCGTCATGACTCTGCCTGTGCTGTTTGTAACGCTGGCAGCGCTGGCGCTACGTCTCTCTTTCACTTTGTAATGAGATACTGATATGAGCAACATCACTATTTATCACAACCCGGCCTGCGGCACGTCGCGTAACACGCTGGAGATGATCCGCAACAGCGGTAATGAGCCGACCGTTATTCTTTACCTTGAGACCCCACCTTCACGCGATGAGCTGGTCAAACTCATTGCAGATATGGGCATTTCCGTCCGGGCTTTGCTGCGTAAGAACGTCGAACCGTATGAGGAACTGGGTCTTGCAGATGATAAATTTACTGACGACCAGCTCATCGACTTTATGCTGCAGCATCCGATTCTGATCAACCGTCCGATTGTTGTGACTCCACTCGGAACTAAACTTTGCCGTCCTTCGGAGGTTGTTCTGGATATCCTTCCAGATGCCCAGAAAGCGGCTTTCACCAAGGAAGACGGTGAGAAGGTTGTTGACGCCAGCGGAAAACGAATCGACAACAAGTAACTCAACCTATGAAAGGGCTAATTCCATAGCCCTTTCAAATCCTCTTTTTTATTATCCATCCAGATAGTCAAATCTACGCTTCCAGAATCCTTACTCTCTGTGTTACCTTTCCCGTTATGTCAAAAACGACATAACGGGAAAGGTAACATATGTCATCAGAATTAAAACGGAACGGGAAAGGTTTTTTATCAGGCACGTTAATAGGTGCTTTAGGTGGCTTGATTGGTCTTGGTGGTGCTGAATTCCGCCTTCCGGTCCTGATTGGCAGTTTCAAAATGCCCACACTGGAAGCGGTTATATTTAACAAAGCAATGAGCCTTACTGTCGTTGCCGTTGCTTTGATATTCCGCACAAAGTCGATTGCAGTCGACCAGCTGTTGGCACATCTTGATATTGTTATCAATTTGCTTGCTGGTAGCCTTATCGGAGCATGGTGGGCTGCTGGAAGAGCTATAAAAATGTCACGTATCTGGCTGGACAGAATCATTCTGATCCTGCTTGTTATCTTGTCATTCGTAATGCTTTCAGAAGCATGGATGCCTCTGCATGACAGCTCAACTGGATTATTCCAGCCAGGAATCGCCACCATCATTGCTGGTGTCATTGCTGGTTTCTTCATCGGGAATGTTGCGGCTCTGCTGGGTGTTGCAGGGGGAGAACTCCTTATACCAACCATCGTTATCCTTTTTGGGGCTGACATTAAACTGGCAGGCAGTTTGTCATTAATGATCAGTTTACCGACGATGATTGTGGGTTTTTCTCGCTACACCAATGCTGATGCTTTCCAGATCCTGAGAAAAGAGAAAAAACTTTTTGTGTGGATGGTCATCGGTTCCGTTATAGGGGCTGCTGTTGGGGGCCTTATGCTCGGTATGTTCCCGGTAAGAGTACTTATGACGCTGTTGGGCGTGGTACTGCTTATTTCCGCAATCAAAACCTTTAAGCATACCCGGCAAAGATGATGGTTTACGCTTTGGACCATTCCGCATCACAGAGAAAATGATTTTGAAAAGGTATCAGAATGAAAAGTAAGCCCCTTAAATCAAACTTAATATTAGTCAGACCACGGATCTATATTAATGACAACATTTCTCTGGGGCCGGGGAAGGTTGACCTTTTAAGAGCAATTGATGGTTTTCACTCTCTCTCGGCGGCAGCTAAAGATTTGGGGATACCCTACAAAAGAGCATGGCTCTTAATTGATACCTTGAATAAGGGGATCGGTCAGCCTGTTGTGACCACATCTACAGGTGGCAATAAAGGCGGTGGTACAGTGCTGACTCCATTGGGACGTAACCTGCTGACCTGGTATGATCAGGCCGAGGCTCATCTAAATGAGCAATCTCAGCAACAGTTAATCGAGCTCGAAAAAATTCTATTTGGGAAGTTGTAGGTCCCAGAGTTTAATAACCCGGTAAACATAACGACAACAAAGCATTAAGGGGGCATGCGCCCCCTTATCAGTTTCGCTATTTAGCCATTTCAGCCAGAAGGTTAATACCTACTGGTTCTTCACTCTGCAGAGCTGTCAGTGCAATACGCTTTGCATACTGCTCTTCCACATCAGAGATGAGAGGCAACTCGCGGTTCGCCCTGGTCTTCAGGAAAGGTGAAGACGGTTCAGCTGCCGCCAGGCTGTTATTCACAACCCATGCCCATGGCTCGATGCCAGCGCGACGCAAATCATGCTGCAAGTTTGCCGCTTCCAGTACCGGTGTCGTTTCGGCAAGCGTCACGATAATCACCTTTGTCTTCTCCGGGTCCTGCAATTGCATCATTGGCGTCATCACATGGTCATGTGTTTGCCCCATCTGGCGCACCATTTCCCGGTGATAGGCTCCGGTCGCATCCAGTAGCAGAAGTGTGTGGCCCGTTGGCGCAGTGTCCATAATGACAAAATGATCGTCGGCCTCTTTGATGATCCGCGAGAATGCCTGGAAGACGGCGATCTCTTCAGTACATGGCGAGCGGAGATCTTCCTCCAGCACCGCCAGCCCTTCCGCATCCAACCCTTTCCCCTGGTTTTCCAGAACAAAGTGACGATAGCGTTCTGTTTCTACCTTCGGGTCGATACGGCTAACCTGAAGATTTGGCAGCGAGCCATCCAGGGTGTAAGACAGATGTGCCGCCGGATCGGATGTGGTCAGGTGGACCTTGTGACCACGCTTAGCCAGCGATACCGCTACCGATGCCGCTACGGTCGTTTTACCCACTCCGCCTTTACCCATCGTCATGACCAGCCCTTTGCCTGTTTGGCTGAGTTCATCTACCAGTGAGGAAAGTTTCGGTAAATCCAAAGTATTCAGCGTGGTAGCAGGGAGCGGCAGCGAGGCTTTGTTCTCCGTAAATAACTGACGCAGGGCTTCCAGACCGACCAGATTAAATGGCTTCAGATACAGCTGCGAGCGGGGAAGGTTCGCCAGGTTCTCTGGCATTGCCTGTAATGCTTTTTCTTCTCGAGCCAGAATACTTTGCGCGAGTGGATCATTTTCACCCGCAAACGGCGGCAGCACGCCATTAATGGCAAGGTGTTGATGCTGCAAACCGATAGCAGAAAGCTCATCGTGCGTATGAGAGACTTCTTTCAGTGTTGAAGCTTGGGCTCGGGCAACCAGAACCAAGCGCGTGAGAGCTGCATCAGACAGCGCCTTAACCGCGTCTGAGTACTGGTGCTGTTGTTTCTCCAGCCCCACCAGCGGCCCGAGGTTAGCGGCGGCATCAGGGTTCGCTTCGAGATAACCGCTCCAGGCCCCCGGCAACTCAAGCATACGGATGGTATGACCGGTTGGCGCAGTATCAAATACGATATGGTCATACTTTTCCCGCAACTCATGGTTGGTAAGAAGACCAGTAAACTCATCAAATGCCGCGATTTCCGTAGTGCATGAACCGGAGAGCTGTTCTTCAATGCTGCTGACCACATCGGCTGGCATCAGCCCGCGAACCGGGTCGAGTACTCGGTCACGATAAGCCTGTGCTGCAGCCATCGGATCAACTTCCATCGCGGCAAGATTTTCTACGGTACTGATATCTGTGATTCGGTGGCCGATAGTCTGGCTAAAGACTTGGCCGACATTGGAAGCCGGGTCGGTACTCACCAGAAGCGTTCTCTTACCCTGATCGGCCAGCCATACCGCAGTAGCACAGGCCAGGGATGTTTTACCCACGCCACCTTTGCCAGTGAAGAAGATGAACGGGGGAATGTCTTTTAAAAATGGCATATTCATCAGTGATTGCTCCTCTGGAATTAAGGCATACGTGGAATGCTGCAGCAGCGTGGTTGTGCGCTGTCTTTACTCCAGTCCTGAGTAAGCGGAATACCTGCCCAACGGGCGATATCTTCACGAGTCGGCAGTTTGCCTGCCATCACGAGTTTGCCGTCGAGCAAGGTGACAGGGAGGGACTCCATCCCTGATGTGTTCAGAAACTCTTTAATGACCGGCGAATTCAGGAACTGCTGCGGGTTCTTCGCAAGGCTGTAGCGCTGTATATCAACGCCATTCTTTTTCGCCCATTCGGCGCTGGCGTTCCATTTGACGGCTTCGTCACTGACTACAACGCTGCTGGTTGCACAGCAGCCTGCTGCTTCAAAGATCTCAATTTTTGACATGGACTGTTTACCTCAGTGTTTAGTCATTTGGCTTTACACTGAGGTAAACGAAGGTGGTGGGGAAAAGATGCGCGATTAATTCATATTTTTGTGGCAGCAGACGGGAGACGTGTCATCCGCCTCAATCTGACAAAGTTCTGTCATCGTTTCTTTCAGGTGCTTTCTGGCCCGTAGTAGTCGGGATTTAAACGCCGTAAGCGTGATTCCCAGTTCATCGGCCAGGGACTGCTGGGGACGCCGGTTAAGGTCGGATTCTTCAATCAACCACCGCTCATCTTCAGGTAATGCCTGCAATGTTTCAGGCAGGCAAATATCCAGCGTTGAGATTGCATCAGGGGATGCATCAATTAATGGGGCATCATCTTCCAGCTCAACGAATTCCCTGGTGGTGCGGTACTCATCAATCAGCAGATTCCTCGCCGCCCGATACAGCCAGGCTCGCGGATTCTCCATTTCGCAGAAACTGTCTGAATGAGCGCGGGCACGCAGGAATAGCTCTTGCAGAAGGTCTGCTGCTTTTTCGCTATCACCTGTCTTCGATGTCAGAAAGCGAGAGAGTTCGGCTTCATGTTGACGCCAGAACACGCTCATGCAGTTGTTGAATACCGTTACATCACTCATACCAGCCCTCAAATTTTGCTCTGATTAACCCGCCGTGAAAGTTCTTCTGCAGACTCTTTTCGTTCGCTGTAGCGATCAACGAGATAGGCTGAGTTACCTCGGGTCAGCAGAGTAAATTTCACCAGTTCTTCCATCACATCCACGATCCTGTCGTAATAAGACGACGGTTTCATTCGTCCATCTTCATCAAATTCCTGCCAGGCTTTTGCCACGGAGGACTGATTCGGGATGGTGATCATCCGCATCCAGCGGCCAAGAATTCGCATCTGGTTTACGGCATTGAAAGACTGAGAGCCACCGCAGACCTGCATAACGGCCAGTGTCTTACCCTGCGAAGGGCGAACAGCGCCTTCTGATAACGGTATCCAATCAATCTGGGCTTTCATGATGCCGGTCATCGCACCATGGCGTTCAGGGGAACACCACACCATCCCTTCGGACCAACGAACCAGCTCGCGCAGTTCCATGACTTTAGGATGCGAGTCAGGCGCATCATCAGGAAGAGGCAAGCCTGAGGGATTGAAGATCCGAACCTCTGCGCCCATGGCTGTCAGCAATCTTGCCGCTTCTTCCGTTGCCAATCGGCTGTAAGAGCGTTCACGTACAGAGCCGTATAGCATGAGGATTCGCGGCGGATGAGGAACGGCAGGAACACCGAATCTTGCTTCTGTGATTGAGGTGTCGAACAAACCCGCATCAACATTCTTAAGATCACCTGTCATTTTACTTCTCCGTCTTCTGGGGCAGGGGGAGGCAGTCGTTAGTCCCTGAGCAGCATTCTTCTGTCAGGAAGGCAATCAGAGCCTCAAGGTTTTCATATCGAGCGTGGCAAAAGAGCGTTCTACCCTGACGTTCCTGGCGTACCAAAGAAACTGATATCAACGAGGAAAGATGATGGCTCAACGTAGACGCTGGGATTTCGAGCAGCTTCTGCAGTTCGCCAACCGGTAGCCCTTCATGCCCGGCTTTAACCAGCTCTCTGTATACGCTTAGGCGCGTAGGATGACCCAGCTCTTTCAGGGTTTCTGCTGCTTTCGATAGCTCCATTTGCATCTCATTTCTATATTTCTGGAATTATAGAAATGTATCGTATCTTCCAATAAATACCAATAGTGAATGGGCCTTGCCCCTGAACATTTTGGATAAAGGGGGAGCATCATTGAGAAAAAGGGCTATTTGCATTCTAGGGTTGGAATTCATCCATTCTAACCCTTGATTCTTAGTCGGAAAAAAAGCTGCTTCTGGTTGGATTTTTCTGTTTTTCACCACCCAGCGAAAATCTAACATTGGTTGGATTCTCAGACGCGCCATCTCTCGCGTTAATCCAACTCTCCACCTTCTGCCTGCTTCAACAATGTCGGAATGTGCGGTCCATACTCGACCTTGCCTCGTCCTGCTCGAATACCACTGCCAACCTTGCGGGCTTCTTTGGAGTACAACGTCTTTGCACGGATGATCTCATAGCTATAACCCCGACCTAACCGATTGGACATCTTGATCAAGCCGTTGAGCCCTTCTGTATAGCCATTGGTGATTGAGAACGGCGCATCCCAGTAGGCAAAGATGTCGTCGTAATGGTTGTGTACCGTTTTTACCAGTGTTTTGAAAGGCTCCATGCCATAAAGTGGAAGGCTGTTCTCCCAAGCCTCAAAGGCGTTCTGAGCGCTCTGCTTGTCGGGTTCGTCGTAGATGCAGAAGAAGGCTTCCTTGAAGTCATAGGCCATGGCAAGTGCTGGGATCGCCTGCTTTACAACCTCCAGCGCCTTTTGCTCTGCGGGTGTCAAGTTGCCGGGTCGCTTCAGGGTGAGCCAGCGAATCGACTTTTTGACGTAAATGCGATCTTCTTTGCTTAACTGTGCCTGATAGTTCTTGCGCTCCACTTCCAAGGCTTCAGAAGCCATCTTGACGACATGGAACTTGTCGATCACCAGTTTGGCGTTGGGCAGATACTGAGCAAAGGAACGCTTGAAGGGTCGCCACATATCCGTACAGACCCATTCCACCTTGTCAGCATCCGGCAAATCCTTGAAGAAGGGCTTCAAATGCTCTTGAGTTCGATGCTCCAACATATCAAAGACGTTGTTGGTTGCCAGATTGGTGATTACACAGCGATACCCTCCGGCCAGGTTCACTTCGTCAATGCCCATGATGACTGGGGTTTCGTAACGAACGGTTTGGGAGAGTTCCTCAATGAGATCGTGAGCGATGTTCTTGACGGTGTTCACCGCCACACCGGTTTGCTCAGCTAAAGCATGGAAGGTGGTTCCCAGGCACTGTTGCCGAATAACATCGACCAGCCGTTTGGTGGCTCGGCGTTTGTCATCCAGAAAACTCAACTCCGGCATGGACATTTTTCCGCACGACTCACAGCGAAAGCGCGGGCGCTGAACTTCAAGGCGGACGGGCTCCATGTACAACGGCGTGTCCATGAACTTGTTTTTGCGCGTACCGTGTCTGTGCATAGGGATGTTGCAGTCCCCACATAACGGCACCTCGACCGTTACCGGCTCAGCGACTATCACAAGGCACTTGCCTTCGTGGCGCATATCGACCGGCTTGATGCCTGGCAGATTCAGCAGGTCAAGCATCTGCTTAATCCATACCTAGATCGATGTCTTTGCCTTCGCGTAGCAGGTCATACACCATATCAACCAATGCGGTCATGCCCTGACGGTCAGACTTGAGCACCTGGGTTGCCAGCTTCTGATGACTGGACAAAGCACGAACAACAGCTTGCTGCACAGCACCGGGGAGGTTGCCTTTCATAGCCTGCTCACGGGTGTTGCTTTCCACCTGAGCCATGACGACATCGCTTTCACCGGTAATCGCTGAAATCTGATTAACGAAAGCCACCTGATCCTGGATCGGCGTCGCCTCACCAAACAGGCTGTTGAGCCTCTCGATAATCTCTTTGACGAATTTCGGCTTGTCGCCTGCCGCTCCACCACCGCCTGCACCTGCTGGTTGCAATACCGGGGTTTTGCCTTCTTCTTCTACGTCATCGGGTCGAGCATTGATGTCAAAGCCAGTAAGCACCAGGCCTGTCAAGTCCACGGTTTCCGGTGCTTCGTGCTGAAGGCGCTTTTGCAGCAGCTTGGCGAAAGCGGCAAAGTTCTCCAACTCCGGGTCGCCAAAATCAATCAGTTGGGCGATATAGGAATAGGTACGGCAGAAGCGCCCCAGGTCCGACTTGAAGCCCATCAGCGCCTTGATTTGCTCGGCATACTCATCCTGGTGGTGATCGGCAGACTTCATGCCCGCCTCATCACCCCTGGCGCGGGCCTTCTCAAACGCTGCTTCCCAGGTTGCCATGCCATCGCGCAACATTTTCATCTTGTCGTTATACAAGGCCGTCGCTCCAGCTGTAGCGGTATACAGCGCCTTGTGCTGTGGCGATTTAGTATGGGTGATGTCACGTATGGTCTTGAAGCGGGCTTCTTTGAACGCGGCCAAGTCCTTCTCGTCGTACAGGCCGTGCTCGTCCAGTCGCTCCTTGATCTCGTAGACCACATTGAGGTCTTGCACTTCGCTGATGTGAGCGCCTTTGTCATAGGTGGCAAAGGCCTTGCGCACGTTCTCTGGATCGTTCACGAAGTCGATGATAAAGACTTCATCCTTCCCAGGTGCCGTCCGGTTCAGGCGGGCGAAGGTCTGCACAATCTCCACATGGTTGGCGATTTTCTTGTCCACATACATGGCGACCAGTTTGGGCTGGTCAAAGCCAGTCTGGAACTTGTCGGCCACCAACATCACCCGGTATTCCGGGCGGTCAAAGGCAAAGCGCAAATCCTGCCCGTGGACATCCGGGTTCATGCTCTGCTCGGTGAACTCCTCGTTCTCATCGACGATAAACACATCATCCTTGAACTCGCTGTCATCCTGGTGCATCACCTGCTTACCGGTCATCTTGCCGGAGAAGGCCACCAGTGAATGAATAAAGCCGTACTCGCTGTGCTGCTCGATATAGCGGTCAAACGCCTTCTTGTAGCGAATGGCAGCGGCACGGGAGCTGGTCACTACCATCGCCTTGGCCTTGCCATCCAGCCGGTGGGCGACGTTTTTGGTGAAGTGCTCAACGATAAACTGTACCTTCTGGGTCACATTGGTGGGATGCAATGACATCCACTGTGCCAGGGCGCGTTTGGCGGCCTTGCCGCTTACCCGCTTGCTGTCTTCAAGCTGCTTGGAAAGGTTGAAGGCCGTTTTGTAGGGCACATAGCCGTTCAACACATCGAGAATGAATTTCTCCTCAATGGCCTGGCGCATGGTGTACAGGTGGAAGGCTTGCGGCGGGTTATCGTCCGAGATCGGTTGGCTTGGATCTGTCGGGCGACCAAACAGCATCAAAGTGGAGTGCTTGGGCGTGCCGGTAAAGGCGAAGTAGCTGATATTGTCCGGGCGGGCGCGAGACTTTTGCAGTTGCTCCAGTAGTTCATCCACCGTCATGGTGGACATTTTGCCTTGTCCGCTCATCCCCAGCGCGGCTTGCAGCTTAGCGGCGGTAGAGCCAGTCTGCGAGTTATGCGCCTCATCAATGATCACAGCAAAGTTTTTCCCTTTCAGGGCCTTGTCAGTGATGATGGCTTCCATCGCGTAGGGGAAGGTCTGGATCGTTACTACCACAATCGGCGTGCCAGACAACAAGGCATCCGAGAGCTGCTTGCTCTTGGACTTGGATGACTTCTGCCGGTCAATGGCGGCGATCACCCCAAACTGATGGTCAATCTGCTTCACCGCGTCCTGGAGCTGGCCGTCCAGCACATTACGGTCGGTGACAATGATCACGCTGTTAAATACCGCATCGCCGTTATCTTCGCGCAGTTTCACCAAGTCATGGGCCGTCCAGGAAATGGTGCTGGTCTTGCCGGAACCGGCGCTGTGGTCACACAGGTAGGTCATGCCTGCGCCATTTTCGCGGGCATCGGCCAGCATCTGGTTCACTGCCGTCCATTGGTGAAAGCGCGGGAAAATCAGGGTTTCTTTCTTCGACCAGTTGCCCTGAATATCCACCACGTCCTTTTTCTCGACGTAGACAAAGCTATGGAAAATCCGCAGCCAGGCATCCGGCTGGCAGACCGCCTCCCAGAAGTAGGCTACCGGGTATTCCTGGGTACCATCGGCCTTAATCTCACCTGGCGGGTTACCCGCATGTACAGTGCCGCTTTCGTCATTGCGCCCCTTATTGAACGGCAGGAAAAAGGTGCTTTCTCCATCCAGCTTGGTCGCCATCATGATTTCAGAGTCGGACATGGCGAAATGTACCACTGCCCCACGCTTGAAGGTCAGCAATGGCTCCCGGCGTTTGGTCTGGGCGTCATACGGCAGGCGATCATTGCGGTACTGATCCATGGCCGCTTCGCAGGACTGGGTGAAGTCGGTCTTCAGTTCGACGGTTGCCACCGGCAGACCGTTGATAAACAGCACCAGATCAATGGCAAATTCACGGGCCGGGTGATACTTCAGCTCCGGCACCACGCGCAGTATATTGGCCTGGTAGCGCTCAATGACTGCTGCATTGCGCTTGTCTTCCGGTGCGGCCTCGGTCATCTCGATCAGGCCGCAACCGGCAATGGAAAAGCCCTGGCGCAACACCTGCATGGTGCCTTGTTTCTCCAGTGCTTTATCCAAGCGATCCATCAGCACTTCAAGGGTTTTGGCCCCGTTGAGCCGTTCCAGCTTGTCCCATTTTTCCTGCTGGCCGCTGGTTTTGATCCAGCTTTCCAGGTCTTCGGGATACACCGCCCGCTCGGTGTTGTAGAACTTGGAATCACCCAGCTTCCAGCCCTGATCTACCAACCGGTCGATGATGTATTGCTGGAAGTATTTTTCCTGATGTGCTGCTGATTGCATTTATTGTTTTCCTCGCAAATCAATCTGGCCGGTGACAGCGGCGGTGATAAAGGCGGCGCGGCGTTCTTTGAGCAGGGTGATACTTTGTTCCGACTTGCTAATCAGAGCATCAATGCGGGCGGTTTCAAGGTCGAGGGTGGCTAGAATGGCATCTTGCTCCTTCAGATCTGGAAGAGGTAGACGAGTGTTCGCTACATATTCATGCTCTAAGCTTTCAACAGTAGCTCCTTCTTTTGCCCATATCCCAAGCAACGAGCGGTTAAGACCCTGTACCCACCGAAGTATAAACCGGGGTCTAACCCTAGTTTCATCAAGGCTCAATGCTTTCATGTCCTGATTTAAGCTAACAGGAACATTATTGATCCCAACCGGTATCGTGTGACGAAGAATACCTGATCGAGCAACCAGCAACACCGCTCCCGAGTCAATCAGTTTCGTGGCACTATTTTCCAGTCCTTTGGTAGTTATATGATCTATAGAATCGGTAATCACCTCATGTTTCATATCCTTTGGAGAGACCCAAGGGATGCAGCCGTTCCAATAGTCTGGATTTTCTTTTGATGGCGTACCACCACCAGAGAATGCAGCAACATGCTTTAGTTTTGTCGCCTCCCAGTGCTCCGGCACCTGCCCAATCCACTCAATGCCGGAATCCTTCATCTTGGCGTTGCGGTCTAGTCCCTTGGTGACAGCATGGGTAATCAGCCCCTGCCGCTTTTCCTTCAGTAGCTCGACAAAGCGGTTTTTCTTCTCGATAAGCGCATCAATACGGGCGGTTTCGCGGTCGAGGGTGGCCGCGATGGTGGCTTGTTCGTCAGTGTCGGGAAGCCCGATAGTAAATGACTCAAACAGATCCGTTGGAACTCGCTTTAAGCCTCCAGTGCCTCTCATCTCAGATTTGGCAATTGTTCTGAACTGCTCTTCTTGCAGACGGTAGTAAAGAAACCGGTTATGTCCCTTTCCATTTACCCGAAGAACATTGATTTCAGTAGAGCCAAACCCAATGCCGTTAACCAGACCATTGGCTATCGCTATGTTTCCATTCTCGAAGCAAGGCGTTACCTTGGCGATCAGAATATCGCCATCGCAGAAATAGCTATATCCACCATACACTTCATGAATAGGACGAGTTTCATCAAGTGTTACAGCATTGGTTCTCAGCTTTTCCATAGGGAGAAATGTGCAAAGAGAATCCTTTTCCTCGCTTAAGGTCGATTTCCTGGGATTCAAGGCGGAAATTCGCTTAATCTGCGCAATCTTCCAATGCTCCGGCACCTGCCCAATCCACTCAATGCCGGAATCCTTATACGCGGGATATGCTCTGTACTGGCTCATTCGCTGGCCACCTCCGCCAGTAGCGCGGCAATCTCGGCTTCTACCTGCTTCAGGTCTTCATCAATATCATGCAGCTTGCGCGGCGGCTGGTACTGGTAGAAGAAGCGGTTGAAGTTGATCTCGTAGCCAACGCGGCCCAATTGACCATCCCTGGCATCGGTAAAGCTCTCATCCAGCCAAGCATCCGGCACATGAGGAAGCACTTCGCGGGCAAAGTAGTCGTCGATGTCATCCAGATAGGGGACGTTCTCGTAATCAGTCAAATCTGTGTCTGGCACCAGCTCGCCGTTGGAATCCGTGACTGGCTCGGCTTTCGGGTCTTTGTGACCAAAGGCGCTGATTAGCGCGGTGATCAATGTCTTGTTGGATTTGACCTTGAGCTGCTTTGCTTCATCGGACTTGATCGAGTCCCTAACAAAGGTTTCTGCCCAGCTATAGGGCTGCGTTTGCCCGATCAGCGGCTTGAGGGCTTCACGCCAGAATGTCTGATGCGCATCAGAGAGCTTTTCCCAGGCAGCTTCGGCTTCCAACCGATCCATGCCCACCTTATCCAGCTCCAGGGTCATGCGCAGCGGGCGCAGGACCTTGATACGGCGGTAGCCAAAGGTACGGTAGTCAAGCATCCGGGAAAGCGCTCCGGTTTCGCCTGTGGCGTAGATGTCCAGAATCTGGCGGCGCTGCTCATCGCTGACAATACGGCGCTTGTTGCCCTCGTTGCGGATTGAAGTCCAAAGGTCGGTGGCGTTGATCAACTGCACCTTGCCTTTGCGCTCCTGCGGCTTCTTGTTGGACAGAATCCACAGGTAGGTGGCGATATTGGTGCGGAAGAACAGATCCGTTGGCAGAGCTACAATGGCTTCAATCAGGTCGTCTTCCAGCAACCAACGGCGTATTTCCGATTCGCCAGACGCGGCACCGCCGTTAAACAGTGGCGAACCCGACAGCACGATAGCGGCGCGGCCACCGCCGTTGATCGGCAGTTCTAGCTTGCTCGCCAGGTGCATCAAAAACAGCATGGAGCCATCGCTAATTTTCGGCAGGCCCGGCCCAAAACGGCCCAACTCACCTTTTTTGTGTTCTGCTTCGACGGCGGTTTTGTCCTTCTCCCATTTCTTGCCGAAAGGCGGATTGGACAGGCAGTAGTGGAAACGCTCACCGGCAAACTGGTCGTTGGACAGCGTGCTGCCCTGACGAATGTTCTTCGACAGATCTCGGCCTGGGTCGGACTCCAAACGGCGGATCAGCATACCGGCTACACAAACCGCATGGGTTTCCGGCTCCAACTCCTGCCCGTGCGGCACCAGCACTGGCGGGATCTTGTCGCGGTTACCGTAGTCACCCACATGGTTCATGGCATCGGTGAGGAAGCCACCCGTGCCACAGGTCGGGTCATACAGAGTACGAATCAAACCGGGGCTGACCTCAAACAGGGCATCATCCGGGTCAAGTAGCAATGCGGTCGCTAGGTGAACGATGTCGCGCGGCGTCATGAAGTCCTCGGCCCCTTCATTGACCTCGGCACCAAAGCGGCGAATTAGGTGTTCGTAGATGTTACTCATCACCCGATCCGGAACCACGTCCGGGTGCAGATCGATCTTGGCGAAGTTCTGGCAAATCTTGTACAGCAAGCCCGCTTTCTCCAGCCGGATCACCGTATTGCCAAACTCAAACTCCTCGAAGATAGCGCGGGCATTATCCGAAAACAGGGCGATGTAGTCTTCCAGATTGCGGCGCGTCTTGGTGCTACCCAAGGTGCCGAGGGAGTATTCAGAGGTGTTGTAGAAGGGGTATTCAGCGGTTGAGCGCAGAATGGTATCCAGCTCGACATCGGCATCCTTGAAAGCGTCATGCGCTTCTCTCACCGCCTCGCGGGTCGGCTCCAGCGCACACTCCAGGCGGCGCAGCAAGGTAAACGGCAAAATGATCTTGCCAAAGTCCGTATGCTTGAAGTCCCCCCAAAGGTCTTCCGCATTCTTCCAAATAAAGTCAGCCTGTGAAGCTGCCGATCCCGTAAATTCGCTCATTCTGGACTCCAACCACTTTTTGCACAGAACGGTACTGGAGTCAATCTGCGAATGTCAACCAGATTTTGCACAAAAGGGGATGGATTTAAATTCTTGGCTAAATTTGCGATCCTACCTCAGAATGCAAATAGCCAGAAAAAGTGGGGAGTAGCTCTGCTTTTGTTCCCAGGAGTAAAACGGTTAGGCACAGATCGGAACTGATATTAGTGGCCGGTAAATAGCAGATATTCATCCATCATTTGCGTGAGGGATATGTTTTCCTCCTGCCGTCCAACCAGCCACAAGCCTAGATCTTCAGGTGCCTTACGTTTCAGATTATCCAGCCAGTCTTCCAGCGTCGCCCCCATCATCAAATCGTACCAACATAGCCAGACCAGTTTGTGGCGATACTCCGGTGAACTGAATTGTTGTAGCAGGCTAATCAGCTTATTCGCCAGCGGACGCTGCTTCAGGCGGATACATTCACTCAGCAATATCCCTTCCAGCATTGGGTGGTGCAGTAAAGTTTTTTGCTTTGTCTCAAGGCTGATTTGCATATCAGTCACTAACGACACTGGCTCTGGATGCTGACTTCCGTAAATCAGTCGGTAAAGGCATTGAGGTACCACGGCAGTCATCTGCCCCGCGCCGGGAAAGTACAGACTGCCCACCATCAGATGGTGGCTGGCCTGGATACTGGGATGACACATGCCATTTATGATGGCCAGTTTTGTGAACCCGTTTAGCCAGCGTTGATAGCTGACTAGCAAACTGTTATATCGCGTCTTTGTCTCTTTCATGGTGGATTATCCCTGAATACTGAATGACAGGCAGCCGCAAACCTCCGCAATGAGAGGATAAAGAGTTTGCCTGCCAGGAAAGTGATATGTAAGGAGAGGTATTTAGCTGCGTGATTCGTCGATTCTCGCCTGTAGCCAGGCTTCCACTTCACTCTGTAGCCATCGTGAACTTCGCCCCAGTTTGATGGGTTTTGGAAATATGCCATCTTTGATGAGTCGGTAAATCCACTTATCACTGACCCCCAGCAGGCGGGTGATGAAAGCCATATCAACGAACTGATCTTCAAACAGGGATGGTTTACTGGTCATGACTGGACTCTCCGGTAGCTAAAGGGGACCGGAGTCGGTTAATGAATTACTGCTGCCCGCTCCGGCATAGGTACCGGTGGTGCTGTAAAAAAGTGTCGTTATCTTATTTTGTTTTTCTGGGTCTGCCCTGTCTTGCCGGTTCAGGAACCTCATTACATCCCCAAATCAGATAACCATTCTTCTGGGATTCTTTTGTCAGATAGCTGGCAATACGCCTCAAACTTTTAACGTCTTCGTCGTTGTAATAGTCAACGACGTTATTGATGTTGTCCTGGTAGCAGTCCTTTGGTTTACAACGTTCGTATTTCCCTTCGTCATTAGTTATCTTCAGCCACAAGTCCCCTATCTGTTGAATAAACGGAAATGACTTCTGGTGCTTCTGCCCCTTGAGATAAAAAATGGCATGAGCATGGATAGCATTTGTTTTTGTCCATTCCAACACCCAGAAGCAACCGCAGAGTGGAGGCATCTGCATTACAGCCTGAGTTAATTCCCGGAGATCATCCTGTATCTCAAATGAGGAATTACGAATGAATCGGTTAGTACCACGTTGGTAATCAAAATCCATTCGAAATGCCAGTATTTTTGAGTGACATGCAAGGATCTGATTCAGATGGTGGTTAATCATATTCAGCAAGAAATCATTGGGGGTGATTTTTTTAAAGTGTGGGAAATGTCTCTGCATTGTGTTGTTCCTTTGGATGAGCCCAAAGGAACTGTAGGAACTGTTTTTTTTGTAATGCAGCTAGGAATGCTGCCTGTCTAGCTGATCCAGTTTTTTACTGTTAGTAATGTACCTTCTACTGATGGGATAGTTGTAATGTGCTGAGATCTACTTCCCTATAATACCAATTAACCTTAATTATCAATTTCGGACAAGCAACCCCATTCTGAAAACCAATGAGACTCGTACCCGATAAGAAGCCTTTTTCGAGATCCTGAATGCGTTGGCTTAAATATTTTCAGTAAACATCGAGAGGTGTTTATCATGTTCCCTGTTCGATTTAACAATCGGCGATGACGTAAGAATGATGCATTGGCTACTTCATCGGTTGGATCAGCGCTGATGAGGAACAGGCTAATTCTACCACCATCTTACAGGTGAAATGTGACTCGCATCCCAACAAAATGAGGTTTTTATGCTATTGTTATGCACATTCTTGAATTTGCATAACGAATAACAATTATGAGAATAACATTTAACTCAGATAGTGAGTTGACAATTAATACAATTGATAGATATGCGAAAAGCTATGGAATCTCAAGATCGAAAGTAATTTCTGATTTGCTTAATTCAATATCACCCGCTCTTGATTATCTGGTTTTTCAAAACAGCTTAAAAAGCGAAATGGAAACTAAATTATTGAATTTATTTGCGTATGAACTTAAGGAGGTGGAAGCTAAGTTAGCTAAAGATGAGGTTTTTTTTAGACATTTTAATCAGAGCATAAAAAAGCTTTCTTATGTCGTTATAAGTAAAGATGCAATTCAGTTCTCATTACCCGACAGAAAACATTGGCCTGACCTGAGAGGACTATTTCAAGGTAAGGTAAACAAAATGCTAGATATCTACAGGCCCTGTGATAATGGTCATTATGTTTGCGTTCTGTACCCTGACCACCTGAAAGTAGAGGCATACACATCAATTATAATCAACTTCAGGTCGTTAATTGTTGATGACTATTTTTTCGATATTAATTCCCTGTGTTTTGTCAGAGAGGAGGATTTTTTTTATTGCGGTATTAATGAGTACATGAAGAGGAGTCTAAAAAATAAAAATCGATTGCACCTTTCATGGGTTCCGCTTAAAAAAATTGATGACGGGTATCTGTTTATGGCTGCAATGCGCAAAGAAAATTTAAAGTATGCAGTCAGAAAAGAAGAGGATTTTATAGTTAATTTTCCTTACGATGTATGGAAACAATAATCAAAATAATTTCAGACAGATATTATCTTTGCGAACCGTCCCTACTCCTTCACTGAAGTGGGGATTTTCTTTTTCTGTCTGAGAAAGTGCTATGAATAAAAGTGAAGGACAACTGTCCCTGCAGAACTCGCTTGCTGGCTTGCCCCAATGGGTATCTGAACGCATTCTGCAGCAGATAAATCAGTTAACCCACTACGAGCCTGTAATAGGCATTATGGGGAAAACCGGCGCGGGCAAGAGCAGCTTGTGCAATGCGCTGTTTGGCGGGGAGGTATCGCCGGTCAGTGATATTACAGCCTGCACACGCGAACCTTTACGCTTTCACCTGCAGGTGGGAAAACGCTACATGACACTAGTGGATTTACCCGGTGTGGGGGAAAGCAATACGCGTGATGCTGAATATGTCGCGCTTTACCGTAAACAGCTACCCCAACTGGATCTGGTTCTGTGGTTGATTAAGGGTGATGATCGGGCGCTGGCCGTAGATGAACATTTTTACCGGCAGGTGATTGGTGAAGCATACCGGCATAAGGTGTTGTTTGTTATCAGTCAGTCTGACAAGGTTGAACCCGCCTGCGGTGGTGAAAAGCTGTCTACAGAGCAGAAACGAAATATCAGCCGCAAAATCTGTCTGCTGCATGAGTTGTTCCAACCTGTAAACCCTGTCTGTGCGGTGTCGATACGTTTGCAGTGGGGGCTGCGGATGATGGCTGAGCGGATGATTCGTTGCCTGCCACGGGAGGCCAGTAGTCAGGTGGCAGTACAGCTCAGTGCGCCACTTCGTACCGATGCCGTTAATAAAAAAGCCCGTGACGATTTTGGTGAAACGGTCGGCTCGGTACTGGATACAGTAAGTTCCATGCCCCTGATACCGGCCCAGGTTCGGTCAGTCATCCAGTCTGTGCGCGACATCGTGGTATCAGTCGCCCGTGCAGTCTGGAATTTCTTCTTCTGAACATTAACCCTTCTAACCCGTAGTTTCCTGAGCCCTGCCGCGATTTTGCGGCGGGGCTTTTTGTATTTAATTTTCCATCATGAGGAGTCTACTTATGACCCGTCTGGCTTCGCGCTTTGGCGCAGCAAATCTTATCCGTCGTGACCGTCCGTTAACCCACGAAGAGCTGTTTCGTGTGGTGCCCAGTGTCTTCAGCGAGGAGAAGCATGCGTCACGCAGCGCACGGTATACCTGGATACCAACCATTACCGTTCTTGAAAATCTGCAGCGTGAAGGCTTTCAGCCTTTCTTTGCCTGCCAGACCCGTGTTCGTGACCCTGGGCGTCGCGAGCATACAAAGCACATGCTGCGCCTGCGTAGGGAGGGGCAAATTACCGGCAAGCAGGTCCCGGAAATTATTCTGCTCAACTCCCATGATGGCACCAGCTCGTATCAGATGCTGCCGGGATTATTTCGTGCGGTATGCCAGAACGGACTCGTCTGCGGTGAGTCGTTTGGCGAGGTGCGGGTGCCGCACAAAGGGGATGTGGTGAGTCAGGTGATTGAAGGGGCGTATGAAGTGCTGGGTATTTTTGACCGTGTGGAAGAGAAGCGGGATGCCATGCAGTCGCTGATGCTGCCGCTACCTGCACAACAGGCTCTGGCACAGGCTGCACTGACGTACCGTTTTGGTGAGGACCACCAGCCGGTGACAGCACCTCAGATACTCTCCCCACGCCGTTGGCAGGATGAGAGCAATGATCTGTGGACCACATACCAGCGTATTCAGGAGAACCTGATTAAGGGCGGGCTCAGTGGCCGGAGTGCAAAAGGTGGGCGAACACATACCCGCGCCGTGCGTGGTATCGACGGAGATGTGAAGCTCAACCGGGCTCTCTGGGTGATGGCAGAAGCGATGCTGAGTGGGTTTCAGTCCTGAGAGTGTTATCGCCATGTTAACAAAGGACACTCCCTGTCCGTTTCCCCCTCATTGGATTGGGTGTTTTATCACCGCATTTCACGGTGTGCCGCGTCGGGCCTGCTTCCGGAGGCAGATAAAAAATAGTTCATTCCATGTCCATACCCTGTCCGTCCCCCTCTTTAGAATCATTTCATATTCAGTCAGTTAACTATTACGGAGATTCAAGATGACACAGGCAGAGCGCCGTCATGACCGGCTGGCTGTCAGGCTGTCACTGATAATCAGCCGCCTGGTTGCCGGTGAAACGCTGAACATGACGCGGCTTGCTGCAGAGTTTGGAGTGTCAGTCCGTACCCTGCGACGGGATTTTCGTGAACGGCTGATGTACCTCGACCTTGAGTATCGACGGGGGCAATGCCGCCTGCGCAGCACCGGTGGGGGCGTACAGGGGGAGCTCGATGCGCTGACCTTCGCGCACCGGGCCGGACTGGCTGATATTTTTCCGGGGCTGGACCGGCGTCTGGCGGGCATGCTGCTCACTGCAGGAGGGATGCCGTGTCTGGTATGGCAGCCGCCACAGTCTGTGTCACCGACCAGCTCACTGGTCTTCTACCGTCTCGTCAGTGCCATTACCGCCTGCCAGCGGGTACTGCTGCTCGCTGATGGTGAACGCTGTGACGGACTGGCTCCGTACCGCCTGATATCACTCGATGGCTGCTGGTACCTTACCGGTGAACTTAACGGGCATATCACCGTGCATCCTCTGGCGACCATCCATGCGGTGACAGTTCTGAACACCACTTTTACCCCGCAAAAACGTCTCAGCCAGTTAACCATACAGGCGGGCTTTATCCGGGCCCTTCCGCACTTCAGCTGTATCCGCGAAGTCCTGTCTCCTGGGCCCTCTGAGGAGCCGGGCAACACACTGATTTAATGACCTCTGTTAAGAAGGAAAAACAATGACCTGGCATTACGAGAAAAATGGCATACGTCACGACAATGTGACCGA
>NZ_JAOWIG010000046.1:0-29879 GCF_030332245.1 Citrobacter sp. Cy070
AGCTGATAGAAACAGAAGCCACTGGAGCACCTCAAAAACACCATCATACACTAAATCAGTAAGTTGGCAGCATCACCCTGCGCAAAGAGATTTATTGATTATTCAGCCGCTGCGCCGCAACCGCCAATCATTTTAGAAATTGAAATTGCCGGGTGCAGCAGGTAATCATACGAGCAGGTTTTATTACGGTTTTCAATATGACCCGTACAAGCGGTCAACGTCGTCAGAATCCCTGCCACAAGGGCAATTTTTGCAATCTTAAGCATAACGAAATCCTTGTAGATATAACTATTTATATATATGAAAAAAATGGAAAAAATCCATTTTCCGCCGGTGAAAATATCAAGTAATGGAACAAGGAGGTAGTCCAGATAAGGACTACTCAAAGACAAGGAAATATGCTTTGAAAAACAGGTGAGAAATAAAAACGGCAGTCAGGAAAGAGATTCCAGGACTGCCGTTTGTGTTAATTAGCGGAACGATTTCAGAACGGTATACCGTTGGTTATTTCGCTGATGTGAATCAATGGTTCGAGAACCAGTTCAGCTTATCGCGTAATCCCACAACACGACCCACGATAATCAGCGCCGGGCTTTCAACCTGTTTTGCCAGTTCACCGAGCTGTGTCAGCACACCGCTGACGACGCGCTGTGTTACGGCAGTACCATTCTCGACCAGAGCAACCGGCATATCGGCTTGCATACCAAACTCGATGAGTTTTTCCTGAATCGTTGCCGCCTGATTCAGTCCCATATAGAACACCAACGTTTGTTTCTCGGCTGCCAGGTTTTCCCAGTCCAGCTCACCGCCAGTTTTCAGGTGTCCGGTAACCAGACGCACGCTCTGAGCGTAATCACGGTGGGTCAGTGGAATGCCGGAATAGGCAGAACAACCAGAGGCTGCGGTAATACCAGGCACTACAGAGAATGGAATACCGGCATGGCACAGCGTTTCCAGCTCTTCGCCACCACGGCCAAAGATGAACGGGTCGCCACCTTTCAGTCGCACCACGCGCTTGCCCTGTTGTGCTTCACGCAGCAGGATCTGATTGATCTCTTCCTGCGGTACGCAGTGATAGCCCGCACGTTTGCCGACGAACACCCGGTCTGCATCGCGGCGTACAAGGTTCATGATGTCGTCGGAAACCAGGCGGTCATAGACCACGACATCCGCTTGCTGGATCTGCTGTAGCCCTTTCAGCGTCAGCAGGCCGGCATCGCCAGGACCGGCGCCAACCAGCACCACTTCACCACGATGGTCCAGAGGTTCACTGAGCAACTGCTCGGTGGTTTCCTCGATGGCTTTCAGGTCATTGTTCGCCAGCGACTGCGCCAGGCGGTCATTCACGAACAATTTTTCCCAGAAGCGGCGACGTTCACCCATGCTGGCAAACTGTTGCTTCACCCGGGAGCGCAACTTGCCGGCATATTGTGCGACCTGGCCCAAATGCTGAGGCAGTACGGATTCAAGCCTTTCACGCAGCAGACGGGCAAGCACCGGCGATGTCCCGCCGGAGGAGACCGCCACCATCAGCGGCGAGCGGTCGATAATGGAGGGCATGATAAAACTTGCTGCTTTTGGCGCGTCGACCACGTTGCAGAAGATACGGCGTGACTCCGCGGCGGTGCTGACGCTTTGGTTGACGGCATCGTCATCGGTGGCGGCAATAGCCAGCCAGCAGGTGTCGAGCAGGGACTCATCGAACGGTCCCTCAACCAGCGTCAGCATGCCTTCATCTGCCCATACTTTGAACTGCGGAATAAACGCCAGTGCATTAACCGTTAAACGGGCGCCAGCTTCCAGCAGTAACCGCGCTTTGCGTTCTGCGACATCACCACCGCCGACGATCAAGCAGTCGCGGTCACGTAGTTGACAAAATATAGGCAAATGGTCCACGACATTACCCCTTAATTAATTATTGGCAGCAGCCTCTGGCTGGTTGATTTTTGCCGGAGCCGGACGCTCCGATTTTGGCGTAGCATACCAATAACCTAATCCCATGAATACGACACCGGACAAAGTATTACCGAGTGTCACCCACAGCAGGTTATGACCAATTCCGGACAGGGTATAAGCCTCGCTGTGATGGCCGAACCAGGAAAGGGCAAACAGCGTCATATTGGCAACGGAGTGTTCATAGCCGGACGCGATAAACGCCAGCAGACACCACCAGATAGCGAGGAATTTTGCCGCGCCTTCGGTGCGGATTGCCATCCAGATTGCCAGACAAACCAACCAGTTACATAGCGCGCCTTTAAAGAACAGCACTGTTGCAGGTGCGGTAGTTTTCGCCAGCGCGACCGTATGCACTATGCTGGTATCAACCGGCAGCAGACTGCCGCCTCCCCAGCTATAAAGCAGGGCGACAAACACGGATCCGACCAGATTTCCCAGCCAGGTTTGCGGCAGGATAGCCCACATTTGGCCGTGGCTGATGGTGCCCGCTTTGACGCCAAGCGTCAGGAACATGGTGTGACCGGTAAACAGTTCTGAACCGGCAATAATAACCAGCGTTAAGGCGATACCAAAGGTTGCACCCATCACCAGCGGACGTACGGACGGGTCGAGCAGGTTACCGAGGGTAAAAATAAGGATGATGCCGAGGCCAACGTAGGCCCCTGCCATTGCCGAACTGACCCAGAACCCGAGCGGGTTATTTGCCGACAGGCGTGCGATGCGCGCAGCGTTAGCCGCACACTTATTGATAGTGTCTGTGAACATGTGTTGATTATCCTTGAAGTACAAAAATAAAAAGAAATCGTAACCGTAGGCCGGATAAGGCATTTATGCCGCCATCCGGCAATGTGCTTTTGCAATTGCCTGATGGCGCTACGCTTATCAGGCCTACCAATAAAAGACCTACAAATACGTCAAAAAAGGGGAGGCGTTGCGCCTCCCAAAAATTAATTAACCGCGCAGTTGCACCGTGCCGTCTTTCACTCGCGCTTCGTAATGTTTCACGGAGAACTGTTCGTCTTCCATGCACAGTCCGTCGCTTAAACGAAAACGCTGTTTTTTCAGCGGGCTGGCAACCCACAATTCGCCCTGATGTTCAGCAATAAGCCCACGAGAAAGCACGCTGGACTCAAAGAACGGGTCGATGTTGCTGATCGCAAACACCTGGTCGCTGTGATACGGGCGGAAAATGGCAACCTGCTCGTTACCTAACAGGGCGCAGACGCCTGTTGCAGGCAGAATGTCATCGATTTTGCAGATGTTTTTCCACTGGCTCATGCGTTTTCCTCCACCAGAGTCACCGGAATACGCTCATAAGGCGTGGCCGGACGATGTTGTTCACGTTCAGGCACAACCTGGACATTCGGATCGCGTTTATCGCTGTTGATAAAGTGTTTGAAGCGAA
Source organism: Citrobacter sp. Cy070 (assembly GCF_030332245.1). Taxonomy (NCBI): domain Bacteria; kingdom Pseudomonadati; phylum Pseudomonadota; class Gammaproteobacteria; order Enterobacterales; family Enterobacteriaceae; genus Citrobacter; species Citrobacter sp. Cy070. The sequence goes on from NZ_JAOWIG010000046.1 coordinate 3,362, forward strand.
CCTGCGCGGATGGGGTGTTAACGGTTTCTGTCCACTCGCAGACCACCGCTTCACGCAGACGGGCCATCTCTTCTTCAAGATGCTGGTTCAGGCCCAGCTTGTCGTCGATGATGACGGACTTCAGATACTCGATACCGCCTTCCAGATTGTCTAACCACGGTGCGGTACGGGTTAGTTTGTCGGCAGTACGGATGTAGAACATCATGAAACGGTCAAGGTACTTGAGCAGCGTTTCACGATCGACATCGGCTGCCAGCAGGTCTGCATGGCGAGGTTTCATCCCGCCGTTACCGCAAACGTACAGGTTCCAGCCTTTCTCAGTGGCGATGATACCCACGTCTTTGCCCTGAGCTTCCGCACATTCGCGGGTACAACCGGAGACGCCGAATTTCATTTTGTGCGGGGTACGAATGCCTTTGTAGCGATTTTCCAGCTCCACGCCGAAGCCGACGCTATCGCCGACGCCGTAACGGCACCAGGTGCTACCTACGCAGGTTTTCGCCATACGCAGCGCTTTGGCATACGCGTGACCGGTTTCAAAACCGGCTTCAATCAACTGACGCCAGATTTCCGGCAGGTCATCTTTCTGCGCGCCGAACAGGCCGATACGCTGAGAACCGGTAATTTTGGTGTACAGGTTAAATTCGCGCGCAATACGACCCACGGCAACCAGGCCTTCCGGGGTAATTTCACCACCCGCAGAGCGCGGGATCACGGAGTAGGTACCGTCTTTCTGGATGTTCGCCAGGAAGTTGTCGTTGGTGTCCTGCAGCGGCGTGTGCAGTGGTTTGAGGATGTACTCATTCCAGCAGGACGCCAGCAGGGAACCGACGGTAGGTTTGCACACTTCACAGCCGTAACCTTTACCGTGTTTAGCCAGCAACTCTTCGAAAGTTTTAATGCCTTCTACGCGGATCAGGTGGAACAGTTCCTGACGTGAATACGGGAAGTGTTCACACAGGTTGTTATTCACTTCGATACCCTGTTTCGCCAGTTCGGCGTTCAGGACCTGCGTTACCAGCGGGATACAACCGCCGCAGCCGGTACCGGCTTTGGTTTCGGCTTTCAGCGCCGCAACGGTGTGACAACCTTTGTTGATAGCGGCAATCAGCATGCCTTTGGTGACGTCAAAGCAGGAACAAATCTGCGCGCTGTCCGGCAGTTTATCCACGCCGATAGACGGCTTACCGCTGCCCGCGTGTGCTGGCAGAATCAGTGAGTCCGGGTTTTCTGGCAGTTCGATGGCGTTCAGCACCAGCTGTAGCAGGTTGCCGTAATCGCTGGTATCACCGACCAGAACCGCACCCAGCAGGGTTTTGTTATCTTCACTAACGATGAGGCGTTTGTAGACTTCTTTGCTTTCGTCGAGATAGACATAGCTACGTGCGCCCGGCGTGCGAGCATGCGCGTCGCCAATACCGCCGACGTCAACCCCGAGCAGCTTCAGCTTGGCGCTCAGGTCCGCGCCTTCAAAGGCGTTTTCAGTTTCGAGAATATGGTCAACGGCAACCTGCGCCATTTTGTAGCCCGGGGCCACCAGACCATACACGCGGTTGTTCCAGCTAGCGCATTCGCCGATGGCATAGATGTCCGGGTCAGAAGTCTGGCAGGTGTCGTTAATGACGATACCACCGCGTGGCGCGACGTCCAGGCCGCACTGAGTTGCCAGTTTGTCGCGTGGACGAATACCGGTAGAGAAGACGATGAAATCGACTTCAAGTTCGCTACCGTCGGCAAAACGCATGGTTTTGCGGGCTTCGGTGCCTTCCTGAACGATCTCTTTGGTGTTTTTGCTGGTGTGCACACGCACGCCCATGCTTTCAATTTTGCGACGTAACTGCTCGCCACCCATATGATCCAGCTGTTCAGCCATCAGCATTGGGGCGAATTCAATGACGTGAGTTTCAACGCCGAGGCTTTTCAGTGCACCGGCGGCTTCCAGGCCCAGCAGACCACCGCCGACCACGGCGCCGCGTTTGCTACGGCGCGCGCAAGATTCAATGGCGTTGAGGTCTTCAATGGTACGGTAAACGAAGCAGTCCTGGGTTTCCGAACCTTTAATCGGTGGGATCCACGGGTAAGAGCCCGTGGCCATGATTAGCTTATCGTAGTAAACCGTACGACCTGCGCTGGAGTGGATTACTTTCTCCTGGCGGTTAATGGTAATTGCGCGCTCGCCCACTAACACCTTAACGCCGTGCTTCTCGTAGAATCCTTCACGCACCAGAGAAAGCTCTTCGGCGGTGTGGTGGGAGAAGTAGGAAGACAGGTGTACGCGGTCGTATGCTTTGCGGGGTTCTTCACAGAAGACGGTAATATCAAAATTGGCAGCGTCGGATTTATCAAGAAGATCCTCAATAAAGCGATGGCCGACCATACCATTACCGATAATAGCGAGTCTGACTTTGCTCATTTTTGCCTCGATTTCTTTTCTATTACTGCCTACCTTAACGATTCAGCAACCGCACTTATTGATGCAAATCAAATTCGGCCTTATATACTCCTTAAGGGGTATATAACTGATTTAACTGCATTTTTATAAGTTACGGAATTAACTGGCTTTTCGTGTTTGTATAAAAAGCGCACAATTTAAGTGGTTTTTGTAAGAATTGGCCTACATGACCAGTGAAAGGAAGAGGGCGCGAGAGTGTGCCGGATAGCACAGATACCATCCGGCAGTGAGATTAATGCGTGGCTGGCGCGTTATGCTGGCGATGACGCGTGACGAACCCAAGAATAAAGCACATCACGAATACGACGGCATACAAACCGTTCGCCGTCTGCAATGCCGCCAGCGGGCCGCTGTGCGCCACAATAGGACCGGTGACCATGAAGGTGAGCATAGTACCGATGGTGCCGCAGGTCAGAACGAAGTTAACCAGTTTTGGTGAGGCGACCTTCGTCTGCTGTGAGCCGAGGGTAATAATGGTGGTATAAATCGCGCTGGAGAAGAAGCCCAGCGTCAGAATGAACCACGGCATATGTTCCGGCGTGCCGGTGATGAACAGATACATCAGAACGGTGGCCAGACCTGCCAGTACGGTCAGGATGCGCTGCAGATCGAAGAATCGCAGGATAAAACTAAACGCCCACATGCCAACCATGTAAGACATCCAGAAGTCGCTTACCAGTTTACCCGCATCGTTCAGGCTCATGCCCAGGCTTTTAGCGTATTCCGGTACCCAGGAGATAAAGCCCAACTGACCGAGGATGTAGCACAGCGCGGCGATCGCCAGGAACAGCACGCCAATACCCCATTTTTCTTTCACTACCGGGGCGTCCGGTTGCTGCGCGTGTTTACCCAGCGCCGGGAATTCGCAGCCAAAGGTCAGCAGGAAAATGGCGACGTAGACCAGGCCGATGCAGGCATAGACCCAATACCATTCGATGCTGCGCGCTAACAGATACGCTGCCACCATCGGGAAAATCATCCCCGCCATGCTGAAGAAGGAGTCAGTAAACAGCAGGCGGGAACCGCGCTGGCGACCTTCGTACATCTGGGTCACCAGGAATGTACCAATCGACATGGTGATACCACTCACCACACCCAGCACAAACATGGCCGCAGAGAACAAGGCCAGGCTGTGGCTGAGCATCAGTCCGGCGACCGCCAGGACCATCAGGATGAAGCCAAAACGCAATTGCGTTTTCAGCGGCACGATTTCCATCAGCCAGGCATTCAGAAAAATAGAGATCAGGATACCTGCATTCAGGAAGGTGAAAGTGTTACTCATACTGGAAACGGGCAAATGGAAATAGTCTGCGATGTTTCCCATCACCATCCCGGTGACAATGACCAACGCACCTGTCAGGGCGTAGGAGAGAAAGCTAATCCATGTGAGCTTAATGCGATTGCTGTTAGTCATGACTGGCCTGTATAGAAGTGTAAGGCGCATTAACGGCGCCGTGAGCGGGCAGATTTTAGGCGTTTTAGTGATGTATTTAAATGTTTTTTGGTAATTACTGAGCCTGTTACATTTTTGTATGTGATCGTGATCACATAGATATTTACGGCTATGAGGTTACATTTGTTTCAAGTACGTAAAATTAGGTAAAGGGATGGCCTTGTTCATGAAGGCTCTTTAGAATCAATCCACTTGCTTCATTTCTGCTCTTGTTAAGGAATTCTCATGCTCAAATCGACTCTGGCGGCTGTTGCAGCTGTTCTCGCTCTTTCTGCTCTCTCTCCCGCAGCGCTGGCAGCGAAAGGGGATCCGCATGTCCTGCTGACAACTTCTGCCGGTAACATTGAGCTGGAGCTGAACAGTCAGAAAGCCCCGGTTTCAGTGCAAAACTTTGTCGATTATGTCAACAGCGGTTTCTATAACAACACCACGTTCCATCGTGTGATCCCAGGATTTATGGTGCAGGGTGGTGGTTTTACCGAGCAGATGCAGCAGAAGAAACCTAACCCGCCAATCAAGAATGAAGCCGATAACGGACTGCGTAACACCCGTGGCACGATTGCCATGGCGCGCACTGCGGATAAAGACAGCGCGACCAGCCAGTTCTTTATCAACATTGCGGACAATGCATTCCTCGATCACGGCCAGCGTGATTTTGGCTACGCTGTCTTTGGTAAAGTTGTGAAAGGTATGGATGTCGCGGATAAGATCTCTCAGGTTCAGACCCACGATGTCGGTCCTTACCAGAATGTTCCGTCAAAACCGATTGTTATCCTTTCAGCCAAAGTCCTGCCGTAATCGTATTTTGCGCGGGCAGCGCTTGCCCGCGTTCTCTCCCTTCTCTGCGTAACCCGAAATTGCTGCTTATACTTGTGGCAAGTGTCGGCTCATTCAGGGAGGTCACGTGAAAAAACTCACCGATAAACAAAAGTCCAGGATCTGGGAACAACGGCGAAATGCCAATTTCCAGGCAAGCCGGCGACTGGAAGGCGTGGATACTCCACGGGTTACTCTGAGCGCTGAAGACGCCCTGGCGCGTCTTGAAGAATTGCGGAGGCACTATGAGCGATAAATTCGGTGATGGACGTGACCCCTATTTATATCCGGGCCTGAATGTCATGCGTAACCGGCTGGGGGTTCATCAGGCGCAGCGTCTGGCGCAGGCAGCTTATGAGTTGACGGTGCTGCGCGCGGCAACTATCGAATTGGGCCCGCTTAAACGGGGTTTGCCGCATCTGTGTGCTATTCATCGCCAACTCTATCAGGATATTTTTGACTGGGCGGGACATCTGCGAGAAGTCGATATCTACCAGGGCGATACCCGCTTTTGCCATTTCGCTTATATCGAGAAAGAGGGCAATGCGCTGATGCAGGACCTGGAAGACGAGTCCTGGCTGGTGGGGTTGTCGCAAGAAAAGTTTGTCGACCGCCTCGCACACTACTACTGTGAAATTAATGTGCTGCACCCGTTTCGCATCGGCAGTGGTCTGGCGCAGCGTATTTTCTTCGAACAGTTGGCGATTCATGCCGGGTATATACTCAACTGGGAGGGCATCCAGGTTGAGGAGTGGAACCAGGCAAATCAAAGCGGTGCCATGGGGGATCTGTCCGCACTGCAGGCGATATTTCGTAAAGTGGTAAGCGAAGCCCTGGAAACTGAGTAGAATAGCGCGGTTCTTCTGTACCGGAGCCGCCATGATCCTGCTTATCGATAACTACGATTCTTTTACCTGGAACCTGTATCAATACTTCTGCGAACTGGGCGCAGATGTCCTTGTCAGGCGCAACGACGCGCTGACGCTGGCGCAAATTGATGCGCTGAATCCGCAGAAAATAGTGATTTCCCCGGGACCCTGTACGCCGGATGACGCCGGTATTTCGCTGGAGGTTATTCGCTATTTCGCAGGGAAGATCCCTCTGCTGGGTGTTTGTCTGGGCCATCAGGCGATGGCGCAGGCCTTTGGTGCGACCGTGGTGCGGGCAGCGAAAGTGATGCATGGTAAAACGTCGCCGATTACGCATAACGGGCAGGGCGTTTTTCAGGGGCTCGCCAATCCATTAACGGTAACGCGCTACCATTCTCTGGTGGTCGCACCTGAGACGTTGCCCGAGTGCTTTGAGGTGACCGCCTGGAGTGAAACGCAGGAGATCATGGGTATTCGCCACCGGGAGTGGGATATGGAAGGGGTGCAGTTTCACCCGGAGAGTATTCTCAGCGAACAGGGGCATCAGCTGCTGGCTAATTTCCTCAACCAGTGATTTGTGGTTGCTATTCAGTGATTTTTTATTCATATTTTGTGATTATAATTTCACTAGCATTTCTGCTTAACAGGGTGGTAATGACATGGCAACTGAACAAACTGCAATTACACGCGCGACATTCGATGAAGTGATTCTGCCGATTTATGCACCGGCTGAGTTTATCCCTGTAAAAGGGAAAGGGAGTCGAGTATGGGATCAACAGGGTAAAGAGTACGTTGATTTCGCGGGTGGTATTGCAGTTACCGCGTTAGGGCATTGCCATCCGGCGCTGGTTGAGGCGTTAAAAACTCAGGGCGAAACCCTGTGGCATACCAGCAATGTTTTTACCAACGAACCGGCGTTGCGCTTAGGCCGTAAAATCATTGATGCAACCTTCGCCGAACGCGTACTGTTCATGAACTCCGGTACCGAAGCTAACGAAACCGCCTTTAAGCTGGCGCGCCACTATGCCTGCGTGCACCATAGCCCGTTCAAAACCAAGATTATTGCCTTCCATAACGCGTTTCACGGTCGTTCGCTGTTTACCGTATCCGTCGGCGGGCAGCCGAAATACTCCGACGGCTTTGGACCCAAACCGGCGGATATTATCCATGTACCGTTTAACGATCTCCATGCAGTCAAAGCGGTAATGGACGATCACACCTGTGCGGTGGTGATCGAACCTATTCAGGGCGAGGGTGGCGTTACTGCGGCAACGCCGGCATTCCTGCAAGGTTTGCGTGAACTTTGTGATCAGCACCAGGCACTGTTGGTATTTGATGAAGTACAGAGCGGAATGGGGCGTACCGGCTCACTGTTTGCCTATATGCACTACGGCGTGACGCCGGATATCCTGACCAGCGCCAAGGCACTCGGCGGCGGTTTCCCGGTGAGCGCGGTGCTGACCACCCAGGAGATTGCCTCCGCGTTCCACGTGGGTTCACACGGCTCCACATACGGCGGTAACCCGCTGGCCTGCGCGGTTGCGGGAGCTGCGTTTGATATCATCAACACGCCGGAAGTGCTGGAAGGTATTCAGGCCAAACGCCAGGCGTTTGTTCAGCATTTGCAGAAAATTGACCAACAGTTTGACATTTTCAGCGACATTCGCGGTATGGGACTGCTGATTGGCGCCGAACTGAAGCCGCAGTTTAAAGGCCGGGCGCGTGATTTCTTGTACGCCGCGGCGAATGAAGGCGTGATGGTACTGAATGCCGGGCCGGACGTGATGCGTTTCGCGCCGTCGCTGGTGGTGGAGCAGACTGATATCGATGAAGGGATGCAGCGCTTCGCGCAGGCCGTGGCGAAAGTGGTGGGTTGATGGATTGCCGGATGGCGGCGCGAGCGCCTTATCCGGCAGTCGATCTTAACCTTTCATGTCCCGCAACCGGCGACTCAGCCAGATCCCGTGGTGCGGTCGCTGACGCCATGCTACCGACGAAATGGTGTGCATGGTATTCAGATGCCCCAATATCCGCTGTAGGTGCTGCTCAAGGGTGCTTAAAGGCCCATGGGACAGCATCTCTGGCGCCTCGAGAATATTCACATCGCCGGAGCTTCCGGGGCCGCCATATTCCAGCCGCTGCTGGCAGCGTTGGATCGCAATTTCGCAGGATTCCAGATACCGCTGCGCCAAATCCGGCGTCAGCATCGTATGTTCCCTTGCCAGCGTAGTCATTGCGTTGATGTGTTCGACGATGAACTGGCTATGCGTAACCCACAGTTTCATGTCCGCCAGATAGTGCGAGTTGAACCCTGGCTCCTGCATCGCCTGGTTCAGCGAGTTGAACAGCGTGTTATGCGCCTGGTTGACCCGCATGCGTTGATACGCCAGCGGTGTGGCCTGGGGATCGTTGCTCAGGATCAGGCGAATAGCCTCCTGATCGGCTTCTAACGCATCGTGGGCGTTTTTACGCAGTAAACCGCTCTGCCACTGCGGCCACAGCCAGAGCATTCCGCCAAAGGCGATCAGGCAGCCAGTGACCGTATCGATAAACCGCGGCACGATAAACTGTTCCCCGTTCAGCGTCAGCAGTTGCAGGGTATATACCGCGGTGACCGTAAAGCCGACGGTAGCCCAGCCATAGTTTTTACGGATGGTCAGATAACTCACCAGGGTTATCAGCAGCATGCCTGCCAGCGTGTAACCTTCCTGAATATGAAAGTGCAGCGTGACGCCGGCGATCACCAGGCCGACGAGCGTCCCTACCGAACGGTGTAAAATACGTACCCGGGTCGCCCCATAGCCATTTTGCGTGACGAACAGGATTGTCATCAAAATCCAGTAGGGTTTTGGCAGGTGTAAGGCGCTGCCCATCAGGCTGGCAATGCTCAACATGACGCTGATGCGTCCGGCATTACGCAGCGCCGGGGATTTCAACGACAGATAGCTTTTCAGGGCAGGGATCAGCGGCAGCCGACGCTGCTTGTCAGCCATTAAATCACGGGCATACAGTGGTCGCTGGGTGCGTAGCACGCGGGCAATACGGCTGAAGTGCCAGTAGCAAAACTGTCCTACCGGATTGTCCGGATGCTGGTTGGCGATTTTTTCCAGCGTGCCAATTTGTTTATCCATTGAAAAACGCGTCGGCAAACGGTGATACAAAATGTCATCGGCCAGAACGCGAAGGCGTTCGGCGACGGTGCGCGCATTCCAGCGAATCACCTGTTCGGCGTGGCTACGTTCAACCAGCTTTTGCACTTCTTCCGGCTGGTGGAGGCTAACGGAAATATGTTCCTGTAAATCGAGCGCCTCCTGAAAGGCACGTAGCAGGCGCTTATAATCGTTGTTGCGATGCGCCGACAGCATATGCATTTGCTGATAGCACTGGGTAATCAAATCCACCGCTTTTTGTTGGCGCACTAGCAGGGGAGGAAGCGCTTTTTCGGGATCGGCATGCTGGGTCAGCATGCTGTACTTGGCCTCACAGTAATCGGCTAATTCGCGGTACAACAAACTGAGCGATTCACGCAGCGGCTGCTCGCGCCACATCCAGAACCAGAACCAGTTGAACAGGCCGTACCACAATGTGCCCAGCGCGTAGATTAGCAGCGGCTCCCAGACGGGCATGTTCCCGGCCAGGCTGAGCGTGAAAATTGCCGCGATAAGCGAGGCAGGTAGTAGTCGCGCATGCAGAGGGCCTAATTCTGCGGTTACACCAAGAATCAGCGTCAGGCCGGTGAGGATCAGCGGCAGCGGTATATCTTTTGCCAGCAGTAACTGCATGATCAGACTGCATCCGGCAAACAAAGACGCGCCAATCACTAAGCGTTTGAAAAAGCGCTTATGCGGGGTATCAAGACCGGCAATATTGCAGCAGGCAGGGACGAGGGAGAATAAGAGCCCCAGATGAAGCTGACCAATGATAAGGCCGACAGCCACAGGTAAACATAGCACCAGCGTCTGTCGTAGTGCGTAGTTGATCTCGGGGTGATAAATCAGTCTTCGCCACATCGGAGCAAACAAAAATGGCGCATTACTACGTAACACGCCATGTCGATGGGATTAACGCGTGCCGTAGACGACGATGGTCTTACCATGCGCGGAGATCAGATTCTGATCTTCCAGCATTTTCAGGATACGACCAACGGTTTCACGGGAACAGCCAACGATCTGGCCAATTTCCTGGCGGGTAATTTTAATCTGCATGCCGTCCGGGTGAGTCATTGCGTCAGGCTGTTTCGCCAGATTCAGCAGAGTCTGGGCGATACGACCAGTTACGTCGAGGAAGGCAAGGTTGCCTACTTTTTCAGACGTTACCTGCAGACGACGAGCCATCTGAGAAGACAGACGCATCAGAATATCTGGGTTGACCTGGATTAATTGGCGAAATTTTTTGTAGGAAATTTCAGCGACTTCACATGCGGTTTTGGCACGTACCCAGGCGCTACGTTCCTGGCCTTCTTCGAAGAGGCCTAATTCACCAATAAAATCGCCCTGATTCAGATAAGAGAGGATCATTTCTTTCCCTTCTTCATCTTTGATCAGCACTGCCACTGAGCCTTTAACGATGTAATACAACGTTTCCGCTTTTTCACCCTGGTGAATCAGCGTGCTCTTCGATGGGTACTTATGAATATGGCAATGAGACAAGAACCATTCGAGAGTCGGGTCTGTTTGCGGTTTGCCAAGCACCATGCGCGGTTATCCTCTGTTATAAGCTGTCTCCAGAGCCAAAAAACAACCTGTCTCTGGGTTTGCAAAAATGTGCTTCCCGCTACCTGGGAAGGGGGCTGTCAATACGTGCGACGGCCTGTAATGTGATGTCCTCTGCATACATGCAGTACGTCAATGTATTACTGTAGCCTCCTGACTGTTTTAGCATAGCTTTCGCCGTGTGTCTCCTGGTGTCTCGCTTCAGCATGACGCAGGTCGCCTTCCATTGCGAGAATTGTTATGTACGCGTAATCTGTCAGGAAAATTGAAACATTGGAGTTACGAAATATGCAAGCGCGTGTAAAGTGGGTTGAGGGGTTAACCTTCCTCGGTGAGTCCGCCTCAGGCCACCAAATTTTGATGGACGGTAACTCTGGTGATAAAGCGCCGAGCCCGATGGAAATGGTCTTAATGGCTGCGGGCGGTTGCAGCGCAATTGATGTGGTGTCGATCCTGCAAAAGGGGCGTCAGGATGTGACCAACTGCGAAGTGAAGCTGACCTCCGAGCGTCGTGATGAAGCGCCGCGCCTGTTCACCCATATCAACCTGCATTTCATTGTAACGGGTAACGACCTGAAAGATGCGTCTGTGTCTCGCGCAGTTGACCTCTCGGCGGAGAAGTATTGTTCCGTAGCGCTGATGCTGGAAAAGGCGGTGAACATTACCCATTCTTATGAAGTCGTTGCCGCGTAATTGCTGATGCCGGATGGCGGCGTTGCCTTATCCGGCCTACAGGATGATGTTGAGTCGTAGGCCGGATAAGCGAAGCGCCATCCGGCGCTTTCCACATCTCACTCTATCTTTTTACCTTCCATCAGTCGCTGGACCAGCGGTAGCATAATCAATTCCATCGCCAGACCCATCTTACCGCCCGGCACGACCAACGTATTGATATGCGAAATGAATGAGCCCTGCAGCATGGCCAGTAGCCAGGGATAATCGATGCCTTCCAGATTACGAAAATGAATCACGACAAAGCTTTCATCCAGTGACGGAATGCTCCTGGCGGCAAAGGGATTAGAGGTATCGACGGTCGGTACGCGTTGGAAGTTAATATGCGTGCGGGAAAACTGTGGGGTGATGTAATTGATGTAATCGTCCATTGAGCGCACCACCGAGTCCATTACCGCTTCACGTGAATGCCCGCGTTCGCTGGTATCGCGGGTCAGCTTCTGGATCCACTCCAGGTTTACGATCGGCACCACGCCAACCAGCAGATCGACATGCCGGGCCACGTTTTGCTGTGGGGTGACAACGCCACCGTGAAGTCCCTCATAGAACAGGACATCCGTCGGTTCAGGCAGCGGCTGCCAGGGCGTAAATGTCCCCGGAACCTGATTCCACGGTACGGCCTCATCGTAGGTGTGCAGATATTTACGCGACTGACCTTTGCCCGTCTGGCCGTATTCAATGAAGGTTTGCTCCAGCAGACCGAAGTCGTTAGCTTCGGGGCCGAAATAGCTGATATGCCGCCCGGCATCGCGTGCTTTGCGAATCGCCATGTCCATTTCCGGACGGGTATAGCGATGAAAACTGTCACCTTCCACCTCGGCGGCGCGCAGATTTAACTGCGCGAAAATTTTACGAAACGCAAGGCTGGTGGTGGTGGTCCCCGCGCCGCTGGATCCTGTTACCGCAATCACCGGATGTTTGGCAGACATAACAACTCCATGAAATGGTTGTAATTATAGTAAAGTCGGCCGGCGGCTACGGGTTACTCGTGAATCTGCTTCCTCGGCATAATGTTGACCGTTTCATGCAGTTCGGACCACACCAGCACGGCCTCACCTGATTGTAGTTGGCGTTTGACGTCGGCGACTTTTTGTTCGAGCGAGCGTTCATGTTCACCATAATCGGTGCCTTCGCGCAAGACAAAGCTTTCAATCAGATTGTCCAGCGCGTCCGGGGAGATGTCTTGCCATGGGATGATCATGATGACGCCTCCAGATACGTTGTCAGCCAGTCCGGGATTCGGGATTCCAGCCACATCTCCGGATGGCGTATCGTACCGCCAATGAATCCGACATGGCCGCCGTGTTCGGTGAGCTGATATTCCACCTGTGAGGGCAGATTTTCCGGTTCAGGGATCACATGACTATCCATAAACGGATCGTCCTTGGCATGAATAATCAGCGTGGGTTTGGCTATCTGATTAAGCAGCGGCATGGCGCTACACTGACGGTAATAGTCTATCGCATCGGCGAAACCGTGAATTTTGGCGGTGATCAGATCGTCAAAATCGCGAATGCGACGCAGAGATTTCAACTGGGCCAGACTCACCGGCAGCGAGCCAGGATACGCCTCAAGCTTACGCGAGGCGTTGGCTTTCAATAAATTGAGCAGGTAGCGCTGATAGACACGGGAAAAGCCCTTGTCCATATGGTAGCTACAGGCTTCGAGCACGAAAGGCGCAGAAACGATAACCGCTGCATCTATCGGAATATCGTTGCCTTCTTTTGCCAGCAGACAAGCCAGCATGTTTCCACCGAGTGAATAACCTACCGCGGCGGTGGGTACACGACCGAACTCACGCTCCAGCCAGTGTAAAAACCAGGTGCCATCTTCTGTTTCACCGGAGTGATAAATACGGTTCAGACGATTGGGCTCACCACTGCAACCGCGAAAATGCATTACCACGCCCAGCCAGCCGCGCTTTTGTGCTGCTTCAATCAGGCCGTGGGCGTACGGGCTGTTCAGGCTGCCTTCCAGACCGTGAAAAACCACCAGGCGCGGCTTGTGTTTCGCCTGTTGCGGATCTTCGCTCCATGCCAGATCGACAAAGTCACCGTCAGGTAATTCCAGACGCTGCCAGTGGGCATCGAACTTCACCTTGCGGCGAATTAAACGCGGCAGCATCGTCTGTAAATGACGGTTACTGATACCGCGCATCGGGCGGAATTCTCGCGAATCGTCGGTAGGTGGGGTCATTTCTGTGGACGTGATTTCAACCATAACACCAGAGCAATTAATAATCGGAAAGAATAACTATACCGCGCGCAGCGCGTGCGGGTTAGCCAATATGTGATTTTGTCGCCAGTCAGTCAGCAGGTTACGCGAGCCGGGACCGAAACGTAGGCCTGATAAGACGCGCGAATGTCGCCATCAGGCATTTTCGGCTCCGGTGCCGGATGGCAGCTTCGCTTTATCCGGCAGGGCTACTCGGCCAGCATCTGCTCAAGCTGTTCCTGCGCATCCAGCCAGGCCATCTCACACTCTTCCAGCCCGGACTTCGCGCTTGCCTGTTGTTGCAGACATGCCGTGAGCTCAGCTTTACGGCTTTGGTCGTACAGTTCGCTGTCGCCGAGTTTCTCTTCCGCCTGTGCCAGCTGTGCGTGCAGTTTCTCCATCTCTTTTTCCAGACGAGTAATCTCTTTACGCAGCGGTTGCGTCAGGGTGCGCAGCTCCGCTTCGCGACGCTTCTGGTCTTTGCGCGCCTGGGCGCTGTTAACGCTCTCTTTCGCCGGTTCGTCGCCCTGGCTTTCCTGTTTTTGCACATCGTTCAGCCACTGCTGATAATCCTCCAGATCGCCGTCAAACGGCTCGACTTTCTTGTCGTGTACCAGATAGAGGTCGTCGGTGGTGGAGCGAATCAGGTGACGGTCGTGCGAAACCACGACCAGCGCGCCTTCGAAATCGATCAGCGCTTCGGTCAGCGCCTGACGCATATCTAAATCCAGGTGGTTGGTCGGTTCATCGAGCAGCAGTAGGTTCGGGCGCTGCCAGACGATCAACGCCAGCACCAGACGCGCTTTTTCGCCACCGGAGAAGCGACGGGTTTCTTCGCTGACTTTATCGCCCTGGAAGCCGAATCCGCCGAGGTAGTCTCGCAGTTTCTGCTCAAGCTCCTGCGGCGCCATGCGCGCCAGGTGCTGGATAGGCGATTCATCGGCGCGTAAAAACTCCAGCTGGTGCTGAGCGAAGTAGCCCAGCTTGATGCCTTTCGCCAGGCCAATCTCGCCGCTGATGGGGGCCAGTTCGCCGGCCAGCAGCTTAATCAGCGTTGATTTACCCGCACCGTTGCGGCCTAATAGGCCGATGCGAGAACCCGGCACCAGATTCAGTTTGATAGAGTCGAGGATTGTGCGATCGCCGTAGCCAGCACTCACTTTTTCCATTTTCAGCAGCGGATTAGGCAGGCTTTCAGGTTCACGGAAGCTGAAATGGAACGGGTTATCGACATGGGCTGGAGCGATAAGCTCCATACGCTCCAGCATTTTGATACGGCTCTGCGCCTGCTTTGCTTTGGTGGCTTTAGCACGGAAACGATCGATATAGCTTTGCAGATGCGCCACACGCTCCTGCTGGCTTTCGTACATGGCCTGTTGCTGCGCGAGGCGGGTCGCACGCTGGATTTCAAACGCGCTGTAGTTGCCGGTGTACTCGAACATGGTTTGTTGTTCGATATGGATAATTTTATCCACCACCGGATCGAGGAAGTCGCGGTCGTGGGAGATCAAAATCAGCGTGCCCTGATAGCTTTTCAGCCATCTTTCCAGCCAGATCACCGCGTCGAGATCGAGGTGGTTGGTCGGTTCATCGAGCAGCAGCAGGTCTGAACGGCAAATCAGCGCCTGTGCCAGGTTGAGACGCATACGCCAGCCACCGGAGAAGTCGCTGACCGGGCGCTCGAGCTGTTCGTTGGAGAAGCCGAGGCCATGCAGCAGACTGGCGGCGCGTGAACGTACGGTCCAGGCGTCAATGGCATCCAGTTTTCCATGGACGGTGGCAATGGCGTGTCCATCGTTACGTTCGTTGGCATCGTTTAACTGGGCTTCCAGTTGGCGATATTCGCGGTCGCCATCAATCACGTATTCCAGCGCAGGCTGTGGTAACGCAGGCGTTTCCTGATTCACCCATGCGAGCTGCCAGTTTCCCGGGAACGTAAATCCGCCGGCGTCAGCGCTGATTTCATTTTTCAGCAATGCCAGCAGGGTAGATTTACCGCAGCCATTTTTACCCACCAGGCCAACCTTCTGCCCGGGATTAATGGTGGCCGTGGCATTGTCCAGCAAGACGCGCACGCCGCGACGAATTTGTAACGATGAGAAAACAATCATAAGGCGCCGTATGTTCAGACTATGTTAATTTATCATTATGATAATGTAATGTGTGGGCCGTTTGCCGCACCGAGGCGCAATGGTAGCCCAAAACGCCGAAAATAGACAAAAGACAAAACCGGGAGGGGGATGATGTCCCAGCCAGCGAAAGTGTTGCTGCTGTATGCCCATCCGGAATCTCAGGACTCGGTCGCGAACCGGGTTCTGCTTAAACCGGCCATACAGCTCAGTAATGTTACCGTGCACGACCTATACGCGCACTATCCCGATTTTTTTATCGATATTTCTCACGAGCAGGAACTGCTGCGTGAGCATGATGTGATTGTTTTTCAGCATCCGCTTTACACCTATAGCTGTCCGGCGCTGTTAAAGGAGTGGCTTGACCGCGTACTGAGCCGCGGGTTTGCCAGTGGCCCCGGAGGGAATCAACTGGCGGGAAAGTACTGGCGGAGTGTGATCACTACCGGCGAACCGGAAAGCGCCTACCGCTATGACGCGCTAAACCGCTATCCGATGAGTGATGTGCTGCGCCCTTTCGAGCTAACGGCAGGGATGTGCCGGATGCACTGGATGAGCCCCATCATCGTTTACTGGGCCAGACGGCAAACGAAGCAGGAGCTGGACAGCCATGCGAAAGCGTATGGTGACTGGCTGGCGAATCCGATCCCTGTGGGAGGCCGCTGATGGAAGGTTCTGATTTATTGACTGCGGGAGTGCTGTTCCTTTTCGCGGCGGTGGCTGCGGTGCCGTTGGCATCGCGGCTGGGTATTGGACCGGTGTTGGGTTATTTGCTGGCGGGGATCGCTATTGGCCCATGGGGACTTGGATTCATCAGCGATGTGGATGAAATTCTGCACTTCTCCGAGCTGGGCGTGGTCTTCCTGATGTTCATCATCGGGCTGGAACTTAACCCGGCCAAACTATGGCAATTGCGGCGTTCAATTTTTGGTGTCGGTGCCGCGCAGGTGTTACTTAGCGCGCTTGTCCTGGCAGGGTTATTGATGCTCACTGACTTTTCCTGGCAGGCGGCAGTGGTTGGCGGCATTGGTCTGGCGATGTCATCGACCGCAATGGCGTTACAGCTGATGCGGGAAAAAGGGATGAACCGCAGCGAATCCGGACAACTGGGCTTTTCGGTGCTGTTGTTCCAGGATCTGGCGGTGATCCCGGCGTTGGCGCTGGTTCCGCTGTTAGCAGGATCAGCCGATGAACATTTTGACTGGATCAAAGTGGGCATGAAAGTGTTGGCTTTTGCTGGCATGTTGATTGGCGGACGCTATCTGCTGCGTCCTGTATTTCGCTTTATTGCGGGGTCCGGCGTGCGGGAAGTGTTCACCGCTGCGACGCTGCTGTTGGTGCTGGGTTCTGCTTTATTTATGGATGCGCTGGGGCTGTCGATGGCGCTGGGAACGTTTATCGCTGGCGTGCTGCTGGCGGAAAGCGAATACCGACATGAACTGGAAACGGCGATTGATCCGTTTAAAGGCCTGTTGCTCGGGCTGTTTTTTATCTCCGTTGGCATGTCGCTCAATCTCGGCGTGCTCTACACCCATATTCTGTGGGTGGCAGCGAGCGTGATCGTGCTGGTGGTCGTAAAAATGCTGGTGCTGTATGTACTGGCGCGTCTTAACGGCATGAGAAGCTCTGAACGGATGCAATTTGCGGGGGTGCTAAGCCAGGGCGGAGAATTTGCCTTCGTGCTTTTTTCAACAGCATCTTCCCAGCGGTTGTTTCAGGGCGATCAAATGGCACTTTTGCTGGTAACCGTCACGCTGTCGATGATGACCACGCCACTGCTGATGAAGCTGATTGATAAATGGCTCTCCCGCCAGTTTAACGGCCCGGATGAAGAAGATGAAAAACCCTGGGTGGAAGACGATAAGCCGCAGGTGATTGTGGTGGGGTTTGGGCGCTTTGGTCAGGTCATCGGTCGCCTGTTAATGGCCAATAAGATGCGTATTACCGTTCTGGAACGGGATATTAGTGCGGTGAATCTGATGCGTAAATATGGCTATAAAGTCTATTACGGCGATGCCACACAGGTGGAGCTTTTACGTTCCGCTGGCGCAGAGGCGGCGCAGTCTATTGTGATCACCTGCAATGAACCTGAAGACACGATGAAGCTGGTGGAATTGTGCCAACAACATTTTCCGCATTTGCATATTCTTGCGCGAGCGCGCGGACGTGTAGAGGCGCATGAGTTATTACAGGCAGGTGTCACGCAGTTTTCCCGTGAAACTTTCTCGAGCGCACTGGAACTGGGGCGCAAAGCGCTGGTGTCGTTGGGGATGCATCCGCATCAGGCGCAGCGTGCCCAGTTGCATTTTCGTCGACTCGATATGCACATGCTACGGGAATTGATCCCAATGCACACCGATACGGTGCAAATCTCTCGTGCCAGAGAGGCCCGACGCGAGCTGGAGGAGATTTTCCAGCGGGAGATGCAGAAAGAACGGCGCCAGCTGGATGGCTGGGATGAATTTGAGTAGAGGATAACCATGGCAATTCGTAAACGTTTTATTGCAGGCGCAAAATGTCCGTCCTGCCAGGCGCAGGATTCGCTGGCGATGTGGCGTGAAAATAATATCGATATTGTTGAGTGTGTTAAGTGCGGTCATCAGATGCGCGAGGCCGATAAACAGGCCCGCGAGCACGTTCGCAAAGAAGAGCAAGTGATCGGGATTTTTCATCCGGACTAGCGATATGCCGCAGCTTTTTTTAAGCTAGAGGGTACACGGGTGCAGAATTCCGCTACAATCTGCGCCACTATTCTTTCCATGCTCAGGAGATATCATGAAAGTAGCAAAGGACCTGGTGGTCAGCCTGGCCTATCAGGTACGTACAGAAGACGGTGTGTTGGTTGATGAGTCTCCGGTGAGTGCACCGCTGGACTACCTGCATGGTCACGGTTCCCTGATTTCTGGCCTGGAAACAGCGCTGGACGGTCATGAAGTTGGCGACAAATTCGATGTTGCTGTTGGCGCAAACGACGCATACGGTCAGTACGACGAAAATCTGGTGCAGCGCGTTCCTAAAGACGTCTTCATGGGCGTTGACGAACTGCAGGTTGGCATGCGTTTCCTGGCTGAAACTGACCAGGGGCCGGTACCGGTAGAAATTACCGAAGTGGAAGACGACCACGTTGTGGTTGACGGTAACCACATGCTGGCTGGCCAGAATCTGAAATTCAACGTCGAAGTTGTCGCGATCCGCGAAGCGACCGAAGAAGAACTGGCTCATGGCCACGTTCACGGTGCGCACGGCCACGACCACGATCATGACCACGGTCATGACGGTTGCTGCGGCGGTCACGGTCACGACCATGGTCACGAGCACGGCGGCGAAGGCTGCTGCGGCGGTGGCGGTAAAGGTAACGGCGGCGGCTGCGGTTGCCACTAATACCCTTCGTCTTTCAACCCACAGCGGTGTTGGCTGCGCTTTCGAATCCTGGTCACATAGTTATCTATGCTCCCAGGACTTCCTCAAGCTTGCCGCCTTGCTGTGATTTGAAATCCTTTGGGTATATGTGAGTAGATCCGATAAGTGTTAGCGCTTTCGGACACAAAAAAAGCGGGAATATCCCGCTTTTTTTACGTCTCAATAATGTGGCGGAGGGGTCTCTTCAGACTGTGACGCGATATGAGACGGCTGAGTGGCTTTGAGCTTTTCTGTCAGCAGACGCAGATGGTCGCGCAGTTTGGCCATTTCCAGTTCATGCGCGGTCACGGTTACGTTCAGCTCCTCAATGGTTATCTCCTGAAACGCCAGGCGACTCTCCAGTTCAGCCAGGCGAGTTTCCATCGTTGTATCCTGCATGATTCACCTCTTCTGTTTTTCTCCGGCAGATCGCGGACTGCGGCGAATTCTACTTAACTTTGCCTGTTTGCACAGCACACAATCTTCGGTCACGAAACTAATTTAAACAAAAAGAGTCTGAAAAGTGGTGATAATAGGGCGTGCCTGTATGTTGATTTGTTCTGCAACGCTTTATAGTACATTTTTATGTTAGTTAACCCTGGGGTGAGATGCCCCGGCCCTGGAGAGATGGATGAAATCACTGTTTAAAGTAACGCTGCTGGCGACCACAATGGCCGTTGCACTGCATGCCCCGATCACCTTCGCTGCTGATGCCGCGAAACCAGCCGCTACTGCTGACAGCAAAGCAGCATTCAAAAATGACGACCAAAAAGCCGCTTACGCGCTGGGCGCGTCCCTGGGTCGTTATATGGAAAACTCCCTGAAAGAACAGGAAAAACTGGGCATCAAACTGGATAAAGATCAGTTGATCGCGGGTGTTCAGGATGCGTTTGCAGATAAGAGCAAACTGTCTGACCAGGAAATCGAACAAACTCTGCAGGCATTTGAAGCGCGCGTGAAGAGCTCCGCTCAGGCAAAAATGGAAAAAGACGCGGCTGACAACGAAGCCAAAGGTAAAGTATACCGCGAGAAATTTGCTAAAGAGAAAGGCGTTAAAACCTCTGCCACTGGCCTGGTCTACAAAGTAGAGAAAGAAGGTACCGGCGCTGCACCGAAAGACAGCGATACCGTGGTTGTTAACTACAAAGGTACGCTGATCGATGGTAAAGAGTTTGATAACTCTTACACCCGTGGTGAGCCGCTCTCTTTCCGTCTTGACGGTGTTATTCCAGGCTGGACTGAAGGCCTGAAAAACATCAAGAAAGGCGGCAAAATCCAGTTGGTTATCCCACCGGATCTGGCATACGGTAAAACTGGCGTTCCGGGCATCCCGGCAAACTCCACGCTGGTCTTTGATGTTGAGCTGTTAGATATCAAACCGGCACCAAAAGCCGATGCGCAGCCAGAAGCTGCACCGGCTGATAAAGCTGCAGACAGCAGCAAAAAGTAAGAGAACAGAAACCGCCGCCCACAGGGCGGCGGTTTTTTATTATCGACAGGATATAATTAATACTGGAAAGCGCCTTGTGCGCTGTATTACTTTAGATGCCCCTATAATAGTGATGAGCCTGCCCTGACAACATAACGACAGGCTCCTGAAAAGGAGTGCTTTTTTTCATGTCCAGGTCGCTTTTAACCAACGAAACCAGTGAGCTAGATTTGCTGGATCAACGTCCTTTCGATCAAACCGACTTCGATATCCTTAAATCCTATGAAGCGGTAGTGGACGGGTTGGCGATGCTCATTGGTTCCCATTGTGAAATCGTATTGCACTCTTTGCAGGATTTGAAATGCTCGGCCATTCGCATCGCTAACGGTGAACACACGGGCCGTAAAATTGGCTCGCCGATTACCGACCTTGCGTTGCGTATGCTGCATGATATGACGGGTGCGGATAGCAGCGTGTCGAAGTGTTATTTCACACGCGCGAAAAGCGGTGTCTTGATGAAGTCGGTGACGATTGCCATTCGCAACCGTGAGCATCGCGTGATTGGTCTGCTGTGCATCAACATGAACCTTGATGTTCCTTTCTCGCAGATAATGAATACCTTTATCCCGCCGGAGACCCCGGAAGTGGGATCAGCCGTGAACTTCGCGTCCTCAGTCGAAGATCTGGTGACGCAGACGCTGGAGTTCACCATTGAAGAAGTGAACGCCGATCGTAATGTCTCCAACAATGCCAAGAATCGTCAGATTGTCCTGAACCTGTATGAGAAAGGGATCTTCGATATTAAAGATGCGATCAATCAGGTCGCCGATCGTCTGAACATCTCTAAGCACACGGTCTACCTCTATATTCGCCAGTTCAAAAGCGGTGATTTCCAGGGGCAAGATAAGTAATGCGTTTTGCCATCATGGTAACCGGGCCCGCCTACGGCACACAGCAAGCGAGTAGCGCATTGCAATTTGCGCATGCGCTACTCGAAGAAGGACACGAGTTGTGTAGCGTTTTCTTTTATCGTGAGGGCGTGTATAACGCGAACGTTCTGACATCGCCCGCCAGTGATGAATTTGATTTAGTTCGAGCCTGGCAAAAGCTTCACCAACAGCATGGTGTGGCGCTGAATATCTGTGTTGCGGCAGCCTTGCGGCGTGGTGTTGTTGATGAGACTGAAGCAACACGGCTAGGGTTGTCTGGTGCTAATTTACAATCAGGATTTACTCTCAGCGGTCTTGGATCGCTGGCTGAAGCATCCCTGACGTGCGATCGCGTGGTGCAGTTTTAATGAAACGTGTTGCCTTTGTTTTTTCTACTGTGCCGCACGGCAGCGCATCCGGCCGCGAAGGACTGGATGCTTTACTGGCGACATCTGCATTAACGGAAGATCTCGGCGTGTTCTTTATCGGTGATGGTGTCTTCCAGATCCTCCAGGGTCAACAACCGGATGTCGTTCTGGCGCGAGACTATATTGCTACTTTCAAACTGTTAGGATTGTACGATATAGAACAATGCTGGCTTTGTGCGGCTTCATTGCGTGAGCGAGGCCTGGCAGAGGGGGCGAATTTTGTGGTTGATGCGACGGCGCTTGAACCGGAAGATTTACGCCGTGAGTTAGGCAACTTTGACGTCATTTTAAGGTTTTGAGACTCTCATGCTGCACACACTACATCGCTCCGCGTGGCTTACCGATTTCTCCTCTCTTCTTCGCCTGGTAGATAAAGACGATGAGCTTTTATTGCTCCAGGATGGCGTGACGGCAGCAATCGAAGGAAGCCGTTTCCTTGAAAGTCTGCAAAATGCCTCCATTAAGGTCTATGTACTGGAAGAAGACATTAAGGCTCGCGGGTTGAGTGGTCAAATTTCAGACAGTGTCGTCAGGGTTAGCTATACTGACTTCGTCAGACTTACGGTGAAGCATCCCAGCCAGATGTCCTGGTAATTGTGGGATCGTTGTATATTTCTTGACACCTTTTCGACACCGACCTAAAATTCTGCGTCCTCATATTGTATGAGGTCGTTTTATTACGTGTTTACGAAGCAAAAGCTAAAACCAGGAGCTATTTAATGGCAACAGTTAACCAGCTGGTACGCAAACCACGTGCACGCAAAGTTGCAAAAAGCAACGTGCCTGCGCTGGAAGCATGCCCGCAGAAACGTGGCGTATGTACTCGTGTATATACTACCACTCCTAAAAAACCGAACTCCGCACTGCGTAAAGTTTGCCGTGTTCGTCTGACTAACGGTTTTGAAGTGACTTCCTACATCGGTGGTGAAGGTCACAACCTGCAGGAGCACTCCGTGATCCTGATCCGTGGCGGTCGTGTAAAAGACCTCCCGGGTGTTCGTTACCACACCGTTCGTGGTGCGCTTGACTGCTCCGGCGTTAAAGACCGTAAGCAATCACGCTCCAAGTATGGCGTGAAACGTCCTAAGGCTTAATGGTTCTCCGTTAAGTAAGGCCAAACGTTTTATATTAATGTCAAACTAAACTCTTAGAGTTTTGGACAATCCTGAATTAACAACGGAGTATTTCCATGCCACGTCGTCGCGTCATTGGTCAGCGTAAAATTCTGCCGGATCCGAAGTTCGGATCAGAACTGCTGGCTAAATTTGTAAATATCCTGATGGTAGATGGTAAAAAATCTACTGCCGAAACTATCGTATACAGCGCGCTGGAGACCCTGGCTCAGCGTTCTGGTAAAAACGAACTGGAAGCTTTCGAAGTAGCTCTCGAAAACGTGCGCCCGACTGTCGAAGTTAAGTCTCGCCGCGTTGGTGGTTCTACTTATCAGGTACCAGTTGAAGTCCGTCCGGTCCGTCGTAATGCTCTGGCAATGCGTTGGATCGTTGAAGCTGCTCGTAAACGCGGTGATAAATCCATGGCTCTGCGCCTGGCGAACGAACTTTCTGATGCTGCAGAAAACAAAGGTACTGCAGTTAAGAAACGTGAAGACGTTCACCGTATGGCAGAAGCCAACAAGGCGTTCGCACACTACCGTTGGTAATCCCTTCGGAGTTTTAGTCACCAGGCGGGCGCTTCTAGTAAGCAGCCCGCTTTGGGCTACTTAAATTGAACGCCTAAAAGATAAACGAGGAATCAAATGGCTCGTACAACACCCATCGCGCGCTACCGTAACATCGGTATCAGTGCGCACATCGACGCCGGTAAAACCACTACTACCGAACGTATTCTGTTCTACACCGGTGTAAACCATAAAATCGGTGAAGTTCATGACGGCGCAGCCACCATGGACTGGATGGAGCAGGAGCAGGAGCGTGGTATTACTATCACCTCCGCAGCGACTACTGCATTCTGGTCTGGTATGGCTAAGCAGTACGAACCGCATCGCGTAAACATCATCGACACCCCGGGGCACGTTGACTTCACAATCGAAGTAGAACGTTCCATGCGTGTGCTTGATGGTGCAGTAATGGTTTACTGCGCAGTTGGTGGTGTTCAGCCTCAGTCTGAAACCGTATGGCGTCAGGCAAACAAATATAAAGTTCCGCGCATTGCGTTCGTTAACAAAATGGACCGTATGGGTGCGAACTTCCTGAAAGTTGTTGGTCAGATCAAAACCCGTCTGGGCGCGAACCCTGTTCCGCTGCAGCTGGCAATTGGCGCTGAAGAAGCGTTCACCGGTGTTGTTGACCTGGTGAAAATGAAAGCCATCAACTGGAACGAAGAAGATGCAGGCGTAACCTTCACTTATGAAGATATCCCGGCTGACATGCAGGAACTGGCTGAAGAATGGCACCAGAACCTGATCGAGTCCGCTGCGGAAGCTTCAGAAGAGCTGATGGAGAAATACCTGGGTGGTGAAGAACTGACTGAAGAAGAGATCAAAAAAGCTCTGCGTCAGCGTGTTCTGAACAACGAAATCATCCTGGTAACCTGTGGTTCTGCGTTCAAGAACAAAGGTGTTCAGGCGATGCTGGATGCGGTAATTGATTACCTGCCATCCCCAGTCGACGTACCTGCGATCAACGGTATTCTGGACGACGGTAAAGATACTCCTGCTGAGCGTCATGCTAGCGATGACGAGCCGTTTGCTGCTCTGGCATTCAAAATCGCTACCGACCCGTTCGTGGGTAACCTGACCTTCTTCCGCGTGTACTCTGGTGTGGTTAACTCCGGTGACACCATCCTGAACTCCGTGAAAACTGCACGTGAACGTTTCGGCCGTATCGTACAGATGCACGCTAACAAACGTGAAGAGATCAAAGAAGTTCGCGCGGGCGATATCGCTGCTGCTATCGGTCTGAAAGACGTGACCACTGGTGACACTCTGTGTGACCCGGATCACCCGATCATTCTGGAACGTATGGAATTCCCTGAGCCGGTAATTTCCATCGCGGTAGAACCGAAAACCAAAGCTGACCAGGAAAAAATGGGTCTGGCTCTGGGCCGTCTGGCTAAAGAAGACCCGTCATTCCGCGTATGGACTGACGAAGAATCTAACCAGACCATTATCGCTGGTATGGGTGAGCTGCACCTCGACATCATCGTTGACCGTATGAAGCGTGAATTCAACGTTGAAGCGAACGTCGGTAAACCTCAGGTTGCTTACCGTGAAGCGATTCGCGCGAAAGTTACCGATATCGAAGGTAAACACGCTAAGCAGTCTGGTGGTCGCGGTCAGTACGGTCATGTTGTTATCGACATGTACCCGCTGGAGCCGGGTTCAAACCCGAAAGGCTACGAGTTCATCAACGACATCAAAGGTGGTGTAATTCCTGGCGAATACATCCCGGCCGTTGATAAAGGCATCCAGGAACAGCTGAAATCTGGCCCGCTGGCTGGTTACCCGGTTGTTGATCTGGGCGTGCGTCT
Source organism: Citrobacter sp. Cy070 (assembly GCF_030332245.1). Taxonomy (NCBI): domain Bacteria; kingdom Pseudomonadati; phylum Pseudomonadota; class Gammaproteobacteria; order Enterobacterales; family Enterobacteriaceae; genus Citrobacter; species Citrobacter sp. Cy070. The sequence continues at coordinate 28,413 of NZ_JAOWIG010000046.1, forward strand.
GCACTTCGGTTCTTACCATGACGTTGACTCCTCTGAGCTGGCGTTTAAACTGGCCGCTTCTATCGCCTTCAAAGATGGCTTTAAGAAAGCGAAACCAGTTCTGCTTGAGCCTATCATGAAGGTTGAAGTAGAGACTCCGGAAGAGAACACCGGTGACGTAATCGGTGACTTGAGCCGCCGTCGTGGTATGCTTCGTGGTCAGGAATCCAACGTCACTGGCGTTGTTATCCATGCTGAAGTTCCGCTGTCTGAAATGTTCGGATATGCAACCCAGCTGCGTTCTCTGACCAAAGGCCGTGCTTCTTACTCCATGGAGTTCCTGAAGTACGACGATGCGCCGAACAACGTTGCTCAGGCCGTTATTGAAGCCCGTGGTAAATAATCCACAGGATTAAAACCTAAGTCCCGTGCTCTCTCCATAGGGGAGAGCACTATAGTAAGGAATATAGCCGTGTCTAAAGAAAAATTTGAACGTACAAAACCGCACGTTAACGTCGGCACCATCGGCCACGTTGACCACGGTAAAACTACCCTGACCGCTGCAATCACTACCGTACTGGCTAAAACCTACGGCGGTGCTGCTCGTGCATTCGACCAGATCGATAACGCGCCGGAAGAAAAAGCTCGTGGTATCACCATCAACACTTCTCACGTTGAATATGACACCCCGACTCGCCACTACGCACACGTAGACTGCCCGGGCCACGCCGACTATGTTAAAAACATGATCACTGGTGCTGCGCAGATGGACGGCGCGATCCTGGTTGTTGCTGCGACTGACGGCCCGATGCCGCAGACTCGTGAGCACATCCTGCTGGGTCGTCAGGTAGGCGTTCCGTACATCATCGTGTTCCTGAACAAATGCGACATGGTTGATGACGAAGAGCTGCTGGAACTGGTAGAAATGGAAGTTCGTGAACTTCTGTCTCAGTACGATTTCCCGGGCGACGACACTCCGATCGTTCGTGGTTCTGCTCTGAAAGCGCTGGAAGGCGAAGCAGAGTGGGAAGCGAAAATCATCGAACTGGCTGGCTTCCTGGATTCTTACATCCCGGAACCAGAACGTGCTATCGATAAGCCGTTCCTGCTGCCAATCGAAGACGTATTCTCCATCTCCGGTCGTGGTACCGTTGTTACCGGTCGTGTAGAACGCGGTATCATCAAAGTTGGTGAAGAAGTTGAAATCGTTGGTATCAAAGAGACTGCCAAGTCTACCTGTACTGGCGTTGAAATGTTCCGCAAACTGCTGGACGAAGGCCGTGCTGGTGAGAACGTTGGTGTTCTGTTGCGTGGTATCAAACGTGAAGAAATCGAACGTGGTCAGGTACTGGCTAAGCCGGGCTCTATCAAGCCGCACACCAAGTTCGAATCTGAAGTGTACATTCTGTCCAAAGACGAAGGCGGCCGTCATACTCCGTTCTTCAAAGGCTACCGTCCGCAGTTCTACTTCCGTACTACTGACGTGAC
>NZ_JAOWIG010000047.1:0-45269 GCF_030332245.1 Citrobacter sp. Cy070
CAGCTGATAGAAACAGAAGCCACTGGAGCACCTCAAAAACACCATCATACACTAAATCAGTAAGTTGGCAGCATCACCAACGACTTGGGCTTTCTGATGATATAATTAATAACAGTGAAATTATCTTGCACGATTATGTATTAAACATTAATGAATGGCTAAGCGTCACGGAGGATAAATTTAAGTTAATTATTGTAGGGGAGAAATCAACGGATATTAAAGACAAGCTCATCGGAACGGGTGATGGTTTGTGTGCTTTTCTTTTTGCTCCGGCTGTTTTAGTTAACCAAAATAATTTTTCCGAGAAGGCAAGGTTGTACAGGTCTATTTCTACAAATGAAGGCCGTCTGATCAAAGATCTTAACGATTTGATTTTTTATCAGGCCAGAGCCGGGATGGTCGACAATTTCTTGATAGGAAAACATAGTGATAAAAAAAATGTAGCTAAGGCAGCTGTTCTTCTTAATGAACACAATAACAATCTTGAACAATATTATGCTGAGTTATATATTGGAATTCAGGGAGAGTTTGATATCTGGATGATGTTGATGTTTTCTTTATTAAATGGAAAAAGTGAGAGTGCTATTGATTTAATATTCTCAGAGTCGAATGACAAAATTATATTATCGAGGGTTAAAAAAATTAGAAATCAGGAATAGAGATATGCAAAAGTCCAGTTTGCTGCGGTTATTTGGTTTGGTATGTATTTTGGTTGTTGTTGGTTTAACATGTTACGTCGTACTTTTTTACTACGGAGAGTATTTGGGAGTGAGTACCCAAACAACAAGGATAATAGTTGTTGTAACAGTTTTATTAGCACTGTGTTATATTTTTAAAATATGGCAAATGAATGCTTTGAAATCAATGCTAATGTCGTATACCCCATTAATTAAATATAAATCCATTTTTTATTTTTTTTTACCATGGAAGTCAGCTTTTAAGTCAAATGTAGGAACTAATACGGCAGCTACATTGGACAATAATATATTCATTAATTTCAGCTCTACACTTAAAGATAATTACGGTCGCCGCTGGCGAGCCAAAACGCGTATCCTGCTGGTGATGGGGGATGTCATTCAGGTTGAGCAACTGGTGCCAAAACTCACCTCTCTGCGCTGGGTTGAAGGGGATGGCGTGGTGTTAATCTGGGGGGGCGGGCTAACTGGTGTCCCAGATGCCACGCTGTTCGAGGTGATACGCAAGCTGCATCGGCGCCCGCTGGATGGGATTGTATGGGTAACGCCCACTTTTCAGCACCAGGATTCATTGGTTCAATCGGCACCTGTTGTCTCTTTAACCGCAGAACAAATAGATAATGCTGCCCGCCATCTTCAGGCTGTATTTACCACGCTTCGCTGGCGAGTGCCGTTATACCTCTGGTCGCTGCATGGCGCTCAATCCGTTCTGAATGCCGCGATGGCCCAGTCTGCGACGTGTTTTTTCCCTGCAGGATGTACAACGGCGTTATGCCGTTCGCAGCTGGCCGCTCTGGTAATGCAGTTGGCGGAACAGGGTTCGCAGCAGGTTACGCGCAATATCCACGATAACTTCTTACTGAAAATGGCGAATGCGTTCACGCAAAACGCAGAAGCCATCAGCGACGCGTTATCTGCTTTTTTCAGCCTGCATCGGCCTCTGCCGCTGGCGGCGGTAGTCTTGAGCCAGCATGTGGAAAGTACTTCACCGCGTGTGGCGCATGCCTGGGCATGTGATGAGCGCTGGCGCGCGCTGCTTGATTCGCTCCCTGCGTTACCTGCTGAACTTAGGGCACAGCGCACAGGCCGTTCAGGGATGCGTGTGCTGGCAGTCGGTACCGCTGGTTTGATGCTGCTATGGGGCGCGGGAATGGTGATATCTTTTCTGGCGAATCGCAATCTGATCGGCGAAAGCCTGGACCAGGCGATGCTGGCAGGTGGTGCGGATGAACCGCTCACCGAGCGTCTTACGGCGCTATCCGCGCTTCAGCAAACCCCAGGCATGCTTCGCTGGCGTCAACTGAATGGGGCGCCGTGGTACTACCGCTTCGGCTTAAGCCAAAATGATGCTCTGTTGGATGCGCTATGGCCACGTTATACGCGTATCGCTATTCCGCTCCTGCGTGATGAAGCCGCGCAACATCTCACTCAGGAATTAACGGCGTTAACCCGACTGGCTCCAGACAGTCCGCAGTTTTCCGCCCAGGCAAAGATCGCCTACAACCAGCTGAAAATGTATCTGATGCTCTCCCGGCCTGAGCAGATGGAGGCATCATTTTTTAGTCAGGCACTGATGCAAGACTGGCCGGAGAGAGCGGGTATTTCGCGCGCATCATGGCAGGGCGTTGGGCCAGGACTCTGGCAGTTCTGGGGCGAAAACCTTCAGGCACATCCTGAATGGAAAATAACAGCGGATAAAAATCTTATTAGCCAGGTGCGAACGCTGTTAATTCGTCAGATGGGGATCCGCAATGGCGAAGCCGCTCTGTATCAGAAAATCATTGAACAGGTAACGCCGCATTACACCGAACTTCGTCTGGAAGACATGACCGGCGATACCCGGGCAGACCACGTATTTTATACCCGGAATTCAGTTGCTGGCGTGTATACCCGCAAAGCCTGGGAAGAGGAGGTTTTGCCCGCCATAGAGAAAATCGTAAACAACCGCCGGGAAGAAATGGATCAGGTACTGGGGGATGATACGCATTCTGCAAGCGACCCTCTCTCTCCACAGGCCTTAAAGGCGCGTCTTAGCGAGCGTTACTTCACGGATTTTGCCGACACCTGGCTGGATTTTCTCAACAGTATTCGCTGGCAGCGCACCCAAACGCTAAGTGATGCTATCGATCAACTCACGTTGATTGCAGATATCCGTCAGTCTCCTCTGGTTGCGCTAATGAATACGCTCGCCGTTCAGGGACGCACAGGGTTAACCGGTGAATCGCTGTCGGACTCACTGGTGAAGTCGGCAAAGGATCTGTTTAACACTAAAGAAAATCAGACTATTGACCAGCATGCGCGAGAAGAAGGCCCTATGGCGGGTACCTTCTCGCCAATCCTGGCATTGATGGATGAACAATCGGCTGGCCAGGATATCAGCCACCTTAGTCTGCAAACCTACCTGACCCGGGTAACGCAGGTCAGGCTGAAACTCCAGCAGATTACTAACGCTGCCGATCCGCAGGGAATGAGTCAGGCCCTGGCGCAAACGGTGTTTCAGGGTAAAACCGTCGATCTCACTACCACGCGTGACTATGGCAATCTGGTAGCGGCCAGTCTGGGGCAAGCATGGAGTGGATTTGGTCAAAGTATGTTTGTTCAGCCGCTGGAGCAGTCATGGCAGCAGGTGTTGCAACCAACCGCGGCGGGCCTGAATGCGCAATGGAAGGCGCTGATTGTGAATGACTGGAACAGCGCATTCGGCGGACGTTATCCGTTTCGCGATGTCGGTAGCGAGGCTTCTCTGCCGCTGCTGGCGCAATATCTGCGAAGCGATAATGGCCGGATCCCGCATTTTCTCGAAAGTCATTTAAGCGGCGTATTGCATAAACAGGGAAGTCACTGGGTTGCTGACACGGTGAATGCGCAGGGGCTGGAGTTTAATCCGGCGTTCCTCGAGGCGATGGACCAGCTCAGTCAGATTGCGGATGTCGCATTTATTCGTGGAGAAGCCGGGATGCGTTTTGAACTGCGTCCTGGAACGGCGCGGGATGTGATGCAAACCGATCTCGTGCTGGATGGGCAGAAACTCACCTACGTTAATCAGATGCCAGCGTGGAAAAACGTTGTCTGGCCAGCCGATACGCCAGCGTCAGGGGCAACCCTAAGCTGGGTGAGTACAAATACGGGAACCCGAATCTACTCAGATAACCCCGGTACCTGGGGGTGGATAAGACTGCTTGAGAAAGCGGAGGTAACCGACAACGCTGGCGTGAGCAGCGGTTTTAACCTGCGCTGGACTGCTCAGGATGGATTGCCGCTGAACTACACCCTGCGAACGGAAGCGGGTGAAGGCCCGCTCGCATTACTCAAACTCCGCGACTTTGAACTACCAGAAGCAATTTTTGTTGTCAGCCAGTCCCCCTCTGAGGAAGAAGAATGAGCGCTTTGAAACGTCTACTGGCTGCCAGCACAGCTTCGCCAGATGAACAACAGCAGCTAATGGAACAGGCGCAAACGCAAATTGCGCTGTGGCAAAACTGGTTATTGCCCGTTTCCGCAACCAACCCGGGCGGGGAAGATCCCGGCTATGACGATGATTTTCAGCGCATGCGAGAGGAGGTGAATAAACTTTCAGGCGCACAAACGGATCTCATCGTTGAGCTTGCGGAAAAACTGCTGATCCACACCTGTAAGGATGTCCGTGTTGTCACCTACTACACTTGGGCGCGTTTGCATCAGGATGGTGAGTCCGGCCTGGCCGATGGTCTGATTTTGTTGGCTGGCCTGATGCAGCAGTATGGCAATTCTCTCCATCCCTTAAGAGCCAACAGCCATAAGGCCGCGCTGGAATGGCTGGCCGGCGGGCGGATGCTGGATAGTCTGACACGTTTCCCCGAAGTTTCACGACCTGACGCGCAGCGGATCGCCGGTGCGCTGATGCTGCTGGAACAGCAGTTTGTTCAGCAAGAAGAGAGCATTCGTCCAGAGCTTGGGGCGCTGTATAGCGCGCTGGAGAATCGTCTGGCACAGTCTGGCGGCGCTCAGGCGCTGGTTCCGCAAAATGTCAGTCCGCAAACCGGTCGGCATAGCGCAGAAACTCCCGTCCTCAAAAGTATTGCCTCTGGCCGGGAGCTGCTGGAGCAGGCACGGGTGCTGGCGAAATACCTGAGCGATCAGCCGGACGGCTGGCTGGCGGCGCATCATTTGATGAAAAGCGTGCGGCTCGATACGGTTAGCCAGCTTCCACCGCCAGATGGCGCCGGGCGTACACGGCTGGTGCCACCTAAGAGTGATTACCGCGCCCAGCTCAAGCGTCTGTATTTGCAGCAAAGCTGGACCGAACTGATTGAGCTAACTGACAGCTTATTTGTTGAGGGAGTGAATCATTTCTGGCTGGACGTGCAGTGGTACCTTCATCAGGCATTAACCAGGGCGGGATCGCCATGGGATAAACATGCCGCCATTATCATCAGCGATCTGAAAATGCTGCTGCATCGGATGCCGGGTCTGGAAATGCTGGCATTTAATGACGGAACGCCCTTTGCCGATGACGTCACGCGTGAATGGATAGCCCGTGACGTGCTGCAGGAAAGCGACTGGCAGACGGATAAAATTGCGGCGGCTACCGTCGGGGAGGATGACGATATCCTGCTGCTTGAAAGCGAGGCCCTGACGCTGGCGGATAGCGAAGGCATTGAAGCAGCGCTCGCCTGGCTTCAGGCTCGACCTGGCATTATTTCACGTCGACAGCGTTGGGTACGCCAGCTGTTGATGGCCCGTCTGACGGAACAGTGTGGGCGCAACGATCTCGCGCTGCATTTGCTTGGCGAGTTGAATACGACTGCGCACTCTCTCACTCTCAAACAGTGGGAGCCTGAACTGCTGTTTGAAGTCAAAGCGCGACGACTGAAGCTTCTGCGTTTAAAAGCCAATCGCAGTGAAAGCGACAAAGCGCGTCTGGCGCCAGAGATGGAGTCACTGTTGTCTGGGCTGGTCGCCATTGATCCCGCCAGAGCCGCCGTTTTATGCGGCTAAAGAAAAAACAAAATAAGCGAACTGTAAAATGGAAGATTTAACTCTGCGTTATTATGACGCGGAAATGCGCTATTTAAGGGAAGCGGCAAAAGAGTTTGCGCAGGCGCATCCGGATCGTGCCGCCATGTTGGATCTGGATAAAGCCGGTATCCCCGATCCCTATGTGGAGCGGCTGTTCGAAGGTTTTGCATTTTCGATGGGGCGATTGCGCGCCAAAATAGACGATCATCTTCCTGAATTTACCGAAGGCTTGATGAGTCTGCTATGGCCACATTATTTACGCACTATTCCCTCCTTAAGCATTGTCGAACTTTTACCGGATACTGATGTGCTGAAAATGAGCGAACGGATTAATGCGGGGTTTGGCGTATTGTCCCAGCCCGTCGGTCCTAAAAAAACGGTATGTCAGTATCGTACTACCCAGCCCGTCACGCTCAGCCCACTGTCTGTTACGGCGGTGAATATCGATGCCGAACCTGACGGACGCTCGGTCATCCGTATGCGAATAAAGTGCAATCCACAGATGGACTGGTCGCAAACCGATCTGACGCGTCTCAGCCTTTACCTGAGCGGTGACGCGCCGGTGACCCACGCGCTGCACCTTGCTTTGACAAAGCGTCTGGCCTCTCTTTATTTGAGACTCCCCAACAGCGTAGAGCGTATTCACCTGGAGGGGTACTTTTCCCCGGGCGGATTTGCCAGTGAAGACAGTTTATGGCCAAAAGGTGATGCGGCGTTTGGCGGCTGGCAATTATTGCTTGAGTATTTTACGTTCCGCGAAAAATTTATGTTTGTCCATCTTAACGGTCTGGAAAAGGTAACGTTTCCTGCCGGTATAGATTGTTTTGAAATAGAAGCTGTACTGACTCAACAGTGGAGTTCTGAGCTTCCTTTGGGGAGTGAAAATATCCGTCTGCACTGCGTTCCGGTTATTAATCTCTTCACTCTGGAAGCCGATCCGCTGGTGGTTAATGGACTGGAAAGCGAATATTTGCTGCGTCCGCGCAGATTGCAGGATGGTCACACGGAAATTTATTCGGTGGATGCGGTTTCTGGTTCGCAGCGGGCGCGTAATGCCGTTTATGCCCCATTCACCAGCTTTCGCCACAAGGGAGGCATGATGCGTCGTAATGCGCCCGAACGTTACTACCATACACGCGTCAGGCGCGGCGTATCCGGATTGTATGACACCTGGCTGATCCTCGGCGGTGACGCCTGGGAGCGGGATCGTCTTGCTGAGTATGAAACCGTGTCATTGAAAGTGACCGGAACAAACGGTCAGCTACCCAGGCGAGCTTTGCAGAGTTCATTGCTTAATCGTTGCGAGCAGATCCTCCAGACGCCGCTTGCCGTGCGCAATCTGTGTAAACCGACGCTACCGGCTTATCCTCCCGCCGAGGATCGTTTTCACTGGCGCGTCTTAAGCCACCTCGGGTCCAGCTTTCTGAATATGATGGCCAGCGCTGAAGTGCTCAAAGGAACGTTGTCTCTCTATAACTGGCAGGATGATGAGCTTAATTATCGTCGTCTGGATGCGATCATGGATGTTCAACAACATGAAATACAGCGCTTTGAAAAAGGATTTCTACTCCGTGGTGTGGACATCGAAATAACGCTTGATGAGAACGGATTTACCGGTGAGGGCGATATTCATCTGTTTGGAGAAATGCTTAACCGCTTTTTTGCATTATATGCGGATATTCATTTGTTTAATCAGCTTACTTTAATCATACAGCCGGCAGGGAAAAGCTTGCGATGGAAAGAGAATCACAATCAGCGGCTACCCGGCTGCTAAATAGCCTTGGCGAAAACCTGCCACGTACCAATTTTTATCGTTTCTGCCAGTTGTTGGAACAGGGGAACCCGCAAGCGCCAGCTCCAGGAAGCCAGCAAAGTCCGCGCTTCGATGCCATTCGTTTTCGCCCTCATCCGGGGATGGGGTTCCCAGCGGGTGAGCTAAAAAGTGCAGAATATGATCTGCAGCATCCCACACTGCCGCCAACGGTTCGTGTCACTTTTATGGGGTTGTATGGCGTGGAGTCGCCGCTACCGACAACCTATCAGGATGATATCGCCCAGCGTCAGGAAGGTTCGGACGTTGCCGCTGAGTTTCTGGATATTTTTAATCACCGCTTAATTACGCAGTTTTATCGAATCTGGCGTAAATACAGTTATCCAGCGACCTTTCGTCCCGGCGGTACAGATGAAACATCGCAATATTTACTGGGACTAACAGGGTTGGGGATTCCAGGATGCGCCACGCAAACGCAAGCCCCGCTATCGCGTTTTTTGGCGCTGTTAGGAATAATGAGAATGCCAACACGTACGGCGGAAGGAATATCCGCGCTGGTTTCTTTATTATCGCCAATAACAAATATCACCGTGACCCCTCATGATAAACGCTTCGTCCTGCTGGATAAGGCGTTAAAAATGAGTGCGCGTCAACCCGTTAGCCTCCATTCTCGCCCGGTGATTGGGCATAGCGCCGTAGATATTAACAGTCAGGTGCTTATTACGCTAACCACGGATGTTCCTGATGAGGTTCGCGACTGGTTGCCCGGCGGTCAGCTTTACCATGATTTCCTCGCTCTCCTGCACGTTTATTTAGGTGCCAGAGTGAATGCGAGGTTGCAATTACGCATTCCTCGCTCGGCGCTTCCGGATGCTCAACTTACCAGTAATAAAAGCGAACGCGCAGTACAGCTCGGTCGCACGGCCGTTATGCGTGTGGATAACCAGAAAGCTATGAACCAACTTATCACCATTAAACTTGGGCTCTGGCAGAGCCTTAGCCAACACGATCAGCGGAGGGAAGCCGATGAGACTGGCGATTATCGCTATTAATTTTGTTGTAATAACCGGTATGACCAGCCTGGTCACTGGGTGTGGGCTGACACAAAAAGTATCTGAAGGCACGGTGTCATTAACGAAGTCAATTTTTTATAAGGAAATTAAAACGCTGCATTTGGATCTTTGCGCCAGAGAAGCCGCTAATAAAAATGCGCAGGGCATAGCGCTTTCAACGGTCGTACGTATTTACCAACTCAACGATCGTAAAGCATTTGACTCAGCGAATTATCAGTCTTTATTTGCGCAAGACAGCGTGGTAGTAAAAGCGGATTTACTGGCTCAGAAAGACGTTTGGGTTCGTCCTGGTGAAAGCGTAGCTGTCGATATTCCACTCGAAATGGAAGCGCAATATGTTGGCGTTGCGGGAATGTTCATTTCTCCCGATCAGTCTGAGGATTCATGGCGTGTAGTATTGGGGCGTGAAGATCTAGATTCTGATAAAGCGCGCGTGATTGAATTAAATTCTCAGGCTCTGGTTCTTCTGATGCAGGAGGACGAGTCATGATTAAACGACCTTCTCTTTATGACATGTTGTTGGGTAATTTTTCCGGTGGTTTTCCTTTGCACGCAGTCAGCGAAAACACGCAGGTCATCTTGTCCGTTCTCGATAATATGCAGCGTATTTTGAATACGCGTGCCGGTAGCCTTAAACATTTACCCGACTACGGTCTGCCGGATATGACCAAAATCCTCCAGGGTATGCCGGGAACGGCACATCAGCTTATCAGCACACTTTCTCTGGTTTTATTGAAGTATGAACCGCGACTGAAAGGAATTCAGGTAACAATGCAGGAGCAGGAAACGCTAGGGCATTTACGCTACTCCATCGATGTCGAACTGCAGGACCTTGGCATTGTTCGTTATGGCACTGATTTTACCCCCGAGGGGCGGGTGCTCATCCGCCACCTGAAAAAGCAGGGTTGGCTTGAGACAGGAGCGTACTGATATGGAAAAGAATCGCATCAGCACCGGTGGTGATCCGCGTGCTTTCACGGAGTTCGGGCAGCTACGCGATGAAATCAGCAAGCTGACTCATCCCGCGCGCCCGGACGTTGACTGGCAAAAGGTTGAACAGTTAAGCCTGATTTTGTTTCGCCACAACGGCGTCGAATTGCAAACCCTGGCCTGGTATACCGTCAGCAGAATGCGTAATGCCGGGCTGCTGGGACTTGCCGAAGGCGCCGAGCTTCTGGAGGCATTACTGACGCATCACTGGAGTGCCATATGGCCGCAGCAAACCCATGCTCGCGTTGAAATTCTGACATGGCTGTCAGCCCGTTTACAGCAAGAATTGCGTACGCTAACGCTGTCATATGCTGATTTATCCGTGGTGTATCGGGTTGAACAGCGTTTAAAACATGCCTGCGAAGTGCTGCAACGACTTGAGTTGAAAGCGCTGAGTAAACTGGAGGCTGTTGTTACCTGGATGCACAATGCCGCTTTACGCCTGGAGAAGTCAGAAGCGGATTCGGGCTCAGCCGTTGTGACGATACCGGCTTCAGGTGCGACCATTAACGTTGAAACGTCTTTGCCACAGTTGGTCTTTGTGGTTAATGAACCCGTTTCACCAGCGCAATCGAGCGCAACGGTTTTTGCTACTCAAACCGAACATGGAGTCCGACGGATGTGGTTAGGGTTTGCTATTGGTGTCATGGTGACAGCGTTCGTAACTACAGGTGCTTTTCTTGGTATCACTCATCTGCGCGCCGACGGATATGAACTGGTGAAGCCATTGCCGCAGATGCTGTCGCCAGAGCAATTGTCCACGTTGAGGCAATCTTCAGATTTGAAGGAGCAGAAGCAGGACATAATTGCCGCAACGCAAGGGCAATTGGACGTTTTACATGACCTGTCACCTCTATGGTCGAGGGAGTATGCCGCATCATTAGCGCAGCAGTTAGTCACCCTATGGCCGGAGGAATCGCAGACTACGACATTCGTTAGTGGGTTACAGAAAGCGTTAACCACGGAAGCGTTGCCGGAAAGCGCTCTGCAAAACTGGCATGATGCCCAGCAGGGGCTGGAAGCGTTAACCGCCAGGCTAAATACGCTTGATGAACGCAAAGGTAAATATCTGACGGGGTCGGAGCTGAAATCAGCCATTTTCACTATCCGCCGCCAGCTTGACCAAACGCCGCCGACAGAAGAGTTATTGCGTCAAATCGATGAGGAATTAAGCCTGCAGGGGAGGGTATCACCCGCGTTGTATCAGCAGCTTGATATGCGGCTTAATCAGCTTCTTAATCGTTATGTGCTGTTGAAACAAAGTTCGGTGAAGAGAGAATAGTGACTATTCGCCAAAAGCAAAAAACCCGCCATAGGCGGGTTCTTCCAAATAGTGGTGCCGGACTCGGAATCGATTCTTGTTGTTATCTTTTTGATATATAAGGTTTATTTTTAATGTGGTGATTTTTGTGCCCTCGTTTGTACCCTCGGTCCGTTTGCATTGTTTCTGGTGACTCGAATTTGGGTTCAGGTACGAGGTGGTAGGGTTGCAGGAAAATAGCGGGCAACTATTCCGTTCATCTTATCAATCAAATCAGAGCGTTTAAAGATGATATGCCCAGTCCCTTTCTGGAAGTAACGTATCTCAACATACTCGTCTTCGAAAACGGAAGCGTGCTGTTTGCGGATATGAGCATCCAGCCTGACGGAAAGATCGTTGCGATTTTCCGGAACAGGTTTACCATCCAGCAAATTCAGCATACGATCTAAATCCGCTAACTGCTCACGTCTGCGCCCATGACGGAAGTGAAATCCCCAACGGTCATATTGTACCAGACCATCAACGATGATCTTCTTCCCGAACTTGCAGGGGCTGTTGCTCTTGTAATCCCAGCTTAGTCCTTTAAACACGTTAATGATCCCCCGCTCGAACACCTCCGCTTTACTCTGATGTAGCTGCTCAAAGGTGCTGAGAATATTCTCTTCGCTGACAGCGGGAATATCGTCCTTTTCCAGGCTGTTGTACCACTCGTCGCGTGCCTGTGCGTCCATGAGCGCCAGCATTCCTGACTTATTCATCAGGTCTTTCCAGATGCTGCGATCGATATTTTGGGTGATGGCTTTTATCGCTGTTTCTGTTTTATCCATCAACCAGCAGTCGTAACGGTATTGCCGTACTCCCCATTCATTTGCTTTACCACCGCCGATGTTGCTGGTCAGTGTCGAGATATCGTCGAGTTGCTGTATCAGCGTTTCAATTTGCGCCAGCGCCGCGTTGCGTCCGGTGACGATACGTTCAATGCTGGTCGAGCAAATTACATCGGTATTGTCGGTTAACACTTCGGATTCGGTGAGAGTAAGTTCTGACATAGTTTATGTCCTTTACATAAAGCGAAACGCCAGTCGGTGAGGGCTGGCGTTTATGCGTGTGGTGAATACAGGGCTGTGATTATTCTGAGCGGATGTGTTGCAGAGACTGAGCATGTCGGAAGGAGAGACTACCAGTTGAAGGTGCTAAAACCCGGCAACAGGTCACCCGCTGCATCCAGATGTAGCATATCGATCCCGTAACGTCGTATCAGTGTGGTCACTAACCGACGGCAGCCCTTTGAAAGCCCCAATCTCTTTAGTTCCAGCACTGGGTATAAGCGAGCGTTAAGTCTGAGCAGGTAACCGTAGCCGGTGTACAGTATCCAGTCACTGTTGCCGCCGTCGTGGCGTTGAAGAGTGACCTGGTCGAGAATAGCGTTATCCTCACACGTGATATGAGCGGTACTGCACTGGATCCCATCCAGACGGGTGGTACGTGGTAGCTGATCTTCAACAACCAACTTCCCGGGGGTATCAGCAACACGAAGCGAATACCCGTTATTACTGACCACATCAATCAGCGCAGCCAGCTCAATACCATCGATATCGACGGCGATCCGGCCCCCATTAAGGGCCAGTACATTAACGGTATCTGCTTCCACCGTCAGGGACAGCTTCATTGCTGCCCCCTGGATGACTGCCCACTGATGGCGCAAGTCACCTCCTTATAGCCGGTACGTTGCATCAGGCCGGTGGCCTTTCTGGACCGGAGTATGTCAATAGCGCTGATGAACGGAGACTGATGCTGAATGGAGAAACCGGGGCGGTCAATACGAACCAGTTCAGATTTTTCAACGAGAAAATTGAGTGCATCTGCCAGTGAAATCCCGGCGTTAATATGCTGCTGAATCATATTACTATCACCAAACTGTGTGTCGTTAAGCGAAAGACCGTAATGCCTTTCCAGCAGATAAGTAAGAAGTTGCTGCCAGATTTCTACCGGCGACGGGTGTGACGATACCTTCCTCGTCGGGAGGGTGGGTAAGGTTTGCATAATGTTGATCTCTGTTAAATAAATAAGATGTTGATGGTCGGGGGGATTACGGTGAAGGGGGATGGTGAATTACGGTGTTTTTCAGGTAATCCACTTACTGTCTGATGGCGTCAGGTGCGGCCTCCAGTGTGAACAAGTGAATGCCCTGTTCTGCGTCGTGATGGCTGGCTGCATGGCATAGGCCGCTCTGGCCTCTTCTGTCGTCACAGAGTCATCCACATTGTGTACATCGTCTTCGTACCAGACTGAACACAATAGGAAGTCGTCATTTTGATGTTGTTGCAGCAATTCAATGACCTCACTGATTTTACAGGCGTGCGGCATGGCTATTCTCCTGCGGGTTGTGCCACAGGTGGCGTCGGATAAATCGCAAGATAAACGTACCCGCAGGAGCCGAGGGTGTCTGCCTCGCAGGTCAGTCCTTTTGCGTAGAGCGTGACGCCGTGCTGATGTCGGGGAGTGAGTTCACCGCTGGTGAGCATTAACTCAAGTTGTTTCAACAGCAGTGGAAATGCCTGGTCCAGATGGCGCAGGTCTGATTCGCTGAAGGTGCCGGTGATGCTGGCGCGATCAGCCAGGTAATGCAGCCGGTTGCCCTCCTGTACCAGTCGTGCGCCAAAACACGGGACAGCTGCAGGCTTAAGTCCCCACCAGGGGGTGGCAATATCGTGGTTTGCTACATTTGTTGAGCTTTGCATTTAAGTAATCCTTAACTATGTGTTAATTCAGGGTAACGCTGCGCAGGGCAACATACGGGCCGTTGCGGTCCTGGCGGCGTTCAGCGAATACGGCGAGCACACCGCTGATATCCTGCACCTCCCGTCCGGCATAGTGGCAGATGCTGCCGGACCACTGGTATTTCCCTGTACAGAAGCGGAACAGCCGGGACTGCGGATGCTGGCGGTATAACGCCATCGCCTGGCGTTTGCTGATAATCTTCATCGTTGTTTTTCTCCTTAAAGCCAGCCTCGTTCGGCAAAAGACACTATATCCATCCCGCCGACCACCAGATGGTCCAGCAGGCGAATATCAACCAGCTCCAGCGCCTGTTTCAGGCGTTCTGTAATTAACCTGTCGGCCTGGCTGGGTTCTGCCTCCCCCGACGGATGGTTATGAGCCAGAACCGCTGCAGCGGCATTATTTTTCAGTCCGGATTTAACGACCTCACGCGGATGGACGGTGATGCTGTTAATCGTCCCGAGGAACAATGTGTCGTGGGCTATCAGACGGTGCTGATTGTCGAGCCACAGAACGGTGAAGGCTTCGCGGTCAAGCGTGGCAAGCTGCAGGCGTAGCAAGTCGCGTACTGAGTTGCTGGATGTAAATGCTGCACCTGGCTCGCGTAGCTGGCATTCCAGCAGAGTCAGTGCTGTCCGGATGGTCTGCTGGTCAGTGGGGGCTAATTTACAAGCAAATAACGGTAACTGTTGTTCCATAGCGGCTGGCCTCAATCGATGATGTGCATGATGGCGTTGCATTCCGCGTGGTTAAGCGCGTAGTCCCGCAGGCGATAGTAGTGCTCCGTCATGGCGTCGCATTCGGTGCGCATAGCGTGATGGCTGTAAGTCATCAGACAGACGGCAACTCCGGCAGCTTCGGCACTGAGTTCGCCGCCGTTGCCGTTCATGCTGTTAAATAGCGACCACTTCTCATCGGTATCTTCTTTTGTTTCCGGGGCCATAAACGCACCGCCGTTACTCAGTGTGTAAAAATTCCAGATTCCCCCGCTGTAGTCTGCGCAGAAGCGGTCCATCCATGCGAAGACTGTCGGTTCGAGGATTATCCACTGCGGGATGCTGCCGAAGTACCCTGGCCAGAAGCTGATGCGCCGCTCGTCCTGTACGAGTGTGGCAGTCAGCGCTGGCGAAGAAGTGGCAGGTTGTGGCGGTAACGGGAGGGTATCGTTAAGGTTAATAATGTCGGTCATGCTGGTTTTTCCTTGTTTATTTATCGGGTTGGGGATGCAGCTTAAGCCTCCCGGAGGGGCACTGGTCGTCACGCCGTGATGAGGATGGCTATGCGCAGTCCAGCCCGTCACTCCGGCTTAACCTGCACAGGCTGAGTTCACCGGGTCGGTAAAGAAGGTGCGAGCACCAGGCACACAGGTCGTCATCGGAGATGGAGCGGCTGCAGGGATTGTTTTCCAGAGCGGTCGGATAAAGGGTGGCCTGGTGGGCGTTATCAGGCAGCGGTGGCATCAGCTCAGCGCCTGCTGCAGTTCTTCTGCCATTACCCAGAGCGCCCGGTTGAGCTTAACGTCGCCGTCTATGCCTCTGACCGCGCGGGTATGGCTGCGTTTGCCTTTGGCAGTACGTCCTGGCAGACCCCCTTTCAACAGGTTCTCCTGGCAACGATTGAACACTGACCACAGGTCGTCCTGACGGTCTTCATAGCGTCGGGGCGTCAGTATCTGTGATGCCGTTACCGGCTGATGCTCTTCGCCAAAGCGGTACGTCAGCGCGGCTGTTGCGAAGGCCTGCTGTGCCGGCGGAGAAAGTACCAGCGACTGCATGACATCCCGTTTTTCTTCAACCCGGTCAAATATCCCCAGCACCTCATAAGCCCCTTCAATGACTTTCTCCACCACATTGCCCTTATGCGGCACGCGCACCTCACCAAAGGTTTCGCCACAGACAAGCCCGTTCTGGCAGACAAAGCGAAACAACCCCGGCAGCATCTGGTAGGAGCTGGAGCCGTCGTGACTGTTAAGCAGGATGATTTCGGGGACCTGTTTGCCGGTGATTTGCCCCTCACGCCGCAGGCGCAGCATGTGCTTTGTGTGGTCGCGTTTATTAAGGTCGCGCACGCGTGTCTGGCAGGCAAAGAACGGCTGGAAGCCTTCCCGCTGTAGGTTATCCAGCAGGGTGATGGTCGGGATGTACGTGTAACGCTCGCTGCGGGATTCATGTTTTTCTTCGCTGAAGACGCTGGGCACGTAGTGCGCCAGTTCATCGCGGGTTAACGGGCGGTCGCGGCGCACGAGGCTGGCAGCGCCAAAACGGCTGGCTATTCGCATAGTGGAAACTCCTTAATGGAACGGTATAAAAGGCAAAAGGCCATGCTCCGAAGAGACATGGCCTGATACAGGGGAGGGCGGATGTGATAAAGAACGGCGATGGACGCCAGTTGCAGTTAGTTACCGCCAGAGGGTGAAGAAACAGAGATACCATGGCTGGCAATATAGCGATTGAGCATCACGCCAGCATTGGGAGCAAAATTCCAGTCCCGCCAGATAAGTGTGTTGTCGATGTCACGGATGACCAGGCGGAAATGGGAGCCCTGGTCGTCTTCAATGGCAATATTGATATAAACAGCGGCGACAGCTTCAGCCTGAGTGCGGGTGAATGCTCCTGACGGCAAGGTAGGTGTCTGGTAGTTTTTCATGATTTCCGTTGTCCCGGGTAAGGTGGCAGAAACGTGGTGCAGGCAATACGACCAATCGTGCGGGTGGTGGTGACATCCACCGCACCGCTGACCACACCACCGGCCAGTGGCACCAGACGAATAAACTGACCACTGGTGCGTACACCGGCACGGGCAGCCATCAGCACCAGGGTTTTCTCCACAATCCTCCGTGTGAAGGGCCGGGTCCAGTTCTCCATCGCCTGTAGCGCCACTTCCTGCAACAGCGCTTTGGCAGCGTTACCGCACAGACACAGCCCGGCGAGTGCCCGGATACGTTCGTCAGCCAGACTGCGTTTGCCAAGGCAGGCGATGGCGGCTACCAGTCGGGTCTGGAGAAACAGTACGCTGGTGATGTTCAGCGGCAGCGTGACGGGCATCGCCACCACCCCGACCACACCGGATAAAAAGCCGGTACTGCCCGCCTTGACGCTCTCCCAGCGGATCATCGAGTGGGCGGCTTTTGTCACATCCCCCTTCGCATCGGCGAGATAGCGTTCTGCCAGGGTTTCAGCCGACTCGATCCCGGCAATCCCGCTGACGGCTTTGTCATAGAGCCAGCCCATCATTGCCTGAATACTGCGGGGATTGTGTTCCTCTGCAGGCATCTCATCGTGATACTCAACGTCAATCTCATCGTTATTTTCCATTGGTTCTCCTGCTTAAACAGTGGATAAAAGAAAGGCCAGGGACATCGCTGTGATGAGCCTGGCCGGTGGGGTACTGTCAGTGGCATAAAAAGAACAGGCCACGTTCCCTGGAGAGATGTGGCCTGCTGGTATAAGGTCTTGTCGTGGCGGGGGTATTCCTGTGGTTAATGATTTTTACGGTCAGTTCAGGATGAAGTGTTCACCCATTTTGTCGTTGTCAACGTGACTATCCTGGGGAAGCTGGCGAGTATCGAGCATCAGACGGGTTTTGCATTCATGGGTCGATATCAGGTCTCCGTTTTTGTACACCCGAATACCCTGAAACTCTTCATGACCGGTGTCTTTACTCAGCAGAATATAGTCATAGACACCTTTGTTAAAGCGGATGTAGCTGGCAGACCCCATGCCCAGTGGTGCGTGATAATGGAAGGCCTTCACGCCGAACAGCCCTTCAGTTAACTCCAGCTCGGGTTTATCGTTTTTATCCGTGTAGGTGTAACGATAATCCTGCCCTGCGGCGGCAAAGACTCCCACATTTTTCCCGTTATCCAGGGTGCAGAACGCATTCACCGGGAAATCGGCAGACTGCTGAGTTGTCTGCTTCTCTGGTTCTGTTATTTTTGGGGGTGTTTTCGACACACGATCTTTTGCCGCGAGGCGGCGGGCTTCGTTTGCCGCTTCTGCATCTTTTTGCGCCTGGCTACCTGGCCCATAAAGATTTTTACTGGTTCCGTCTCCATGGAACCCACCTTTTCCGGAACCTTCAGCAACGCCCGCTTTTGGATTGTAACTGGCAGCTATTTCCGGGTCAGCTTCGCGTGAATATGCCTGCCTGGATTGTTTATGCCACTGGCCGTTTTCATCCTGCTTGTAACCCATCCTGGCCATGTCCCGTTTGTATTCTGACTGCGGATCGAAATCAGCCACCTTCTGATTAATCACCGGGCCGCACGCGCTGGCAAAATCAGCGGTACTGAAGGTAAAGGAAGAACCAAACGTGCTCATGCTGACTTTTTTGTTTTCTTTCAATGCATTAATAACTGACTGAATATCACGGGTTGCCACGGTTGTCTGCACTGCCTGGTACCGGGACTGGCTGTTGCACATCACGCTGGATGGATAAGAGGTGTTATTAATCCTGAAATTACTCCCGGCAAGTTCAGTGGTGCCACGACCGCCGCACTGCGGCTTATTCTCATTAATACCAATCGTTGACGGCTTAACCCGTAGCAGAACCTGACCGTCATCGCTGTACGACTGGCAGAAGGTACCATTGACGGTCCAGGCGGCAGAGGCATTAAACGCCGCCATGCTGAGCACAACAGCCAGCAGGGTTTTCTGATTTGGACGGTATTTTTTCATTCAATTTTCTCCTTTTTTATTGCTGAGCGGGAAACGAGTCTGCTTCCCGAATGGTTTTACTTCCTGAAAGTACTCATCACCTCGCTAATCAGCGGGAAACCTTCGTCCTGTCTTCTTCGTTGTTGATAACCCTTCCGGGCCGTGGAAATGCCCCGTCAAAAACCTATGCCCAGGCGCGGGTAATCAACATTATCATGATCGTTTTTATCGATCGATTTGATATAATCGATCTGTATAATCAATTAATAATTTTGTAAAGACAATCATGGGACAGTGATGAGTCTTTGTAATGCACTGTTTTTAAGAAGGTTTATCCGGCTAAGCGTGAAGCTGGCTGAGTAAAAGTCATACAGGGGATGGAATGAAACGATGTGCAAGATGTAACAAAAAAAGGGGCATCATCAGCCGACTGTTTGGGCTTGATAAGGAATACTGCGACGAGTGCTTATTTGATACTGAGCAGGAAATCAGGGAAAAACGCATTCTCCTCGTCAGGCGTCAGAAAGATGACAGCGAAGGGAAAGCGTAGCCCGATATGCAGACTGAAATTGATGTCAGCGTTATTATCCCGGTCTTCAATGCGCAGACCAGCATCGGTCATCTGGTGCATGGACTCCTCAGCGAGCAAACACTCAGCATTGAGGTGATTGTTGTGGATGATGGCTCTACCGACGAAACGTCGACCATACTCAACGCCATCACTGATGAGCGGCTGATCCTTGTTCATCAGGAAAATCAGGGTGTATATGCTGCACGTAACACCGCGCTGTCGGTTCACAGCGGTGAATGGGTGGTTTTTCTGGATGCGGATGACCGGATTGAAGAGGGGTTTCTCCGGGAGCGTCTGAAGAGCGCACGAGCAGCTCAGGCCGATGTTGCCCTTTTCAATGGCTGGCATACCAACAGCAGTTGCCTGCAGCGGCGACCGGTTCATCGTAAACAGCCTTATGGTCACGCGCTCAACGGTCATGCCTGGATACACCACTGTGTGACGCAGAAAGAATGGCCGCACTACCTGTGGCTGCAGATGGTTCGCTCGTCTTATATCAGGAAGAATAATCTGCGCTTTCAGGAGGGGAAAAGCCACAAGGACATTCTCTGGACGATTAACCTCGCCGCTGCAAACGGTCTGTTTTATTTCGCAGACAGGAAGGACTATTTCTACATCACGAACACGGCATCGATTACCCACCGGCAGGACTACTACGATATCCGTGCACACAGCTATATTGACGTTATCAGCGACATTCTCGCGCTCTCATCACTGCCACAGCACCATGCAATCAGAACATCCCTGAGAAAGCATGCGCTGGTTGAGTGCCGTCATTTTCTCGGGCTTTACCGCCGTAAAATTACCAACAGGCAGGCAACCCGATCGCTGTTCAGGGAGCGAATCAGCTTCCGGCAACTGATTGCGGGTGTCAGCAGCCTGAGCGACGTCTTTTTTCTGCTGAAATTCGTTGTGAAAATTTACCGGTGATCCCCGGTATGGAATTTTGACTTACAGTGTGCAACTACAGGCCGGAATAGGGTTGTGTTCGTTGACAGGGCGAGTCATCAACAGTCACGTGTGATATGCATAAATTGATGAACGAAGTAAACCTGTCTGCTGTTTTGTATTGAGTATGGAAAATTCAGGAGGAAAAGGCATCAGCAGGCTGTTCACTGAGGTAATATAGACGTGAAATTTTCTTCAATCGTGATACGACGTTATGAGCTCCGGACCACTGACATCAAGACGACAATTTCTGAACGACATTCAGGCTGAACAGCATTCGGACGCGTTGAGATCAGGTAAGGTGTGGCTGGCAACCCAGCGGATGCTGAAGCGAACAGGACGTGTTTTCGTATCGGATAAGACTGATCCGACAGCACCGGGATCTGTCTTTGATTTTAATGATGTTCGGGATTTATACCTCCTGCAACTGGCGGCTAGCTGGATAAAAAACGCTGCAGGATTTTCCTCCTGGGTTGAAATCTCTCCGGTTCATAAACGGAGTACCCTTCACTCATCCCTGGGGGCTCAATATATGATTATCCCACGCTCTGTACGGAGAAAAGTGGATGCCTACAGACAAATAAATGCAGCGAAACATATGCCAGTGCAGGAGTTTAAAGGGAGTCTGTATGCTGCATTAAGCAGGGCGTTTGGTTCAAAAACGGCAGTAAATGAGAAACTCCGTCATCTGCCATCGACGCCGGAAGAAATCAGAAAGATAACAGATCCTGATATTAAAGTTTATGGCATGACAGGAGAAAAAATTGCCCCGTCGTTTATCCTTTTTACGCTCGAATGTAAGCGACTTGGATACAGTAAAGAACATGATCTTTTATGGGACTTGTTCCGGATAATCAAAGATAAACATATGCTGAGCTCGTTAGGCGACAGCCTGTTCTTTACCTTTCTGTATCCTGATGACGGGGATTTCTTTTCCTGCTTTATTCGCGAGCATCAGGAATCGTTTCCCTCTTTGCAGGCAAAAAGGGAAGCCATTAGATCATTTGTACAGGCTGTTCATACTCGTTATCTTTTTACTGCCAATAAACGTAATTATATCAAACGTAAAAAAAAGAAATGGTCAGAGTAACGTCATAAGCAATTGTCAGTCGAGCGTCCCGTTCAGCAGCAATTGTTCGATAATGGATTGTTGTGTGGCACCTCTTTCCTTCATAAGGGTATCGAGCCGTTCTTTTGCATGTTTGCTTATTTTTACGCTAATCTGTGTCCTGAGTTTATCGCTTTTACTGCCCATTTTTTTATCATACGCAGCCTTCAGATTCGTTATTAAATGATTTTTGTACTTAATGATGTCAAGCCTGTGTATATATTCTCCCGGGAATAACTCGTCAAACGCAGCGATGATCGCCATTCTTTTTTCGGTTACATTGCGTGGCTGAAACCAGGATGAGATGCCTTTGTTGCTGAAACAGGATAGCTTTCTGATGTAGTCCCATGCCCAGCATACTACTGATTCTTTACGTGGAAGCCACGACATATCCTTTGTTTTATCAGCAATAAATAACCACTCATCCTGCATTTCAAGCATGATCTCATAAGCTGTAGCCCGGCCCGCTTTTTTCTCCATCTCCTCAAAGTATTTTTTCACTGCAACCCTACGCTCATCATGCGTTGACGGATTGCTGCTGACTTCAAAAAACTTATAAGGAATATCGCTATCCTGCAGGTCAGCTATCTGCTTACCTAAAAACGCGCATGAAGCACTCCTGATAAATAGCCAGCACCAGAACGTGATGCGTTCTGAGTCGACCCAGTCCAGCAGGCGACTTTGATCTGCCGGAATAAAACTAAGTGAATGGTTTGCTCCAGAATGAGCCTGATTTGGTCGCTGTTGATTATTTTCAGGTCGACGCATAGATACTCTCCTCGAGATTGATCTTTCTATCTTTCTGTTATCAAAATGTCACTGTCTGGCATCTGACATTTCTTAAAAAAGCTAGTTGAAAGCTTAATTATAGTTTTTATAAATGTAAAACAATTTCTTTAAATAGTCTTCTTTAAAAAATACATGCCTGTTTCTTTAGTGATTCTATACCCACTTCAGTATGGAGGGAGTATTCTGATTATGGAAAGGGATCACCTGTTTTATGAGAGTGATGCGAAAGGCTGGTATCGAAAAGAACTGACGCTGGTTGAGTAGAAGCATCAGGGAGTACTGCCTGGGTAATTTTTTACATCCGTCCACATGATATGAGTTGCATAACCGTTTACCTCCCGGTGGAAATGTAGCACGTTAAATCACCTGGTTATTCTGGGATTTGGTTCGACTTCTGATTGAGATTAGCTTTATGGTTTGCGGTAGTGGGTAGGTCGGCTAACTTGCGATTATCTGTTCTTCCATTATTCTAAGTTAAGTGCAATTGCAGAACAGGTAATTACTATAGGTAGTATTAAATTTTATGCCTGATGTGAGTTGCTAACTTGAGAGTGATTTAATCCTTCTTTTTTGCCAAGAAACCGCTACTATGATGTCTGTTAAAATACTGCTGATAACCTGATTAGGGTCGGTAATAGTAATATATATTGGTGTGTGTTATATATTGATATCTATTAGTATCACATGTGTTATATGTTATTATCACATTTAATCAATGAGTATCATTGGTAAGAACACTGTACCTAACTATGAAATGATGTACATCACTACCAGTTATTAATAGTGAGAACACTTAATGTTCATTTGAGATTGTTATTAGGTATTCCAGATATTGTTTGTCTTTTAGTGTGCATTAATGCAAGGTTTAACGTTAAATGGCAACGCAACATGTTTGAGCGATAACGTAACCAGAATCTACCCCGCGTATTAACGCATTGCTTCATCCAGTTCTGACTCCTGATGTTAATTATCCTGCAATCTGATCAGTGACACCATTTCGCTGCAATAAAATCCATCTGCAACTGATTGGCAAGTCAGTCATAGCTCAATTGTGTATTTGTTATTAATACCCGTAAGAGATTACTTTATGTTTGATTCAGAATTACTTGATCATCGCCATGGCTCATTAAACGCCAATTATCTAAAGAAAATAGAAAATGTTCTCCAGTACGCTCTCGATGAACATGCCCGGACATTAGCCGTACGTGTTGATTTACGTTTATCACCATCATGGGTACGGGATGATACGTTAACATGTCATCCGAATTTACAGGCTGACCTTTTAAGCCGTTTTGTTTGTTCAGTAAAAGCCAAAATCCGGCATTACAGGAAAATGCTGCTGAAAGAAGGAAAGAAAGCACATGCCTGTACCCCTCGTTATTTCTGGGTAAAGGAGAGTGACTCTGCTGAATCTCCGCATTACCACCTGGTGATGTTTTTCAACAAAGACCTGTTCCGGGGGTTGGGCCGGTTTGATTCGGAGGAGAATAATCTCGCCAGTATGATCCGGCAGGCGTGGCTGAGTGCGCTGGATCTGAAAGGATACGATGAGTATCAGCCCCTGGTTCATTTCCCTAAAAATGGTGTTTATATCCTTGACCGTAACGCACCTGACTTCGTTAACAACTTTAATCACCTGGTGTTTCGTCTCAGTTATCTCGCCAAAGAAAACACCAAAGTCTACAGCCCGAATGAGCGCTCAATGGGGGCCAGCCAGAAGTAGTCTCTGCCAGCTAAACAGCAGCGCCAGTATTTTTTAACCGATGAGCGTAATCCTCTGAAGGAGTACCGGCGAACAATGTTACCCAACCAGCCGGTCTTCTCCTGTCACTAATCAATCAGAGGGAGAATAAACGCATGAATACCAAAACCAGCGCCGCAGCTGCAACAACGTTACTGAATGCAGACGATCCACTTATCGATATGCACTTCATCACCGCTTACACAAACATGACCGACAAGTGGTTTTACAAACTGATTGCTGAGAACCAGTTCCCTAAACCCATCAAGCTTGGTCGTAGCAGTCGCTGGCGTAAAAGTGAAGTGGAAGCCTGGATGCAGGAAAGAATGGCTGAATCCCGTTCGTCCTGACTCCATGTTTTTCAACGCTACCAGTACCCGCCAGGGGCCACCTCACCACTGCAGAACAGGAATAACGTAAAGATGAAACTCACCGAAAATACGCAGTATGTAACAGTGGCGGAATACCGTTCCTGTATCACCCTGTTGAGAACGTATAAGGATGCTTTGTATGGATGCTGTAATAACGATGAGCGGCAGAGCTGGCGCGCAAGGGCGCTAAATCACTTGAGCAAAGCCACCTCATTTCATTGCCATCGGGCAAAACCTGCTGATTTCAGTGATGTAGCCCCCTGAAACACCGGACAGTAGCTGTATCTCCAGATAAGAGATAGGCTTGAATATATGTCTAACACTAACGCCAATTTTGAGATGACCGGGATCCTGTTAGGGCAAGAAGTCCGTAAACGTAAAACTCCTCAGGAGAAGATCGCCATTATCCAGCAGACGATGGAGCCGGGTATGAATGTCTCCCATGTCGCCCGCCTGCATGGTATCCAGCCCAGCCTGCTGTTTAAGTGGAAGAAGCAATATCAGGAAGGCAGCCTCACCGCCGTTGCGGCTGGAGAGGAAGTCGTTCCTGCTTCTGAGCTTACTGCTGCTCTGAAGCAGGTCCGGGAGCTTCAGCGCCTTCTGGGCAAGAAAACGATGGAAGTTGAGATCCTGAAAGAAGCCGTGGAGTACGGTCAGTCGCGAAAATGGATAGCGCACGCGCCCTTGTTGCCAAAGGACGGGGAATAGCCATGGTCAGCCGGACCATGGGCGTGTCGCGTGCGCAACTGTCACTGCGGATTAACCGTTCTGCCGACTGGCAGGACAGGCGCTGTAACCGGCGTAATGAAGAAGCAGACGCAGAAATACTGTCGGCTATCCTCAACATTATCAGCGATATGCCGAGTTATGGTTATCGACGCGTGTGGGGCATCCTGCGCAAGCAACGTCGCACAGAGGGACAGCCACCTGTGAATGCCAAACGGCTTTACAGGATAATGAGCGAGCATAACCTGTTGTTGTTGCATCACAAACCAGAGCGACCGAAGCGTGAACATAAGGGCAAGATAGCGGTGGCAGAAAGCGATATGCGCTGGTGTTCAGATGGCTTCGAGTTCGGCTGCGACAACGGCGAAAAACTGCGGGTAACGTTCGCGCTGGACTGCTGCGACCGTGAGGCCATAGACTGGGCAGCAAGCACGGGAGGCTATGACAGTTCGACCGTGCAGGATGTGATGCTGAGGTCGGTGGAAAAGCGCTTCGGCGACAGGTTGCCCGACACAGCGGTGCAGTGGCTGACGGATAACGGTTCAGCGTATACCGCGTATGAAACGCGGAGGTTCGCGAGAGAGCTGAATCTGGAGCCCTGCACAACAGCGGTGAGCAGCCCGCAGAGTAATGGCATGGCCGAACGGTTCGTGAAAACGATGAAAGAAGACTATATCGCGTTCATGCCAAAACCGGATGTGAGAACAGCACTGCGAAACCTTGCAGTAGCGTTCACGCATTACAATGAAAACCACCCGCACAGCGCGCTGGGATATCACTCCCCGAGGGAATACCGGCGGCAGCGGACATCGTTAACTTAAGATACAAAAGCTGTTCGGAGATGGAGGGTCAAGATCAACCTGCTGATTTCAGGCAGTTTAAATCGGCCTGTCAGCAACTTCAGCACAGTATCAACAGCGTCTCCCGGGAAGGTCAACTAATCAACGTTGCCTGAATTCCTTTTCTGATAACAGTTCAAGGTACAGATATGAAACAAAAGGCCGCTAAATACGCTCTGAATGAGTTCGGTTATCTGGTTAACGTTAAAGACTTCCGATTTCCGCCAACAGGAAAGCTCTACTGCTTCTATTGCACCCATCCGGTGGTGCTGGTGCCTGCTCAGGATGACAGTGACGCATATTTCCAGCATGTGCTCACGATGTCAGGCCGGGATGAAATTATTGCCTGTCCCAACCAGGTGTCACTTGAGACTAAGCGAGCCCGCTAACCTGCATAGAGGGCAGCAATATCTCCTTTCCTGCCATTCGCACTCTTGCCCTCCCTTTATCGACGAAAGAGAAATCAATGAGTCATTACCTGTCCGCCACAACTGCCGGAAATCTGGCTGATGTGGCTCACGTTCGTGCCTTTCTGCAGCAGGCCGTTGATCATTATCCGCGACTTGCCGCGTTTGGTTTTACACTGAAATTGCCATACCGCGAGAACCTTGCGGATTATCCGTCATTGATGTCGCGTTTTCATACCGAAGTCTGGCAGCGCACCGACGAGTATTCGCGTAATCGTCAGCAGACTCGCCGTCATTCACCACCGACGGTCTTACGCTGGATATGGGGGGCAACCAGTGCTCCGGTTTGTCGGATGGTGCTGATGATGAATCTTGACACGTTGGGAGGGGAGAATACTTCACAGCTTAACGACAACGCGTTGCAGGATATGAGCGAAATCATATGCGATGCAGGGCAGACGGTCAGTGGGATCCGTTATGATGCTGTGACAAATATGGCATCGTTATCCATCAGTCGATCTGACCGTGGCTCATTCTCATCCCCATTTAATCAACTGAAAGCATGGATACAGGCCATGGACGCGCCAGTTACTATGGTCAGGACTGGAATAGCAGGTTAATACCCTGTTTATGAGGTACCCGTTTTGGTATCGTTATTAAAGGTTTAAGACTGTTTACCGCAATACATCACCAAAAGACCTCCTGAGCAGGCTAAAACACTGGTGAAGATTGAAACAAAAAAAGCCCCGCAGGGCTTTTGAATAACAGCTCGGATTCATGCACTAATTGATCGCTTCAGCGCAAATAACTGGCTTTCTATTTTTTACCCGAGGACTTACTGGGCTTTAACTTATCAGTATTTCCCGGCGTATCTTTATTGTCACGGCGGCGTTGATCAAGCTCTCCTGTTGATGGAGCTACGGGTTTCGGACCTGGTTTCAGACTCATACCACTTTCCTTTTAAACGATTAACCACGGCAACAGAGTGATGCCGCTGCTGTATTTTTTGGGGCGGCTACGCTGCATTTCAATATTTGACATTAAGTTTATTATGGTTATTCGCTTGCGCTCACGTTTCTTATAGCAGACGTTTTCCCTGTAACGACGAACAGGAGTGAGGAGGAAACAGCGCGGATGCGATCCGTTATGGCTGCTATAATGCAGAGGCTGCTAATCTTCTGCTTTTAGGCGTGCAATCCTTGTCCTGGTCTTCCAGGGGGGATTCTGAGTAGATATACTTCCAGAATGAAAAACACTCACGATACCTTACCGCCTGAACAAACTGTCAAGGCACTTGCGCATTTTGCATGGTGCTCCCTTGTGGCCTTGCGTACCGCTCAGCAGGATGGTCAGGCGTTGTCGCCACTCAGTACGCATGCATTTTTGCTGCACTGGTTAACGGTGGCGTATAAGCAAAAACGGTTTCCGCGTGCAATCGCATCCGATATTGAGAGTCTGATGGTACTTGGGCGCCAAAAAGGCCCTGCCGCTGGCTTATTCAGTCGTCTTAAATATTTGTGGTCATCCAGCACAGTCTCTGCACCCGCTCAGTCTGATTTGTACGGGCTGACTTGTGCTATCAGGCAACTTAAATCGCAGGGCTGGGTAAATGCGGTTGTGAGTGACGGCGACTGGGACAATGAAGCGCTTCTGGTCCAGGAATACAGCGATACGGATGTACTTCTGGTAAGAAAGTCAGCTCTGATCCATGGATTTTCGGATGAGGGGAAACTGGTTGCGCCGGTTGAATTTATGGTGACGGGCGACCTGTCAGCATGTACAGAAGTTTTTCAGGCTTATGCCCTCCCGTCGGTCATGATGGCCTCGAACAGGATCGCATTACAGCCTGAGCAATAGAACAAATATTCCCAACGCATCAGGTAATCTGAGCACTACCTCAATGGCGGTAACCTGGTCAGGGCCAGATTTTAGCAGGCTCGGACGCCGGTAAAAGCGATAACTGTTGGTGGTTTTGTGATAGTTTGCCAGCTCAAGCTGTTCTTCAGGTACCCTGGTTCTTTGCTCAGGTGCAAGTGGGATAGTAGTCTGAGCCACAGAAACGCGTGATAAAGCTGAGTGGTAGGGTTACCAGCCTATCGGCGGATAAAATTATTCAGCAGGACGTTCAGCTGTACCACAATTGCGACATCCGTCGCAATTGTGGTCTTCCTCTGCAACTTATTTTTACACTATGTAACATTTAAAAGCCAAATCAGATACACTTGCGCCAAAATAACCAATAAGCGGTAACATTGTGTCCCGGCGTTTTTCTAAGAATAGCATTGCAGCGTGGCTGGCACTCATTTCGATTGCCATGCTGTTTGTTGCGCCGGTTATCTCAAAGTCGATTTCTCACCAAACTTTCTGTGAACATCATAACGTCACAGTGATGAACATGTCTGATATGCATCACCGCGCGATCATGTCAGAACCTTGCCAGACTATGCCAGATATGGGCCACCGGATGATGTCCGAGCAGGCGATGTCACCTATGGAGGTGATAGCCTGCGGTTATTGCGATCTTCTGATCCATCTCCCGTTTGTTCTGGTCATCCTAACAACCCTCCTGTGTCTGTTGTTGCCGTTAGTCCAATGGCCGCCTGTACCTAATGCAGTTTTCCTTCCAGTGCTTCGAACCTGGCCCCCTCAACAAGCACGCGCTCCTCCTGCTGTTTTTTCTCTGCAATCTGACAACTTATAAAAAATTTGCATAACGCTGGTTTATCCATTGATGAGCCATAGTGGGTTATGCCGAAAATAATAGGGTTTGTAATGAAAAAACACGATTTTGTGCGCACTCCGCTCGTTTATCTGGTCTTTATGGCTCTACTGGCTAATACCGCAGTAGCTGAAGAACAACACAACCATATGCAAATGCAGGATGACTCCGTCATGATCGTCACTGCACCGGTCTCTTCTCCAATGGAGGTTGTTACTTCACCTAAAACACCACGACAGCCTGTACCTGCAAGTGATGGATCTGACTATCTGAAAACGATTCCAGGATTCTCGCAAATCCGTAATGGTGGCACAAACGGCGATCCTGTTTTTCGCGGCATGTTCGGCTCGCGGCTTCGCCTTTTAACAAACAACGGTGAGATGCTGGGAGCATGTCCTGCCCGAATGGATGCGCCCAGCTCCTATATCTCACCGGAGAGTTTTGATCTTCTGACGCTGATCAAAGGGCCTGAAACCGTGCTCTGGGGGCCGGGTAATTCGGCAGGGACCATCCGTTTTGAGCGGGAGCAGCCACGCTTTGACAAACCAGGCATTCAGGGAACAGCCAGCCTGCTTGCCGCATCCAACAACCGCTGGGATGAAAATGCTGATATCAGCCTTGGGAGTGAAGACGGGTATTTACGTTTGACGGGTAACAAATCACGTTCCTACGACTACAAAGATGGCAATGGCGATCGTGTTCCTTCGAAATGGGATAAGTGGAACGGGGATATGGCGCTGGGCTGGACACCAGATAAAGATATGTTAGTGGAGCTGACCGCCGGAAAAGGTGACGGTGATGCCCGTTATGCTGGGCGCAGTATGGATGGCTCACAGTTTAAACGTGAAAGTCTCGGGGCTCGTTTTGATAAATCTAACATTGGTGACGTATTTGATAAGTTTGAGGCCAATGTCTATTACAACTATTCCGACCACATTATGGACAACTATTCCCTGCGCTCTCCAGGCAGCGGAATGTCGCGAGGAATGTCTGGTCGGGACATGAGTGGTTCTATGGGCTCTTCAATGGATTCGGGGTCTTCAATGAACATGGCGATGCCAATGGCGATGGAACTCGACAGACGCACCGTTGGTGGACGGATGATGGGAACCTGGAACTGGTCTGACTTTGAGCTGCGAAGTGGCGCAGATACCCAGTTAAATACGCACCGCAGCAAAGGTGATGACATATGGACGAAAGACGCTCGCTTCCATGATTATGGCCTTTTCAGTGAGCTTACCTGGAATGCTACGGATCTCAGCAAAGTCGTTAGCGGTGCGCGCCTTGACAGGGTTCTGGTCGATAATTTCACCGATGTCGGCGTTTCTAAGCGAACTGACACGCTCCCCGCAGGTTTTATCCGCTTAGAACATAATCTGATTGAGATACCGGTAATGTTTTATGCAGGAATAGGTTATACAGAACGTTTTCCTGACTATTGGGAGCTTTTTTCTCCGACCTATGGACCAGACGGCTCAACGGATGCATTTAATAAAGTCAAAACGGAAAAAACGACCCAGATTGATATTGGCGCACAATACAAGGGTAAGCGTCTGGAAAGCTGGGTCTCAGCTTACATTGGTCGTGTAAACGATTTTATCCTGTTCCGTTACGATCCTAATAATGCGTACATCAGCCAGGTGGATAACGTGAACGCCACGATTATGGGGGGGGAAGCGGGTCTGAGCTATCAACTGAGTGAGAGCTGGAAAACGGATGCCAGTCTGGCGTACTCATGGGGAAAAAATACAGACGACCATCAGCCGCTGCCGCAAATTCCATCGCTCGAAGGAAGACTGGGCCTGACCTGGGAAAAAGGTAATTGGAGCAGCACGGGTCTGTTGCGCATTGTCAGCAGCCAGCATCGCGTTGCCATTAATGAAGGTAATGTCGTCGGCAAAGATTTTGACAGCAGTCCGGGATTTGCAGTTTTCTCTGCTAATGCCGCTTATAAAGTGAACAAGTATATCAACGTCAGCGCAGGTGTAGATAACCTCTTCGACAAAGCCTATAGCGAGCACCTGAATCTGGCTGGCAACAGCAGCTTCGGTTATTCCGCGAATACGTCTGTAAACGAACCAGGAAGAACGTACTGGAGTAAAGTTAACGTCACTTTCTAAAATAAACCCGGCTCAATGAGCCGGGTTGAAGAGCTTTAAATGAAAATGAGGTCACTTTTTTATGTTTAAACTTCTCGAACCCCTGGAAGGGAAATAGTTCCTGATAGCCATATCTATGGTATTTATCGTGGCAGTATATGTGGTTTCAAAAGCAGCATTTCAGGGGTTGAAGACCAGGTTGTGTCCCTTAATTGCATAATCTTTTGTAAAACAGCCGGATACAACCCAGTTTTACCATTGCCAGATAATTCCTCGCCGTTTTGTCGTAGCGTGTGGCAATGCGCCGGTATTCTTTCAGGCGACCAAAGCAACGTTCAACAACGTTGCGATTGCGGTAGGCATCACGATCGAGCTGTGAACGACCATCTGACGCCATTTTCTCATTGGATTTGCGAGGGATGACGGTCTTTATACCTTTTCTTTTCAGCTCATTACGTAACGCATGCCCGGAGTAGGCTTTATCAGCCAGCACTGCATGACCACGTCGCTTCATACTGCCGTTCTGTCGCTGAACACCAATACCGTCCAGCAGACGTTGTGCGAACTGACTGTCATGGGCCTGTCCGGGACTCAGCACGATGTTTAACGGCAGACCGCCTCCATCTGTCGCCAGATGGATTTTGGTGCCAAAACCACCGCGAGAGCGACCCAGGCTGTTATCTCCGGTGATATCGGGATGTTTTTTTGCGCGCCAGCGGCACATTTGAGCGCCCGGATATTACTGCCATCCAGCGCGGTCGCTGACCAGTCGACGAGGCCATGAGCGTCAAGAGCCGAAAGTAACTTATTGAAAATAATGTTAATCACTCCCGACTTCGACCACCGATTGAAGCGGTTATAGACCGTTTTCCATGGCCCGTATCGTTCAGGCAAATCGCGCCACGGTGCACCAGAACACAACACCCAGAACATACCGTTGATGATCATACGATGTTCTGCCCATGGGCGTCCGGCCTGTGGTGTTGCTGGTTCAGCAGGTAATAAGGGTTGGATGAGAGTCCATGCTTCATCGGGAAGATCGTAGCGAGCCATAGTTCAATATGTTGTGGAAACAGACAGTTACTATAACTCAGATGATTAAGGGACACAGCCCAGTATAATCTGCCAATGGAAACCTGGAACATTTCTCTGTTGTGATTCCAGAGCCAGACGGTACTGAGGCGACGCTTACAATTGAGTTTCAGACAGTGTCTGTTTTCTTTCCCTTCTTCTCCCCTGACCTGCTGCGCACTTACATACTCGAGGGCAAAGCAAAAAATTCTCCACCGGTGAGCCGAGTATATTGCATATGCCAGTTTACGCGTGTATATATAGCATATGCCCATAAGGAGCCTTCATGCCAAGACCCAGAATTCCCCGTAACATCTGTGGCCGCCCTGCGGATACCTGTTTTAAGCCCAATGCGCGACCGATGAGCCAGCTTGAACATGTTCATTTAAAAGATGATGAGTTTGAAGCGTTACGACTGGTCGATTTACTGGGCATGCAGCAGCAGGAAGCGGCTGTTGCAATGGGGGTTTCAAGGCAGACACTGGCCAATGTCCTGAAAGCAGCCCGTTTTAAGGTTGTGGACTGTCTCACTCAGGGCAAGGCTTTAATAATGTACTCTGAAAAGGAAGGAGTTACACAAGATGATCACAGCCATTCCAGTGAATGACGACCGGGTAGCAAATCATTTTACTAAAGCGAGTCACCTTGTCTTTGTGGATGAGCGCGGCACAGAACTTAGCCGGACAGAGAATCCCGCTCTGGGCGCAGATTGTTCAGGTAAACGGAAGCTGGTTGACCTGCTGGTTCAACAACAGGTTAGCCGCGTTGTAGTCCGTAACATCGGGGAGCGTATGCTGGGTAAATTACTGGAGCGTAACATCGCAGTGTACCAGACTGACTGTGGCCGTTGTTTGTTCACTGAACTATGTGATCCGTATACCCGTGTTCTGACTGAACTGAATAAGCCAGAGCAGGGGCGCCAGTCCTTTAACCATGAGGCGAAGGGGAAAAAGTGCTGTCACTCTGATGGGAACACAGCAGAAAATGCGTGTCAGCGGCGTCATCAGCATCATCACGGAAACGGGCGCTGTTGCCATTCCTGAGTTTCTTTCATCACGGGCGGTGATTTTTATCCGACCCGTATTGTGTGTAAACCAAGAGCCGGAATGACTGGAAAATGCAGTAATTACTGCTTGGTATTATAACCCCTTCTGATTGAATTACGGATGCACCCCGTCAGTATAACCGGACGCTGAACAGAAACAGATGAATTGTTATCTTAATGCCAGAAAGAATCATACCTGTTGTATGGTCTGTGGTACCCGTGACAATAATCCTGATACGGTGGACTTAATTTTTTCAGAACACCCGGATGGATCTGTATATGCGGACTACACGGTCGAGCACAGGCATCAGGGGTATACAGGTCTTTTACATGGCGGAATGACGAGTACCTTGCTGGATGCCGCAATGACTCACTGCTTGTTCATGCAGGGAGTGCAGGCCCTGACGGCTGAACTGACAGTCAGATTTATTTCACCCGTTTGTACCGGTGACAAGCTGATGGCCTGTGCCAGACTGCTTGGGCAACGCAGGGGGATTTACCAGCTCGAAGCATGGCTGGCAAAGGGACAGCAGAAAGTGGCTCGTGCCACGGCGAAATTCATTGTCCCGTCGCAGGATATTGCTCTGGCGCATGGCTAGTGTGGCAGACGCCAGGTGTAACTGGTTATTATAAAAATATGAGGCGTGTTTTGCTCAGACCGGAAAGAATAATGGCATATCGTATATCCCACTTAAACAGTGTAAGAGGTAGTTATGAGTAAACAAATAATTGATATTGGTATTCCTGAATCATCCCGGGTGGAGATTGCAGACGGTCTGTCCCGGCTTCTTGCTGACACCTATACCCTGTATATAAAAACACATTACTATCACTGGAATGTAACTGGCCCCATGTTTAACAGCTTACATTTAATGTTTGAAAATCAATACAATGAGCTGGCCACTGCTGTTGATGATATCGCTGAACGTATACGCTCGCTCGGATGCTTCGCGCCCGGCACATATCATGAATTTTCACGTTTAACCGCTGTTAATGAAGACAAGGATATTCCAGCAGCAAAAAACATGATTGAGAATCTTGTCCAGGGCCAGGAGACTGTGGTTAAAACTGCGCGCTCCCTGTTCACTGTTGTTAATAATGCGAATGATGAAGCCACAGCAGATCTGCTTACACAACGCATCCAGTTGCATGAGAAAACTGCCTGGATGTTGCGCAGCCTGCTTGAATAATGTAAATCGGCGGCAGCAGAAAAAACGGTTTGTCAGCCACAGGCCATTGCTGTCAGTGCAGTACCATCCGTGCTCCTGTGGCTGTTTTTTCTGACCGTAATAGTATAAAAACCGATAAATCAATAAGTTAAACAGTGAACGCGTGAGCGATAAATACAGTCCGGACAGGCATTACCGATGGGTATATCCGGACCACTGTCGCTTTCCCGTTATAATATCGCAGATTCCGGCCAGGCTCTTCACAACCTGACAGGGTTAATGCTGCAATGATAAAACGGTTTGCGTGGAAAGCAGGATCACATTATTCGTTGTTATGGCTTCCTTTACCGGTGCCTGCCTGCGGGCAGTAGAGATCATACAAGGTATTTAACAACGTCATGATACGGTTATCCTCAATACGGTAATATACCATTTTACCTGCCCGTCGGGTCTCGACAAGCTTCAGGCGGCGCATTACACCCAGTTGCTGAGACAGGGTCGGCTGAGTGATACCGACTGCAGCTTCCAGCTCGGCCACATTCGCTTCCCCCTGGCTTAACTGGCACATCAACAGCAACCGGTCGCTGTTAGCCAGTCCCCGTAAGACATCTGCTGCCCCCAGGGCTGCATTTTTCATATCGGTCTGACGTTTTGTGTCTTCATTCATGGGCATTGCTGGTTTCTCACATTATGTATTTTTATATAATGTTATTTAGTATACTGATGGTGCCATAATTTTGCCACCGTGTTCGCCAGGTCTGCAGCGTCCAGCTGGCCTGGGTAACTAATTATATCTGGCAGACATTTTGCCCCGAGTGAACAGAGAGGATGTAATGAAAATAGTGATTGTTGGTGGTGTTGCTGGCGGTGCGTCCGCTGCAGCCAGAGCTCGCCGGTTGTCAGAAGATGTCAGTATTGTTGTGTTTGAACGGGGAAGCGATGTCTCTTTTGCCAACTGTGGATTGCCTTATCATATAGGCGGAAAAATTCCGTTACGGCAGTCACTTATTCTTAAGACTCCGGAGGATTTTAAATCCCGCTTTAACATAGACGTCCGTACCTGCCATGAAGTGACGTCAGTGGATCCGGTTAATAAAACAGTGACAGTTAAAAATTTGACCTCAGGTGAGATCCATACCGAAGTATGGGATCGTCTACTCCTCAGTACCGGAGCCGCGCCGGTTGTCCCTCCTTTGCCCGGGCTACAGCAAGAGGGCGTTTTTACGCTCCGAAATCTTACTGACATGGATGCTATCCTAGCGTGGATTGAGCAACATAACGTCGCTCACACCACGCTTGTCGGGGGGGGATTCATCGGACTTGAAGTGATGGAGGCTCTGAGCGAACGGGGGATCCGTGTTACCCTGCTGGAGATGGGGGAACAGGTTATGGCTCCGGTTGATCCTGAAATGGCATCAGCCCTGCATCAGGAAATCCGGAATCATGGCGTGGATCTGCGTCTCAGAACGGCACTCACCGAGGTGCTGCGGACAGAAACGGGATTCCGCGTTGCACTGTCTGACGGTGGCTTTCTGCAGACTGACATGGTTATTCTCGCCATCGGGGTAAAACCTGAAAACAGCCTTGCCACTGTAGCTGGGCTCGAAGTGGGTAAACGGGGAGGTATAAGCGTCAATGCCTGTATGCAGACCAGTATTCCTGACATCTACGCCGTGGGGGATGCAGTTGAAACACCTGACCTGGTCTTTCAGGAACCCGCTAATATTCCTCTGGCTGGGCCCGCCAACCGCCAGGGACGCATTGCTGCTGATAACATGCTTGATCACCACAGCCTTTACCATGGCAGTCAGGGGACATCCATTTGTAAGGTATTTTCGCTTAGTATTGGCAGCGTCGGTGCGAATGAAAAGCAACTGAAAGCCCATGGTACCCGATACGAGAAGGTTTACGTCCATGCTGCTGATCATGCCGGTTACTACCCAGGGGCTACGATGATCAGTCTGAAACTGCTGTTCAGCCCCGATACCGGTAAAATTCTGGGGGCCCAGGCGTCAGGGAAAAAAGGAGTTGATAAACGCATCGATGTTCTGTCTGTCGCGCAGCGCGCGGGACTTACCGTCAACGATCTCGAGCATCTTGAGCTGACTTATGCCCCGCCTTTTAACAGTGCAAGGGACGTTGTTAACCAGGCCGGTATGGTGGCGGCAAATGCCATCAGGGGAGATACGGCCATATGTCATGTCAGCGATGTTTTGCAACGGGAACCGGACAGGTATTGTTTAGTTGATATTCGTTCTCCTGAAGAACTGAAACAATTTGGCGAATATCCTGACGCGCTATCCATCCCTCTGGATTCTCTGCGGGAGAATCTTGAAAAATTGCCTGTAGATAAAGAGATTTTTATCGGTTGTCAGAGTGGTCTGCGCGGGCATGTGGCATACCGTATTCTGCAGGCTCACGGCTTCCGGACATATAATCTGAGTGGTGGCTTTATAACCTGGCAGGCGGTTATGGAGTCAATGAGTAAATAAGAGATGAGGTGCCATACACATGGCACCTCATCTGGTTCTGTCGCATTAAGACGTCGTCGGGTAACATACTGTTTTTTTATAATGTTACCTGCCCATGCCTCTGATATGAAAAGCTTTTAAACCCCTGCACTATCCCATTGATGTTATTGCTCAATGTGTTCGCTGGTATCTGACTTACGCCCTCAGCCTGCGCAATCTCGAAGATATGCTGACGCAGCACGGCGTTATCGTTGACCATTCCACTCTTCATCGCTGGGTTATGCGCCTGGCACCGTTGTTGGATAAAACGTTCCGCCAGTATAAGCGTAATGTAGGTCGGCGGTGGCGGATGGACGAAACTTACATCAAAATCAAAGGCCAGTGGAAATATCTGTACCAGGAGGTTGATACCGCGGGGCAGACCGTCGACTTCCTGTTGACCGCCAGACGCGACGCTGCGGCTGCCTTACGCTTCTTTCGCAAGGCCATTCGCCACCACGGTGAGCCTGAGTAGACTGGCCCCATGAATCTCCAGACAGTTGGTATCACTTAAGTTAGTGATAGTCTTAATACTAGTTTTTAGACTAGTCGTTGGAGTCCGGATGATGGATGTTTTAGGGCCGGAGAAGCGCAGACGGCGCAGCCTTCAGAAAAAAATCGCCATTGTTCAGCAGAGCTTTGAACCCGGTATGACCGTGTTGCTGCCAGTCAGTTGTTCCTGTGGCGTAAGCTGTACCAGGAAGGTAGTCTCACCGCCGTTGCTGCGGGTGAACAGGTTGTACCCGCGTCGGAACTGGCATCTTCGATGAAGCAAATTAAAGAGCTACAGCGCCTGCTGGGCAAGAAAACCATGGGAAACGAGCTGCTGAAAGAAGCCGTTGAATATGGCCGACAAAAAAAGTGGATAGCGCACGTGCCCTTGCTGCCGGAGGATGGCGAATAAGCCTTGTCAGCCGTACCATGGGCATGTCGCGTGCGCCGCTGTCACTGCGAATTAACCGTTCTGCCTACTGGCAGGAGCGTCGACGCAAGCGCAAGCCTGATGATATTGAAGCTCTGGATCGTATCCATACCGTTATCGGCGATCTGCCTACGTATGGTTATCGTCGGGTGTGGGTACTGCTGCGCAGACAATCAGAAACGGACGACATGGCGGTGATCAATGCCAAACGCGTACAGGGGGCCAGTCTACCCAGCACGGTAGACGATCCTGCCTTTATCGTTTTAGTCGCTCATTTCGTAAGCGTAAACCCAGCGCCGTATGTAGCCATTAAGCCAATGCTGGTAACTTAGACGCCCACCTGTACAGACGGACATCTAAGTATGGAAACCCAATCCTGGCGAAAAGAACCCCGTAAACATTATCCCAATGACTTCAAGCTTCGTATGGTCGAACTTGCTTCCCGTCCCGGAGCCTGCGTTGCTCAGATCGCCCGTGAAAACGGCGTCAATGATAACGTCATCTTCAAATGGCTACGGCTCTGGCAGGATGAAGGCCGTATATCACGCCGCCTTCCGGCAACAATCGAATCTTCACCATCACCGATGATGCTGCCTGTCGAAGTGATATCTGATCCAGCGCCAACAGGTGAGACGAATACTGACACGGGTCAGTACTCAGCGCTGAATGCCTCCTCCTGTTGTGTTGAGTTCCGCCACGGCAAAATGACGCTTGAGAACCCGTCACCAGAGTTGCTGACCGTGCTGCTCCGTGAGCTGACCGGGAGAAGCCAATGATATTCCTTCCGTCAGGCACCCGTATCTGGCTGGTTGCCGGCATCACGGATATGCGTAAATCGTTCAATGGTCTGGGCGAGCTGGTACAACATGCACTTGATGAAAATCCGTTCTCCGGCCACCTGTTTATCTTCCGTGGCCGCAAAGGCGACACCGTTAAGATCCTCTGGGCTGATGCTGACGGCCTGTGCCTGTTTACCAAACGGCTGGAAGATGGCCAGTTCATCTGGCCTGCTGTACGCGAGGGTAAAATCGTCATCACCCGCTCACAACTCGCTATGCTCCTCGATAGGCTGGACTGGCGTCAGCCAAAAACCGCCCGCCTTAACTCACTGACAATGTTGTAAAAAGAACATAGCCACATTATAAATATGGTCATGAGTCAGGACTATCTCGCCCGTATCGCCGCGCTGGAAGATGCGCTCCGCCAGAAAGACAATCAACTCAGCCTCGTTGCAGAGACTGAGGCGTTCCTGCGTTCGGCGCTGGCTCGCGCAGAAGAGAAAATAGAGAACGAAGAGCGCGAAATAGAGCATCTGCGGGCACAGATAGAAAAACTGCGGCGGATGCTGTTCGGTACCCGCTCCGAAAAACTTCGCCAACAGGTTGAAGACGCAGAAGCCCTGCTGAAAGAGCAGGAGCAGCAAAGCGATCGTTACAACGGCCGGGATAATGATCCGCAGGTTCCGCGCCAGCTTCGCCAGTCGCGCCACCGTCGGCCTCTGCCTGAACATCTTCCCCGCGAGCTCCACCGGCTGGAGCCAACCGAAAACTGCTGTCCGGGTTGCGGTAGTAATATGGCCTATCTCAGTGACGTCAGCGCGGAGCAGCTGGAACTGGTCTCCAGCGCCCTGAAAGTGATCCGCACGGTCAGGGTGAAAAAGGCCTGCACCCGATGCGACTGTATCGTTGAAGCGCCTGCGCCATCTCGCCCCATCGATCGGGGTATCGCCGGGCCGGGTCTGCTGGCCCGCGTGTTAACGGCCAAATACTGTGAACACCTGCCGCTATATCGCCAGTGCGAAATCTTCGCCCGTCAGGGCGTGGATCTGAGCCGGGCTCTGCTCTCCAACTGGGTGGATGCGTGCTGCCGGTTAATGGCCCCGCTGGATGAGGCCCTTTATCACTACGTGATGGACTGCCGCAAACTGCATACAGATGATACTCCGGTGCCAGTGCTTGCACCGGGCAGAAAGAAGACGAAAACCGGGCGCATCTGGACATATGTCCGCGATGACAGAAGCGCGGGTTCATCAGATCCGCCAGCGGCATGGTTCGCCTTCTCACCAGACCGACAGGGGAAACATCCTCAGCAACATCTTCGACACTATCATGGTGTACTGCAGGCCGATGCCTTCGCAGGCTACGATCGCCTGTTCAGCGCAGAGCGTAAAGGTGGTCCGTTAACCGAAGCGGCCTGCTGGGCCCACGCGCGCAGAAAAATCCACGACGTCTATATAAGTACTCAAACGGCCACAGCAGAGGAGGCCCTGAAACGTATCGGCGAACTGTACGCAATCGAAGAAGCCATACGCGGAATCCCGGCCGCAGAGCGTCTGTTGGCCAGGCAATCCCGGAGTAAACCGCTGCTGACATCCCTGCATGAGTGGCTGATAGAAAAAAGCGCGACGCTGTCAAAAAAGTCCCGTCTGGGTGAAGCGTTCGCGTATGCCCTGAACCAGTGGGATGCTCTGTGCTACTACTGCGATGACGAAGCAGATAACAATGCAGCGGAGCGGGCCTTACGGGCGGTATGCCTGGGTAAAAAGAACTACATCTTCTTCGGCAGCGATCATGGCGGTGAGCGCGGAGCCCTGCTGTATGGACTGATCGGAACGTGCAGGCTGAACGGTATCGATCCGGAAGCTTACCTTCGATATATCCTTAGCGTGTTGCCGGAGTGGCCGTCGAACAAAGTAGCTGAACTCCTGCCATGGAACGTGGATCTCACCAATAAATAGCCGTCAATACGGCGCTCACTTAACGCTTACGAATAAGCCTGGTAAAATACGGGCTTATGAACGACACTTCTTCTGACGACATCCTTCTGCTGAAACAGCGCCTGGCCGAACAGGAAGCGCTGAACCGTGCCTTGCTGGAAAAACTGGCCGATCGTGAACGCGAAATAGACCACCTGCAGGCGCAACTGGATAAACTCCGCCGGATGAACTTCGGCAGCCGTTCCGAAAAAGTATCCCGTCGTATCGCACAGATGGAAGCTGACCTGAAGGCGCTTCAGAAAGAAAGCGATACGCTGACCGGTCGGGTGGATGACCCGGCAGTGCAGCTCCCGCTGCGTCAGACCCG
The DNA here is from genome assembly GCF_030332245.1 of Citrobacter sp. Cy070. NCBI lineage: Bacteria > Pseudomonadati > Pseudomonadota > Gammaproteobacteria > Enterobacterales > Enterobacteriaceae > Citrobacter > Citrobacter sp. Cy070. Next base: position 40,343 of record NZ_JAOWIG010000047.1, read on the forward strand.
CACCCGCAAACCGTTCCCGGAGTCACTCCCTCGTGACGAAAAACGACTGCTGCCGGCAACGACATGCTGTCCGGACTGTGGCGGTGCGTTGAGCTACCTGGGTGAGGATGCAGCCGAACAGCTGGAGCTGATGCGCAGCGCCTTCCGGGTTATCCGGACAATACGTGAAAAGCATGCCTGCACTCAGTGTGATGCCATCGTGCAGGCTCCCGCCCCTTCGCGACCCATCGAACGGGGTATCGCAGGGCCGGGGCTGCTGGCCCGTGTGCTGACCTCAAAATATGCAGAGCACACACCGCTGTATCGGCAGTCTGAAATATACGGCCGGCAGGGTGTGGAGCTGAGTCGCTCGCTGCTGTCGGGCTGGGTGGATGCATGTTGCCGGTTGTTGTCACCGCTGGAAGAGGCGCTTCAGGGCTATGTCCTGACGGACGGCAAGCTCCACGCCGATGACAGTGTGACACGAAGGACGGAACCGGGAAGGCTCCGTCCATGCTGTGTCTGAGATGGAAGATGGCCTTCCGTATTCGCCTTACAGGAGGAGGATACAAACCACCTCAGACTGTTGTGGTAAAGAGCCACAGCAGGAAGCGCTGGGGAAAAGGCGGCAAGAAGCCGTCAGGTAGGAGCAGAGAAGATGAACGCGAGTGAACCACTGGACAAGTGTCGTTACGTGTAAGCGTTGTCAAAACCGGGTTCTTGTCGTTACCCCGGGATAAGGATGGTGGAAACCTGTTTACTGACCATCCGGCAACCGGCATTGAGGTGGCATGATCTCTGCTCAGGCTCAGATACGGAACGTGTGAACCTGACACGCCGATGCTAAGGGAGAAACTGTGGCAAAACACCGCGCAGAAAGAGTACCGATGCGGCGTACAGGGACGGAGTTCCCCGTAGTAGTGACGAAGGCGCTGTAACGGTGCTGGAGCGAAGGGGGAACGTTATTCAGCTTTGTTTAAAGCAACAACTGCTGACAGGATGATTAATTTGAACAAAGCAAAACCTTATCTGATCGATAAAACCATTATCTGGAGAGCCTGGCTGGCGGTCAAAGCCAACAAAGGATCAGCTGGTATGGATGGAATGACAATTGAAGCGTTTGAGCATAATCTGTCCCGGAATCTTTACAAGATCTGGAATCGGTTAAGCTCTGGCTGTTATATGCCGCCGCCGGTGAAGCGTGTGGAAATTCCTAAGTCAGACGGGAAAACTCGTCCATTGGGGATCCCCACTGTCAGCGATCGTGTAGCACAGATGGCCGTCAAGATGATACTGGAACCGCAGTGGGACCTGTTGTTCAGCGATTCTTCATTTGGCTATCGACCGGGAAAATCGGCGCATGATGCCGTTGCACAGGCAAAAGTGAACTGCTGGAAATACGAATGGGTGATTGATCTGGATATCAAAGGTTTCTTTGATAATCTTGATCATGCTCTGCTGTTGAAGGCTGTGGATCATTTGCATCCTGCCCCATGGGTCAGACTCTGCATTGTGCGATGGCTGAAAGCTGAGATCATTTTCCCGGACGGGCATCGTCATTCACCAGAAAAGGGTACCCCGCAGGGTGGAGTAATCAGTCCACTGCTGGCAAATCTTTTTCTGCATTACACCCAGGATAAATGGCTGGAGAAACACTACCCAAATAATGCATGGGAAAGGTATGCCGATGACAGCGTCATTCACTGTCGGAGCCGATGGGAAGCGCGTTTGCTTCTCAGCCAGCTCAGGGAACGAATGAAAGACTGCGGGTTAGAGCTACATCCGGAGAAAACCCGGATAGTGAACTGTCACCCGCTGGCCAGGCGCAAAAGCGATGGACACTATTCATTCGATTTTCTTGGGTTTACCTTCCGCCGCCGTGCAGCAAGGAAGATTGCAGGTGGTCTTTTCACCGGATTTCTACCGGCAATAAGCAATAAGGCCCAGAAAGCCATCGTCCGGACATTCCGTAAATGGAATATTCAGCGGCTGACAAGTCTGTCGGCAGAAGAAATTGCGGAAAGAATCAACCCGCAGCTGCGTGGATGGATCAATTATTATGGGAAGTTTTATCCAAGTGAAATGAACAGGTTATGGCGAATATTGGACTGGCGGTTGGTAAAGTGGGTCCGGTGCCGTTATAAGCAATACCGGTGGCATCAAAGTCGCGCCAGTGAAGTACTGGAGCGGATCAGACAGCGTAATAAGACACTGTTTGTACACTGGAAGTTCATGATCAGATAGAGTTGAATAACAGGAGCCGTATGAGGTGAGAGCTTCACGTACGGTTCTGTGAGCGGCCAGAGGGGGAGGATCCCTCTGGTCTACTCGACCGCCCGTCCCGGTACTGTTGCCAGGTAACAAGAAAACGAAGACCGGGCGGTTGTGGACGTACGTTCGCGACGACCGCAACGCCGGTTCAGCGCTGGCTCCGGCCGTGTGGTTCGCTTACTCACCGGACAGAAAAGGCATCCATCCACAGACGCATCTGTCCGGGTTCAACGGTGTGTTACAGGCGGATGCTTACGCCGGGTTCAATGAGCTCTACCGTGAAGGTCATATAAAGGAAGCCGCCTGCTGGGCCCATGCCCGCCGCAAGATCCACGATGTGCACGTTCGCAGCCCGTCAGCCCTGACGGAGGAAGCCCTGAAACGTATCGGTGAGCTTTATACCGTTGAGGCAGAGATAAGGGGAGTGCAGGCAGAACAGCGCCTTGCTGAGCGTCAGATGAAAACGAAACCACTGCTGAATGCACTGGAAAGCTGGCTGCGTGAAAAGATGAAAACGCTGTCGCGGCACTCGGAGCTGGCGAAGGCGTTCACGTACGCCCTGAACCAGTGGCCGGCACTGATATACTATGCAGACGATGGCTGGGCCGAAGCAGATAATAATATCGCTGAAAATGCCCTGCGGATGGTTAGTCTGGGTCGTAAAAACTTCCTGTTCTTCGGCTCTGACTATGGTGGTGAGCGGGGAGCGCTGCTGTACAGCCTGATCGGGACGTGCAAACTGAACAGCGTGGACCCGGAACGTTACCTCAGCCATGTTCTTGACGTCATAGCCGACTGGCCGGTCAACCGGGTCAGCGAACTGCTACCCTGGCGCGTAGCACTGCCAACTGAATAGCACACCCCCGTCAATACGGTTCTCGTTGGACGCTTACTAATAACTTGAGGATTCACTGATGAAATATATCCCTGTAGGCGTCGATATCGCAAAGCATCTCATACAGGTTCACTTCATTGATGAGCATACCGGTGAGGTCGTCGATAAACAGATTAAAAGAAATATGTTTCTGACGTACTTCAGTAATCGCGAACCCTGACTGATAGGTATGGAAGCCTGTGGCGGTTCACAGTATTGGGCTCGTGAGCTTCAGAGGCTGGGGCATAAAGTCAGACTGCTAAAGGGGCGATTTGTTAAGGCATTCGTGATGGGTAACAAAAACGATGTAATGGATGCCAGGGCTATCTGGATGGCGGTTCAGCAGCCAGTCAGAGCTGTTGCCGTAAAAATGGAAGAACAGCAGGCAATGCTTGTATTCCACCGGATGCGACAACAATTAGTGGAGTTCCGGACGGCACAGGTAAACGCCCTGCATGGAATATTGCTGGAGTTCGGTGAAACGACCCATAAAGGCCGGGCTTCACTGGATAAGGCATTTCCTGAAGCCGTGGGGGAGGTTACGAAAACGCTTACCCGCATACCTGATAAATATGCTGGAAGAACAACATCAACGTATTGCTTATCTTGATGCACACATTGGTGTTCTTGACAGGCAATTGCTGGAGATAGCCAGGCAAAACGAAACATGCCAGCGATTGCTGGAAATACCCGGTGTGGGGCCGCTAATTGCCACAGCAGCAGTAGCCACGATGGGAGAGGCCTCGGCCTTTAAATCTAGTCGGGAATTTTCAGCTTATATCGGACTGGTTCCTAAACAGACGGGGGCCGGGGGCAAAGTGAAGCTACTGGGGATCAGTAAACGTGGAGATACCTATCTACGGACACTGTTTATCCATGGAGCAAGGGCCGCGTCATTACTGGTAAAAGAGCCCGGGCCCTGGATAACAGAGTTGAAAACCAGGCGGCCAACAGCGGTGGCGATAGTTGCTATGGCGAACAAACTGGGCAGAACAGTCTGGGCAATAGCAGCTCACCATTGTCGATACGATAAAAATCACGTCAGCGTCAGGCCACGTTAAGGCAGGATGCAGGCAAATTTAAACTTTTAATATAAGGGTGAATGCTGAAGGGGTGCGCAGGCAGCCAGTGTGATGACAAAGACAGCTAAGACCGTAACTCACTAAACCTGAATCAGCATATGGGCTTAAAGCCCGCTAAGGAAATAAGGCGTGAGTTAGCGAATTACATCGTGGCTCGCAGCGTTGATGCTGCACAAAGCCGGATATAAAGCTGCAACCTACCCGTCGGAGTCAGAGTACCGGAGGCTTTTGCAAAAGGGATGCGTTCATATAAAGATGCTGATGCCTGTAAAAAATGAGAATGCGGCTGGTGGCGAAAGCGTGGTGCTGGAACGTTCTGCAACAGGTGGGGTTAACGCATCCCTGTTTGAAAAAATCAACCTGAACCCTGTGTCAGAGCTGAGTGCGATGGATATCGGGCTGGAGTTTGACCGTATAAACGTTGCCATAACTCTTTGCCCGCTATGTCTGGGCAAACGTAGATTAATGCAGTCAGTAAAATCATTGCACTGATTGCTTTGGTAAGGCGCGTCCATTACATCACTATAGTTAAGGCAGAAGCCAGCCAACGGTGGCTAGTTCGTAGCGTTACAGCTATTTTCAACTGGCTGGATTGATATGGTATTCACTTTAGCACTCACTAGCGAAATTATTATGAAAATGGTGGTGATGCTGCCAACTTACTGATTTAGTGTATGATGGTGTTTTTGAGGTGCTCCAGTGGCTTCTGTTTCTATCAGCT
>NZ_JAOWIG010000048.1:0-78449 GCF_030332245.1 Citrobacter sp. Cy070
AATCGGTGGAGCTGCATGACAAAGTCATCGGGCATTATCTGAACATAAAACACTATCAATAAGTTGGAGTCATTACCGGCTACGTTGTATGTGTAACGGGTGGCGGGTAGAGTTGCGTCGAATTAGGAAAAATCTTAGACATTTGTAAGAAATGATGTGAGCTTGTAAGGGACGCGGCATTCTACGAAAGGAATGTTTAGACAACGCGTAAGCGCCATCACGTTGCTATGTATTTGACCTTTTGCTTTTTTTTTACCGGGCCTTCCCGGCGACATCACGGGGTGCGGTTCTGCCGCATGAAAATAATGTTGGTTATTATGGATGCAAATAATGCATACATCCGAGTTGCTGAAACACATTTATGACATCAATTTGTCGTATTTATTGCTAGCACAGCGTTTGATCGTTCAGGACAAAGCGTCTGCAATGTTCCGCTTGGGTATCAGCGAGGAGATGGCAGATACATTGGCAACATTAACACTTCCTCAAATGGTCAAATTGGCTGAAACCAATCAACTGGTATGCCATTTCCGTTTCGACGATCATCAGACTGTAACGCGTTTGACGCAAGATTCCCGCGTTGACGATCTTCAGCAAATTCATACCGGTATTATGCTTTCAACACGCCTGCTTAACGACATCGATGACGCAGCGCGTAAGAAAAGGGCTTGATGATGAGCGAAAAAAGCATTGTTCAGGAAGCGCGTGATATCCAGTTAGCGATGGAATTAATCACATTGGGCGCCCGTTTGCAAATGCTGGAAAGCGAAACGCAATTAAGCCGTGGCCGACTCATCAAGCTGTACAAAGAATTACGCGGTAGTCCTCCGCCAAAAGGGATGCTTCCGTTTTCCACCGACTGGTTTATGACGTGGGAACAAAATATTCATGCATCGATGTTTTGTAATGCATGGCAGTTTCTGCTTAAAACCGGTTTGTGCAGCGGCGTGGATGCCGTGATTAAAGCGTATCGGTTATATCTTGAGCAGTGCCCGCAACCAGAAGAAGGGCCGTTGTTGGCGCTTACTCGTGCGTGGACCCTTGTCCGTTTTGTTGACAGTGGTTTGCTTGAATTGTCCGCCTGTAACTGCTGCGGCGGAAATTTTATTACCCACGCGCACCAACCCGCAGGTAGCTTTGCCTGCAGTTTATGTCAGCCGCCATCGCGAGCCGTAAAAAGACGTAAACTTTCCCAGAATGCTGCCGATATTATTCCACAACTGCTGGATGAACAGATCGAACAGGCTGTTTAACTGAAACGGTGTGGATAAACACTCCAGCAGCGGTAAGCGATTACCGCTGCTTTTTTTTGTCCTGACCATGAGTTAACTGCCCGACTGCGCATCCTGTCATAGTCAATTGCGAAAGGATGATGTCGTGCTTATCTTATTAGGTTACCTGGTTGTTATTGGTACAGTTTTCGGCGGTTACATGATGACCGGCGGACACCTTGGGGCACTCTATCAACCGGCTGAGCTGGTGATCATCGGTGGCGCAGGTATCGGGGCATTCATCGTTGGCAACAACGGAAAAGCCATCAAGGGGACGATGAAAGCGATCCCGATGCTTTTCCGTCGTTCAAAATACACCAAAGCGATGTATATGGATCTGCTGGCGCTGCTGTATCGCCTGATGGCCAAGTCACGTCAGCAGGGCATGTTTTCGCTTGAGCGCGATATCGAAAACCCCAAAGAGAGTGAAATCTTCGCCAGCTATCCACGCATTCTTGCGGATGCGGTGATGCTTGATTTTATTGTTGATTATCTGCGTCTGATTATCAGCGGCAACATGAACACGTTTGAAATTGAAGCGTTGATGGACGAAGAAATTGAGACTCACGAAAGTGAAGCTGAAGTCCCGGCCAATAGCCTGGCGATGGTCGGTGATTCATTACCGGCGTTCGGGATCGTGGCAGCCGTTATGGGGGTTGTTCACGCTCTGGCTTCTGCTGACCGTCCGGCGGCTGAACTGGGTTCATTGATTGCGCATGCGATGGTAGGGACATTCCTCGGGATTTTACTGGCCTATGGATTTATTTCCCCACTCGCCAGCGTCCTGCGACAGAAGAGTGCTGAAACCACCAAGATGATGCAGTGTGTGAAGATAACTCTGCTCTCCAATCTGAATGGCTACGCGCCACCGATTGCGGTCGAGTTTGGTCGTAAGACGCTCTATTCCAGCGAACGTCCTTCGTTTATCGAACTGGAAGAACATGTTCGTGCGGTGAGGAATCCAGCAGCGCAGCAGACGACCGAGGACGCATGAAAAATCAGGCCCATCCCATTATCGTCGTAAAGCGACGCAAACATAAAAATCACGGTGGTGGGGCGCATGGTTCGTGGAAAATTGCCTACGCCGATTTTATGACCGCGATGATGGCCTTCTTTCTGGTGATGTGGCTTATTTCCATCTCCAGCCCTAAAGAACTGATTCAAATTGCCGAATATTTCCGTACTCCGCTGGCCACTGCGGTGACGGGCGGAAATCGGATCTCGAATAGCCAAAGTCCAATTCCTGGTGGGGGTGATGATTACACCCAGCAGCAGGGGGAAGTGAATAAGCAGCCCAACATTGATGATCTGAGAAAGCGCATGGAGCAAAGTCGCTTGAGCAAGCTACGTGGCGATCTTGATCAACTGATTGAATCCGATCCTAAGCTGCGTGCACTACGCCCACATCTGAAAATTGATTTGGTCCAGGAAGGGCTGCGGATACAGATTATCGACAGTCAGAACCGCCCGATGTTTAAAACCGGAAGCGCAGAGGTTGAACCTTACATGCGTGATATTTTGCGGGCGATTGCGCCGGTGCTGAATGGGATCCCAAACCGTATCAGTCTTTCTGGTCATACGGATGATTATCCCTATGCCAACGGTGAGAAGGGATATAGCAACTGGGAACTGTCTGCCGATCGCGCCAATGCATCGCGTCGCGAGTTGGTCAGCGGCGGACTGGATGATGGAAAAGTATTACGGGTGGTAGGTATGGCCGCCACGATGCGTCTGAGCGATCGCGGTCCCGAGGACGCCATCAACCGCCGTATAAGCCTGCTGGTTCTGAATAAGCAGGCCGAAGAGGCCATTTTGCATGAAAACGCTGAAAGCCAGAATGAGCCGGTAAGTGTCTTACAACAGCCAGTGGCGATGCCGCCGGCAAGCGTTCCCACATCGCCACCAGCCAATCCGAGGTGATAGCGTGAGCATGGATATTAGCGATTTTTATCAGACATTTTTTGATGAAGCTGACGAACTGTTGGCTGACATGGAGCAACACCTGCTGGATTTGGTGCCTGAAGCCCCGGACTCCGAACAGCTGAATGCCATTTTTCGTGCAGCGCACTCGATTAAAGGCGGGGCGGGCACTTTCGGCTTTACCATTTTGCAGGAAACGACCCATCTGATGGAAAACCTGCTGGATGAAGCGCGGCGTGGCGAGATGCAGCTCAATGCCGACATTATCAACCTGTTTTTGGAAACGAAAGATATTATGCAGGAACAGCTCGACGCCTATAAAAACTCAGAGGAGCCAGATGCCGCCAGCTTTGAGTACATTTGTAATGCGTTACGACAGTTAGCGCTCGAAGCAAAAGGTGAAACCGCGCCCGCGGTGGTCAATAGCGCCAAACTGAGCGTTGTTGATAGCACGGCGATGCCAGACGAGGTGGTTGCACAAGCCGCCCCTGTCACTGAAGAGATCAAAAAGCGGATCATTCTCTCGCGCCTGAAAGCCAGTGAAGTCGATTTACTGGAAGAGGAACTGGGGAATCTGGCGACCTTAAGCGATGTGGTCAAAGGTGCCGATACGCTGTCGGCAACGATCGACGGTAGCCTCGCTGAAGATGACATTATTGCTGTGCTCTGCTTCGTCATTGAAGCGGATCAGATTGAGTTCGAAACTATCACTGTCGCGCCGACTGTTGCAGAAACGCCAGCTGTCGCGGATGTCGTCGAACCACAGCCGCTACCGGTTGCTGCGCCTGCGCCGGTGGCCAAAGCGACCGCCAACGAAGCGCCGCATGGACGAGCAGAGCGTGAGAAACCAGCCCGCGCAAGCGAGTCGACCAGCATCCGCGTGGCGGTTGAGAAGGTCGATCAACTGATTAACCTGGTGGGTGAACTGGTCATCACACAGTCAATGCTGGCTCAGCGCTCTAATGAACTGGATCCCGTCAATCATGGCGATCTCATCACCAGCATGGGTCAGTTACAACGTAACGCCCGCGACTTACAAGAGTCGGTGATGTCGATTCGTATGATGCCAATGGAGTATGTGTTCAGCCGTTTCCCACGTCTGGTGCGCGATCTGGCCGGTAAGCTGGGTAAACAGGTCGAACTGACGCAGGTGGGGAGCTCAACCGAACTCGATAAGAGCCTGATTGAACGCATCATTGATCCATTAACGCACCTGGTACGTAACAGCCTCGATCACGGTATTGAATTGCCGGAAAAACGCATCGAATCCGGGAAAAGCCCGATTGGTAATCTGACACTTTCTGCCGAACACCAGGGCGGGAATATTTGTATCGAAGTGACTGATGATGGCGCGGGTCTGAACCGCGAACGTATCCTGGCGAAGGCTATTTCCCAGGGGATGCCGATCCACGAAAATATGAGCGATGACGAAGTCGGCATGCTGATCTTCGCCCCGGGATTCTCAACCGCCGAGCAGGTGACGGATGTTTCCGGGCGCGGTGTCGGTATGGATGTGGTGAAGCGAAATATCCAGGAGATGGGCGGTCATGTTGAGATCCAGTCAAAACAGGGTCAGGGCACAACCATCCGTATCTTACTGCCGCTGACGCTCGCTATCCTTGATGGCATGTCCGTTCGTGTAGCCGATGAAGTGTTTATCCTGCCGCTGAATGCGGTGATGGAATCTCTGCAACCTCGTGAAGAAGATCTCCATCCGCTGGCCGGCGGAGAGCGCGTTCTGGAAGTGCGTGGTGAGTATTTACCGCTGGTTGAGTTGTGGAAAGTCTTTGAAGTTGAAGGTGCAAAAACCGAAGCAACTCAGGGTATTGTAGTGATTTTACAAAGTGCAGGGCGTCGCTACGCGTTGCTGGTCGATCAGCTAATTGGTCAACACCAGGTGGTGGTAAAAAACCTGGAGAGCAACTACCGCAAAGTGCCAGGCATTTCCGCAGCAACGATCCTCGGCGACGGTAGCGTCGCGCTGATTGTCGATGTCTCTGCATTGCAGGGGTTAAACCGCGAACAACGTGTGGCAATCACAGCCGCCTGATTGAGTAAGAAAGGGAAGAATATGACCGGTATGAGTAATGTAACTAAACTGGCCGGCGAACCGTCAGGTCAGGAATTCCTCGTGTTTACGCTGGGGGATGAAGAGTACGGTATCGATATCCTGAAAGTGCAGGAAATCCGCGGCTACGATCAGGTTACGCGTATTGCCAATACGCCAGCCTTTATTAAAGGTGTGACTAACCTGCGCGGCGTGATTGTGCCGATTGTTGATCTGCGTGTGAAATTCAGCCAGAGCGATGTGGATTACAACGAGAACACCGTGGTGATTGTGCTGAATCTGGGACAACGGGTGGTTGGGATTGTCGTGGATGGCGTATCCGATGTGCTGTCGCTGACAACCGATCAAATCCGACCGGCACCGGAATTCGCGGTTACGCTGTCAACGGAATATCTGACGGGGCTGGGCGCGTTGGGAGACCGGATGCTGATTCTGGTTAACATTGAGAAATTGCTGAACAGCGAAGAGATGGCGCTATTGGATATCGCGGCTTCGCATATGGCATAAAAGTAGTCAATATTATCATTCTTTGTAATATTTAGCTGGCAGTTATTAAACGCCCTCCACAATATGGAGGGCGTTTTGCTTTTAATTTTATGTGTAGGGAAGCCAGGTAATAATGGTTGTTTTATTTTGATTTTGAATGTTTATATTTATCTTATTCACTTGGTTTATTTTTATTTTTTTCTTTAATTAAAACTGGCGAATCTTTATAGTATCTGTCGTTTGTGGGTACATATAATACAATCTACAAGTGCAATATATAAATAATTTATCTTTTGGAATAATTTATATTGCTAATGAATATGTAATGAAGTTGTGCCTCCTGATTTTTTCTATTGGCGTAGAGGGAACTAAATGTGAATGCTATATATAATATAGTCTGGAGTACGGCGCGTAATATGTTTGTGGTCGCTGGTGAGTTTTCCCGCGGTAATAATGGAATGCGTAATAGCATCAGGGTAACAGGTCTGGCAACATTAATATGCAGTGCTGCTGTCAATGCTACCGGGTTAGGCCCACAAAACGGTGCATCAATTATTTTGAATGATAATGAAGTCGTTACGGCGAGTGGACAAACAAATACCACGGGTGTTGAGAGCATCACTACCGGCGGTGATGGCTTACAGATTAAAGGAAAAGCAACTATCAACGTATCGGGTGAAACTTTGTCTACCGGGGTTTCACTGGATAATGGCACCAAAAATGATTTAGGCACGAATACCGAAATCCATGTCGTCGATACGGATGGCACACAAAATTCAAGTAAAAATACCACCGGAATTTTGATTTCAGGTAATAACCTGGGTACAGAAGTAACAGCATCCGGTATTAATATTGATGTTTCGGGTAAAAATAATGTTTATGGATTTAAAAATATAGGCAAAGACAGTAACGTCGATCTTGGTAGTGGAAGTTCTATTACAGCCAGAACTGAAACTGATTATAGTATTGGTGGGATAGGTGATGCCCGCGGTGTCTATTTATTAGGCGGTAGTGGTACTTTCACCATGGATAATGGTTTTATCCATGCTACAAGTATAGATAACACTGCGTGGGGGATTCAAAGTACGGGTAATGCTAAAATTGATTTAGGTAAAAATAGCCAGGTGGTTGTAGAGGGCAATAATATTGCAACCGGTATTGAGATAGGTACTGATGGTGTATTAGATGCCGATCAACTCACTGTCACTGCAACAGGACTGGCAACAGATTATGGTTCTGTGACAGGTTTAAAGCTGGGTAAAAATAATCATGTTGATTTGGGAGATAACAGCAGAGTAACCATCAATGGTGCCTCCGATCTTGCTGAAGGCATCTCCGTTATGGGTCCCGATGCTACGTTAATCGCCAATAATATGGATATTAATATCAGTACGACTCTGGATTGCCGTACAGGGGGGTGTACCACGCGTGGCATCGCTATTAATGGGGCCGGATCACGCATTGATTTGGGCAGCGGATCGACCATCTCAATCACCGGGTTCTATGATGGGGCTGGAGTAACGATAAACCCCGCGGCAAAAGGTTCTGAATTTATTGCTGATAATCTGACGATTGATGTGACTGGGACGCAGGTAAGTGCAATATCAATGAGCACAGGTTTTATGGATTTAGGCCAAAACAGCATCATAAGCGCAGCCGGAGGGGCGACGACCCTCTGGGTGACGGGGGGCGAATTCCACGCGGTCGCGCTTACCGTCAATACCGCTCAGTCTGTGGGCATCATTGCGCAGGGGGGCGATGTGATGATTGGCGCAGGCAGCGTTGTTGACGGCAGAAGTTCTGCCATGTCGGGCTCTGCGACCAGCGGTATCGCTGCGACCTCCGGGAGTACTCTTGATTTTAAAGGGGATGCCGACAATCGAAATGTTATTTACGCGATCGATGGTTACGGCGTGTCATCCCAGTTCTACGGCGCAACGGTTAATATCGCGAATACCGATATTCTCATGAGTGGGCAAAATAACCCTTACGGGCTTTGGGCGATAGGAAGTAATAATTTAAACCGTCCGGGAATAATTAATGGTGAAAACCTGACCATTGATGTGACAGCGAGTGGGGCAAATGGTTATGGCGCGGTGGTTCAGCAGGGCGGGGCAATATCGCTGACCGGTGACACTACCATTAAAACCCAGGATGGTGTCGCTATTCTTGTTCCTGTTGTTACCGACAGTGCGGGAAATCTCTTACCCGGCGGGACCGTGACCGGTTCAGGTGTAATGGATATTACGGGCGATATCATTAGCGCGGGTGAAGGCAGTATTTCACTGGATATGGCGTCTGGTTCGCGGTTGGTGGGGGCGACGTTTGTTAACACTGATCCGACGGTAGACTCCTCGCTGAATCTCTCACTGGCTGAACAGACGCAATGGACAATTACCGGTGATTCTTCTTTAACTCAATTAAATAATGCCGGAGATATTGTATTTGATACTCCTTCACAGAACGGACAATTTAAAACGCTGACGATTAATGGGAATTATCATGGCGATAACAGTCATCTTTATCTGAACACGCAGTTAGGGGATGACAATTCACCGACGGATAAAGTGATTATCACTGGTGATACATCCGGTAGCACGACGCTCTATGTCAATAATATCGGGGGGGAAGGGGCGTTAACAACAAAAGGTATTGAAGTGATTGATGTCGGCGGTCAGTCTGATGGCGTTTTTACTCAGGGTAATCAGGTGCAGACAGGTTTGTATGAATACCGATTGTATGAAGACGGCGGTGACTGGTATTTGCGTTCGCAGGCTGTCCCGCCGGTAGATCCGGATGATGGCGACGATGTTACACCGGTAGACCCGGATGATGGCGACGATGTTACGCCGGTATACCCGGACGATGGCGGTGATGTTACGCCGGTATACCCGGACGATGGCGGTGATGTTACGCCGGTATACCCGGACGATGGTGGTGATAGTAAACCGGTAGATCCGCAATATCGGGCTGATATTGGCGCTTATCTGGGCAACCAGTGGATGGCGCGTAATCTGCAAATGCAGACCCTTTATGACCGCGAAGGGAGTCAATTACGTACCGATGATGGCAGTATGTGGATGCGCTTTAAAGCAGGTGATGCGTCGTCAACAGCGGCAGACGGTCATGTGGATATTGACAACACTTACTCGCAACTGCAAATCGGTGGTGATGTGCTTAGCTGGGATAATGGCGAGCAGAGCCTGAAGGCGGGACTGATGGTGAGTTACATTAACGCCGACACGGACAGTACAGGCAACCGTGGTGCTGATGGGAGCCGGTTCTCTGCCAGTGGTAACGTAGCCGGTTATAATCTCGGCGCTTATGCCACCTGGTTTGCGGATGCGAAGAATCACAGCGGGCTGTATGTGGATAGCTGGTACCAGTACGGCCTCTACAATAACAGCGTCGATAACGGCGATGTCGGGTCAACAGATTATGATTCGGCGGCCAGCGCGGCCTCCTTGGAAACGGGCTATCGGTACGACATCGGACTTGAAAACCTGAATACTGTCAGCCTGACGCCACAGGCTCAGGTGACATGGCAACAATATAAAGCGGACGCGGTTGTGCAGAATGGAACGCGTATTGACGGACAAAACGGTGACAGCTGGACCACGCGCCTCGGACTGCGGGTAGATGGCAAGCTGCACAAGAATACGACGTCGGTTATCCAGCCGTTTGCGGAGGTAAACTGGTTACACACCAGCGATGATGTTGGCGTAGCATTTGATGGTGCTGAGGTGAAGCAGGATCTTCCGGCAGATCGCGCCGAGATGAAAGTGGGTATCCAGGCGAATCTGAATAGCCAGTGGAGTATCACTGGACAAGTGGCGGGTCAAAAAGGACGTAATGACTATGGCGATCTCAGCGGTAGTTTGCTCGTACGTTACAGCTGGTAATTGATGTAAATTATCATCCAGGTGTTGTTGAAATACCCCAGCCTGTGGCTGGGGTAATCTTTGTTGATTTGCTGCTCTTGTTTACTTAGCTCGCTCTTGTCTTAAAAAAGTTAAGCCTTAATCTCTTCTGTGATGTTTTCTGAAGACTCGCTTTCTTCCAGTAAACCTTCATCCTGTGCCAGCATCGCCGTTGCAATCCCGTTACCTAATACGTTGATTGCTGAACGTCCCATATCCAGGAAGTGGTCAATACCCATCAGTAGCAGAATTCCGGCAACCGGAATATTAAAGCTTGGGATGGTTGCCGCCAGCACCACCAGCGCTGAACGCGGCACACCGGCTATCCCTTTTGAGGCCAGCATCAATGTCAGCATCAGCACGGTAATTTCCGCGAAGGAAAGGTGGATGTTATAAGCCTGTGCGATAAACATGGAGGCGAACGAGCAGTAGACCATGGAACCCACCAGGTTAAACGAATAACCGATAGGCAGTACAAATGACACGATATTGGGCGAGCAACCAAATTTGGTTAATTGCTCCAGCGTTTTCGGATAAGCGGCTTCGGAGCTGCTGGTGGTGAAGGCAACCAGAACCGGGTCTTTGAGCATACTGACCAGGCGGAATACCTCTTTTTTCAGCATCATATAACCCACGGCCAGCAGGACCAGACAGGTCAGCAAAATCGCCACATAATAACCACCAATGAACGATGCGTAGTTGAGCAGGATCCCCAGGCCCTGGGTGGAGATAACGGAAGAGATAGCGGCAAAAATAGCCAGCGGCGCAACATACATCACGTAGCCGGTCACCTTCAGCATAATGTGGGAGACCACATCCAGCGCAGCAACCAGCGGTGCGTTAAATTTTTCGCCGAGCGAAGCACCACCGATTCCGAAGAACATCGAGAATACGACGATTTGCAGGATCTCATTATTCGCCATCGCTTCGGCGATGCTGGTGGGAATGGTATGCGTCAGAAAACCTTTCAGGCTCATACCACCAACGGCCAGGCCGGTATCAGTGGCTTCCAGCGGGATCGCCAGGTTCAGACCGCTGCCGGGTTGTTCGAGGGAGACCACAAACAGGCCGACCAGAATAGACAGAATAGAAGAGCTGATAAACCATATCATCGCTTTGCCGCCCACGCGCCCGATGGTTGAGGTTTCGCCCAGGCGCATAATACCCACGGTCAGGGTACTGAATACTAAAGGTGCAATTACCATCTTAATCAGGCGCAAAAAGATGTCGGTGAGCAGCGTAATATTATCGGCCCAGGCGGTAACGACGCCGGGGGAGGCATAAGAGTGGATCACCGCACCCGACAGGATCCCCGCCAGCATGAAGATCACAATAAACAACGTGAGTTTGTTTGCATTTGCCACTAAAAAGCCCTCAGTAAGGATTTAACATTTATTGTTCTGTTACTCATTTTTTATACTTATTAAGTGGTAACGAAATATTCATCATATAAATTGGATTAAAGCGTAAGCAGATACAACTTTTTTTAATTTTTTATCCATTTTGTTGTGGTATTTGGCGAGTGATTATGTGATCGAAGTCACACGAAAAAGGGGCGGAGAATACAAATAGCGGCAAAATCAGGCGAGTTGAAAATGTTATTTGCATGATAATTATGATGTTTTTATGTAAATGAGTTGTGGTTTCTGTGCCTCCGGCTTTCCCTCCGCCCACCGGGCCTTGCTTTCCTGATGGATTTCCTTTTTGCAAACGTAAAGTTATCTCAGTGAATGCCGATAATGTTGATAACTCGTTTTCAGGAAGGTGCCTTATGTTTAACCGTATCCGCGTTGTCACAATGCTGATGATGGTGCTGGGGGTTTTCGCACTGCTACAGCTTGTTTCCGGTGGTCTGTTGTTTTCTTCATTGCAGCAGAATCAGCAAAGTTTTGTTATTTCTAACGATCTTCGACAGCAGCAAAGCGAACTCACCTCAACATGGGATCTGATGCTGCAAACACGCATCAATTTGAGTCGTTCCTCTGCGCGCATGATGATGGATGCGTCCAACCAGCAAAGCAGCGCGAAAAACGATCTGCTGAAGAATGCGAAAGCGTCATTGGCGCAAGCCGAAGCGCATTACGCTAATTTCAAAAAAATCACGCCGTTGCCTGATATGACGGATGCCAGTGGTAACGTCGATGAAAAATATCAGCAGTACCATGCGGCCCTGGTGGAGCTCATCCAGTTCCTTGAAAACGGCAACATGGATGCCTATTTCGCACAGCCAACTCAGGGCATGCAAAATGCCCTTGGCGCAGCGTTAGGTAAATATGCAGATGTTAGCGAGAAACTCTACCGCCAGGCCTTTGATCAAAGCGCAAGCGATTACCATTTTGCCCAATGGCAACTCGGCATTCTGGCAGTAGTGCTGGTACTGATTCTGGTGGTGGTGTGGTATGGCATTCGTCATGCCTTGCTAAACCCTTTGTCTCGCGTCATTGCGCATATCCGTGAAATTGCCAGCGGTAACTTAACCGCAACTCTGGCTGTCAGCGGTCGTAATGAAATTGGCGAGCTGACCAGCACGGTCGATCATATGCAGCGTTCGCTAACCGAAACGGTAACCCTGGTGCGCGAAGGTTCGGATGCGATTTATTCCGGTACCAGTGAAATTGCCAGCGGTAACACCGATCTTTCATCCCGTACTGAACAACAGGCTTCCGCGTTGGAAGAAACCGCAGCCAGCATGGAACAGTTGACGGCTACCGTGAAGCAAAATGCGGACAATGCGCGT
Source organism: Citrobacter sp. Cy070 (assembly GCF_030332245.1). Lineage (NCBI taxonomy): Bacteria > Pseudomonadati > Pseudomonadota > Gammaproteobacteria > Enterobacterales > Enterobacteriaceae > Citrobacter > Citrobacter sp. Cy070. The sequence continues at coordinate 12,403 of NZ_JAOWIG010000048.1, forward strand.
CAGGCCTCGCAACTGGCGAAAAGCGCCTCCGATACCGCGCAACATGGCGGCAAAGTGGTTGATAGCGTGGTGAATACCATGCACGAAATCGCCGATAGTTCGAAGAAAATTGCCGACATTATTAGCGTTATTGATGGCATTGCATTCCAGACAAACATTCTTGCGCTGAATGCGGCGGTAGAAGCTGCGCGTGCCGGTGAACAAGGCCGTGGTTTTGCCGTCGTTGCCGGTGAAGTGCGTAACCTGGCAAGCCGCAGTGCGCAGGCAGCAAAAGAGATTAAAGCGCTAATTGAGGATTCTGTATCGCGGGTTGATACCGGTTCTGTATTGGTAGAAAGCGCCGGGGAAACCATGCATGACATCGTTAATGCGGTCACGCGTGTGACTGACATCATGGGGGAAATCGCCTCGGCATCCGATGAACAAAGTCGAGGGATAGATCAGGTTGCGCTCGCCGTGTCTGAAATGGACCGGGTTACGCAACAGAACGCCTCGCTGGTGCAGGAGTCGGCCGCTGCCGCTGCCGCACTTGAGGAGCAGGCCAGTCGCCTGACCCAGTCGGTGTCGACATTCCGCCTCGCGTCACGTCCTTCATCATCAAAGACACGAGATACACGACTACCTGCGACAGCGACTCCGGCGTCACAACCGCGCCAGCTAGCCACCGAACAAGATACGCATTGGGAAACATTTTGACTGACAGCTAAACCGCGGCCTGCGCCGCCTGATGGGAGCGTTGATGTTTAATCGTATTCGAATTTCGACCACGCTGTTTTTGATTTTAATCCTCTGCGGTGTTTTGCAGATTGGCAGTAATGGCTTGTCCTTCTGGGCATTTCGGGATGGTTTTCAGAACCTGAACCAGGTCGAACAGAGTAATCAGCAACGCGCTGCGCTGGCGCAAACCCGCGCTGTGTTATTACAGGCCAGTACTGCGCTTAATAAAGCAGGCACGTTGACGGCTCTGAGCTATCCGCCAGAGGATATCAAAGCGCTGATGACGATTGCACAGGACAGCCTGGCCCAGTCCGAATCGATATTTAAACGCTTTATGGCGACGACAGAGACGGCAGAAGAGGGGAAGGCGCTGCAAAGCGCAACCGAGAAAAGTTTCAGTCAATGGCATAGCGATCTGGTTCACCAGGCAACCTGGCTGGAAAATAATCAGCTGTCAGATTTTTTGACCGCCCCGGTGCAGGCTTCACAGGATGCCTTTGATGCAAACTTTACGGCGTGGCAAAACAACATCAACCAGGTATTGCAAAAAGCAGAGGATCACAGCCAGCGTAGTTACCATATGTCCGGGGTGATTTTCGCCACCGTGCTGGTACTGGCGGCGCTATTAACGACTGCAGCGCTGTACTGGTCGCGCAAAATGATTGTACAGCCGCTGGCTATCATCGGTAGCCATTTCGACAGTATTGCGGCGGGTAATTTGGCGCGACCGATAGCGGTTTATGGGCGTAATGAGATTTCAGCCATTTTTGCCAGCCTGAAAGCGATGCAACAGGCACTGCGTGAGACGGTCAGTGAGGTACGCCAGGGGAGCTCGGCAATGCATACCGGGATCTCGGAAATCGCGATGGGTAATAACGACCTGTCCTCGCGAACTGAACAGCAGGCGGCATCGCTGGCGCAAACGGCAGCCAGTATGGAACAGCTTACCGCTACCGTGGGGCAAAATGCGGATAACGCGCGACAAGCCTCAGGCATTGCCAAAAGTGCGGCCGACACGGCGCATAAAGGAGGGGAACAGACGGCTAAGGTTGCCAGCACTATGCATGAGATTTCTGCCAGCTCGCAGAAGATAGGTGACATCACCAGTGTGATTGACAGCATCGCCTTCCAGACCAACATCCTGGCGTTAAACGCTGCGGTAGAAGCTGCCCGTGCCGGTGAGCAGGGGCGCGGTTTCGCCGTGGTCGCCGGAGAGGTCCGTAATCTGGCAAGCCGTAGCGCACAGGCAGCGAAAGAAATTAAAGGACTGATCGAAGAGTCCGTCACCCGCGTTCACCAGGGATCGCAACTGGTGGATATGGCGGCGCGCACGATGACAGAGATTGTTAGCTCGGTTACCCGGGTTAACGACATCATGGGGGAGATTGCCTCGGCCTCCGATGAACAACGCAGAGGCATTGAGCAGGTGGCGCAAGCCGTCAGCCAGATGGATTCTGTCACACAGCAGAACGCCGGGCTGGTGGAAGAAGCGGCAGCCGCCACTGAGCAGTTAGCTACCCAGGCAGATAATCTTTCCGCCTGTGTCGCGTTTTTTAAAATTGAAGAACAAACCGTAACACAACAAGAATTGGCACAACCGCAGGTTGTGCCCGTTGTATCCTGAATGTGATTGAGAAGGCGCTATGACATCATCTCTGCCCTCCGGGCAAACGTCATTATTGTTACAGATGACACAGCGCCTCGCGCTGTCTGACGCGCATTTTCGTCGGATATGTCAATTAATCTACCAGCGCGCGGGGATCGTGCTGGCCGACCATAAGCGGGACATGGTCTATAACCGCCTGGTTCGCCGGTTGCGTACCCTGGGACTGGATGATTTTGGTCGCTATCTCAGTATGCTGGAAGCCAACCAGAACAGTGCTGAGTGGCAGGCTTTTATTAACTCCCTGACCACCAATCTGACCGCTTTTTTTCGCGAAGGGCATCACTTTCCGGTGCTGTCTGACCACGCCCGTCGACACAGCGGTGAATATCGCGTCTGGAGCGCGGCAGCGTCTACCGGAGAAGAACCTTACAGTATTGCGATTACGCTGGCCGATACCCTGGGTATGGCGCCGGGTCGCTGGCGTGTTTTTGCGAGCGACATTGATACTGAGGTGTTGGAAAAGGCAAGAAGCGGTATTTACCGTCTTGACGAGCTAAAGACGTTGTCGCCACAACAGCTGCAGCGTTATTTCATGCGCGGTACCGGGCCCCATGAAGGGCTGGTGCGCGTACGGCAGGAACTGGCAAGCCATGTTGAGTTTTCCAGCGTGAATTTACTGGACAAGAAATACAACGTGCCAGGCCCGTTCGACGCCATATTCTGTCGTAACGTCATGATCTATTTTGACAAAACGACTCAGCAGGACATTTTGCACCGTTTTGTTCCACTCCTTAAACCTGACGGACTGCTGTTTGCAGGTCATTCAGAAAACTTTAGCAACCTCGTGCGCGAGTTTAGCCTGCGCGGGCAGACGGTGTATGCGCTAGGTAAGGATAAAGCATGAGTAAAATCAGGGTATTGTCGGTTGATGATTCTGCATTGATGCGTCAAATCATGACCGAGATTATTAACAGCCACAGCGATATGGAGATGGTTGCGACGGCGCCTGATCCTTTGGTTGCGCGGGATCTCATCAAAAAATTTAATCCCGACGTTCTGACGCTGGATGTTGAAATGCCGCGCATGGATGGCCTCGATTTTCTTGAAAAGTTGATGCGTCTGCGTCCGATGCCCGTGGTGATGGTCTCTTCACTGACTGGCAAAGGGTCTGAGGTCACGCTGCGGGCCCTGGAGTTGGGGGCAATTGACTTTGTCACCAAACCTCAGTTGGGGATCCGCGAAGGAATGCTGGCGTATAGCGAGATGATTGCGGAGAAAATCCGCACTGCATCGCGCGCAAAACTGGCCGCCCACAAACCCACGGCAGCGCCAGCGACCTTGAAAGCAGGACCGTTACTCAGTTCGGAAAAACTGCTGGTTATCGGCGCATCAACCGGAGGAACAGAGGCAATTCGTCATGTACTCCAGCCATTGCCGCTTTCAAGTCCCGGTATTCTTATTACCCAGCATATGCCGCCAGGATTTACCCGTTCGTTCGCCGAACGTCTGAACAAACTGTGTCAGATAACCGTGAAAGAGGCTGAAGACGGAGAACGTGTGCTTCCTGGGCATGCGTATATCGCGCCTGGCGACAAGCATATGGAACTGGCGCGTAGCGGGGCGAACTACCAGATCAAAATTCATGATGGCCCGCCGGTTAACCGGCATCGGCCTTCAGTGGATGTGCTGTTCCATTCGGTGGCGAAACATGCGGGGCGCAATGCCGTCGGGGTGATCCTGACAGGTATGGGCAACGATGGGGCCGCCGGAATGTTAGCAATGAACCAGGCTGGCGCCTGGACCATTGCGCAAAACGAAGCAAGTTGTGTGGTGTTCGGCATGCCGCGCGAGGCCATCAATATGGGTGGCGTAAGCGAAGTGGTCGATCTTAGCCAGGTAAGCCAGCAAATGCTGGCGAAAATCAGTGCCGGACAGGCAATACGTATTTGAATCAGGAGTTTATTTTTATGGCGGATAAAGAGCTTAGGTTTTTGGTTGTGGATGACTTTTCCACCATGCGTCGCATTGTGCGTAACCTGCTGAAAGAACTGGGTTTTAACAACGTTGAAGAAGCTGAAGATGGCGTAGACGCGTTGAACAAACTGCAGGCAGGGGGATTCGGATTTGTGATTTCCGACTGGAACATGCCTAACATGGACGGTCTTGAACTGCTGAAAACCATTCGTGCTGACGGCAGTATGTCTGCCCTGCCGGTGCTGATGGTGACGGCAGAAGCGAAGAAAGAAAACATTATTGCGGCAGCACAAGCGGGTGCCAGTGGTTATGTTGTAAAACCGTTCACCGCGGCGACGCTGGAAGAAAAACTCAATAAGATCTTTGAGAAACTGGGCATGTGAGGATGTGATGATGATGCAACCACAAATTAAACCTGTTGACGAACACTCGGCAGGGGACATCATTGCGCGCATCGGTAGTTTGACCCGAATGCTGCGTGACAGCCTGCGTGAACTGGGGCTGGATCAGGCCATTGCCGAAGCGGCGGAAGCCATTCCTGACGCGCGCGATCGCCTGGACTACGTTGTACAAATGACTGCACAGGCGGCAGAGCGTGCGCTGAACAGCGTAGAAGCTTCACAGCCGCACCAGGATGCCATGGAAAAAGGGGCAAAAGACCTGACCAAACGCTGGGATGAATGGTTCGAAAATCCGATTGAACTGTCCGATGCCCGTGAACTGGTCACTGATACCCGCCAGTTCCTTGGTGATGTCCCCGGTCATACCAGCTTTACCAATGCCCAATTGCTGGACATCATGATGGCGCAGGATTTCCAGGATCTCACCGGTCAGGTTATCAAGCGCATGATGGATGTTATCCAGGAGATTGAGCGTCAACTGCTGATGGTGCTGCTGGAAAACATTCCGGAACAGGGCGCTCGTCCTAAACGCGAGAACGAAAGCTTGCTGAACGGTCCGCAGGTTGACACTTCTAAAGCCGGCGTAGTGGCAAGCCAGGATCAGGTCGACGACCTGCTGGATAGCCTCGGTTTCTGATGTGTATTTGCCGGATGCGGAAGGAAACTTCTCATCCGGCTTACATGTTATTCATCGGCAATTGGCGTTAAAGCCATAAATCCCGTCTTTTTTACCGCTTACTCTTCCCATTGTTGCATGGCTGTTCTGGCATCATTCACGCCTATATCTCTATCCAGGGTCTGATGCGTGGCAGAAGAAAGCGACGACGACAAAACAGAAGCCCCCACACCCCACCGACTTGAAAAAGCACGGGAAGAAGGGCAGATACCCCGATCCAAGGAGCTAACCTCACTGCTTATTTTGCTGGTGGGCGTGTGCATCATCTGGATTGGTGGGGAGTCGCTTGCCCGCAGACTGGCCGGTATGCTGTCGGCCGGATTACGTTTTGACCACAGTATGGTCAACGACCCAAACCTGATCCTGAGTCAAATCATTTTGTTGATTAAAGACGCCATGATTGCGTTGTTGCCGCTGATTACCGGGGTTGTGCTGGTGGCATTGATCTCCCCGGTGATGCTTGGCGGCTTGATCTTCAGTGGTAAATCGCTGCAACCCAAATTCTCAAAGCTGAATCCGTTACCAGGTATTAAGCGTATGTTCTCGGCGCAAACCGGGGCGGAGCTGCTCAAAGCCATATTAAAATCCACGTTGGTGGGTAGCGTAGCGGGCTTCTATCTCTGGCACAACTGGCCGGAGATGATGCGCCTGATGGCCGAATCCCCGATTACGGCGATGGGTAATGCGCTGGATTTAGTCGGTATGTGCGCATTACTGGTGGTGCTTGGCGTCATCCCGATGGTGGGGTTTGACGTCTTTTTCCAGATTTATAGCCACGTGAAAAAACTGCGGATGTCGCGTCAGGATATCCGTGACGAATTTAAAGAAAGCGAAGGTGACCCGCACGTTAAGGGCAAAATTCGCCAGATGCAGCGTGCGGCCGCGCAGCGCCGCATGATGGCGGATGTGCCGAAGGCGGATGTTATTGTGACCAACCCTACGCACTATTCGGTTGCCTTGCAGTACGACGAAAACAAAATGAGCGCGCCAAAAGTTGTGGCTAAAGGGGCCGGGTTGGTGGCATTGCGTATTCGAGAGATTGGCGCGGAGCACCGTGTCCCAACGTTAGAAGCTCCGCCGCTGGCGCGTGCGTTATATCGCCATGCTGAGATCGGTCAGCAAATACCTGGCCAATTGTATGCCGCCGTTGCCGAAGTGTTGGCATGGGTATGGCAGCTAAAACGCTGGCGTCTGGCTGGCGGCACACCGCCACCACAACCTGGAAACCTTCCGGTGCCTGAAGCACTGGATTTTATGAACGAGAAGAATACTGATGGCTAATCTGGTCGCGATGCTGCGTCTGCCCGGCAACCTGAAATCCACGCAATGGCAAATTCTTGCCGGGCCGATCCTCATTCTGCTGATCCTGTCGATGATGGTGTTGCCGCTTCCGGCCTTCATCCTCGATTTACTGTTCACCTTTAACATTGCGCTGTCGATCATGGTGCTGTTGGTGGCGATGTTCACTCAGCGCACGCTTGAATTCGCCGCATTCCCAACGATTCTGCTGTTCACCACTTTGTTGCGCCTGGCACTGAACGTCGCGTCAACGCGTATCATTTTGATGGAAGGACATACCGGTGCCGCGGCGGCAGGTAAGGTGGTGGAAGCCTTTGGTCACTTCCTGGTCGGCGGTAACTTTGCCATCGGTATCGTGGTCTTCGTCATTCTCGTCATCATTAACTTTATGGTTATCACCAAAGGTGCGGGACGTATCGCGGAAGTGGGTGCGCGCTTCGTGCTGGATGGGATGCCGGGTAAACAGATGGCGATTGACGCCGATCTGAATGCGGGATTGATTGGTGAAGATGAAGCCAAAAAACGCCGTTCTGAAGTGACACAGGAAGCCGATTTTTACGGCTCCATGGACGGTGCGAGTAAATTTGTTCGTGGGGATGCCATCGCCGGTATTCTGATCATGGTCATCAACGTGGTGGGCGGTTTGCTGGTTGGGGTGTTGCAGCACGGTATGAGCATGGGCAGTGCGGCAGAAAGCTATACCCTGCTGACCATCGGTGACGGGCTGGTAGCCCAAATCCCTGCGTTGGTTATCTCAACGGCGGCGGGGGTTATCGTAACCCGCGTGAGTACCGATCAGGACGTGGGTGAGCAGATGGTCACCCAGTTGTTCAGCAACCCAAGCGTTATGCTGCTTAGTGCGGCGGTCCTCGGTTTACTGGGGCTGGTACCGGGAATGCCAAACCTGGTGTTTCTGATGTTTACCGCGGCATTGCTGGGGCTGGCCTGGTGGATGCGCGGACGCGAGCAAAAAGCGCCAGAAGAAGCTCAGCCGGTGAAAATGCCGGAAAACAACTCGGTGGTGGAAGCTACGTGGAGTGATGTTCAGCTGGAAGACACGCTGGGAATGGAGGTTGGGTATCGCCTGATTCCGATGGTGGACTTCCAACAGGACGGCGAATTGCTGGGGCGTATTCGCAGCATTCGTAAGAAATTTGCCCAGGATATGGGGTTCCTGCCGCCAGTGGTACACATTCGCGACAATATGGATCTGCAACCTGCCCGCTATCGTATTCTGATGAAAGGGGTCGAGATTGGTAGTGGTGATGCTTACCCTGGGCGCTGGCTGGCTATCAACCCAGGTACCGCGGCCGGATCGCTGCCAGGGGAGAAAACAGTTGATCCTGCTTTTGGTCTGGATGCTATCTGGATTGAAAGCGCGCTAAAAGAGCAGGCGCAAATTCAGGGCTTCACCGTTGTCGAAGCCAGTACGGTCGTTGCCACACATCTGAACCATCTGATTGGTCAGTTTGCCGCAGAGCTTTTTGGTCGCCAGGAGGCGCAACAGTTATTGGATCGAGTTTCACAAGAAATGCCAAAACTGACAGAAGATCTGGTGCCGGGTGTGGTCACACTGACCACACTGCACAAAGTGCTGCAGAACCTGTTGGATGAAAAAGTCCCTATTCGTGATATGCGCACCATTCTTGAAACGTTGGCGGAACATGCCCCGTTACAGAATGATCCGCATGAACTTACCGCAGTGGTGCGTGTGGCGCTTGGACGGGCGATTACTCAGCAGTGGTTCCCGGGTAACGAGGAAGTTCAGGTTATCGGACTTGATACACCGCTTGAGCGTCTGTTGTTGCAGGCGTTACAGGGCGGTGGGGGCCTTGAACCTGGTCTGGCAGACCGGTTGCTGGCACAGACGCAGGAAGCACTGTCGCGTCAGGAAATGTTGGGTGCGCCGCCAGTATTGCTGGTGAATCATGCGCTGCGACCTCTCCTTGCGCGTTTTTTACGCCGCAGTATTCCGCAGTTGGTGGTGTTGTCGAATATGGAGCTTTCCGATAACCGCCATATCCGTATGACCGCGACCATTGGAGGTAAATAATGCGTACATTTCTTTGGCTGTTGCTTTTTCCACTGGCGGCACAGGCCGCCGGGGAAGGGACATGGCAGGCAAGTGGTATGGGGATTACCTTAAATTATCGTGGGGAGTCGGCTTCATCTTCGCCTTTGGTTCCCAGCCAGCCCGTTTCCGGTCTGATGACGCTGGTCGCCTGGCGCTATGAATTAAATGGTCCTACGCCTGCGGGGTTACGTGTGCGCTTATGCTCTCAATCCCGTTGTGTCGAACTGGATGGACAAAGCGGTACCACCAATGGCTTTAATAATGTCCCTGCAATTGAACCAATGCACTTCGTCTGGGAAGTGCCTGGTGGCGGTCGCCTGCTCCCTGCCTTGCAGGTTCAGAGCAATCAGGTGATTGTGAACTACCGTTAATTCCCTTCTTTACGTCGGCCAGCAGGCGAAACTGCTGGCCACCTCGCAGTTCTGATCAACCATCCCGATTAAAAAGAAACGCTGTTTTATAAAATCAGTGACCTGTGTTATCGGACTCTTTGTGCTATTGCCATTTCGCAAAAACCCCTGGCAGAAACAAAAAGGTTTCCCCTGCGGTTAGCTTTTACTGTGGCCCGGTAATGATACCCAATGTTTACGAAGCACTTTAGGGTAACAACACACAGGGTTATCCGAATCGTAATAAACCTGCCGCGCCGAAACTGGAACAGGGTGCAGCATTGAATTCGACACTGACAGAGGTTAAGGAAATGATTGTTTACCCGGTTAAACACAGTCCATTGTTGCGTCAACCAGAACATTTTATTGCCAGGGATGAATTAAAAACGCTCATTAAAAAGGTGACGCATAACCTGGTCAATATTCATGATGAAACGGGCGAGTTCTTGCTGCGGCTGGATGACGGACGTGTTATTGATACCAAAGGCTGGGCCGGATGGGAGTGGACGCACGGCGTTGGCCTATACGGAATGTATCAGTATTATCAGCAAACTGGCGATGCAACGATGCGCGATATCATCGACAGCTGGTTTACCGAACGCTTTGCGGAAGGCGCAACAACCAAAAACGTTAACACCATGGCCCCGTTTTTAACGCTGGCATATCGTTATGAAGAAACGCGTAATCCGGCGTACCTGCCGTGGCTTGACAGCTGGGCGGAGTGGGCAATGCATGATATGCCCCGCACCGAGTTTGGCGGTATGCAACACATCACGCTGGCAGAAGAAAATCATCAACAGATGTGGGATGACACGCTGATGATGACGGTGCTGCCGCTGGCGAAAATTGGCAAGTTGCTCAATCGTCCAGCGTATATCGAAGAGGCCACGTATCAGTTTCTGCTGCATGTACAAAATCTGATGGATAAGAAAACGGGGCTGTGGTTCCACGGCTGGAGCTATGTGGGACGGCATAACTTCGCAAACGCCCGTTGGGCGCGTGGTAATAGTTGGCTTACGATGGTGATCCCGGACTTCCTTGAACTTATCGATTTGCCGGCAAACAGTGCCGTTCACCGTTATCTGGTGCAGGTTCTCAATGCGCAAATTGCAGCTCTGGCGGAATGTCAGGATGAGAGCGGGTTGTGGCACACCTTACTGGACGATCCTCAGTCATATCTGGAAGCCTCCGCAACGGCTGGATTCGCTTACGGTATTCTCAAAGCGGTGCGTAAACGCTATGTCGGGCAGGAATATGCGGGGGTGGCGGAGAAAGCTATCAGAGGTATTGTGCAACACATTTCCCCTGAAGGGGAGTTGCTACAAACCTCGTTTGGCACCGGCATGGGGCACGATCTCGATTTCTACCACAACATCCCACTCACCTCTATGCCTTACGGGCAGGCAATGGCAATGCTGTGCCTTACCGAATACTTGCGTAAGTACTATTAATCGTGTCGTTCGCTGACGCCGTGCTGACCGGGCCTGGTTGTTCTGCGGCATCGGGTTGCCCGCTGTTGTCCTGCGGCGCAAACAGATGGTCCATGATTTGACGCATGACCGGCGCGGCGGTAACCCCGTCGCTGCCGCCGTTTTCCAGAATCAATGCGATGGCGACTTTTGGATTCTTATACGGCGCAAATGCGGTATAGAACACATGGTCACGCAGTCGTATGGGGATCATCTTCGCATTGTAAGTCTGGTTTTCTTTCAGACTAAAGACCTGTGATGTCCCACTTTTGGCTGCGATGCCATAAGGTGCCGTATGGAAAAATTTATACCCGGTACCGTTTGGTGCATTCGCCATGCCGAACATCGCCTGACGCACCAGTCCCCAATAGGGTGATGAAGCAGAAGCAATTTGTGTGGGTGCCTCCGGTGCCTGATAGTGAGTGATTGATTTGCCGCTTTCTTCATCCTGTAGCAGGTGAGGGGCAATAACTTTCCCGTTGTTAATCAGTGCGATCATCGCTTTTACCATCTGAATTGGCGTGGCAATCCAGTAGCCCTGGCCGATGCCGACCGAAATGGTATCTCCCTGGTACCAGGCTTTTTTATGCACCCGTTGTTTCCAGTCGCGGCTTGGCAGCAGGCCGTTGTACTCTTCATCAAGATCGATGCCGGTCGGTTTGCCGTAGCCAAACTGGCTAAGCATGCTGTTAATGCGGTCAATTCCCATCATATACGCCACCTGATAAAAGAACGTGTCGGCAGACTCTTCAATCGCTTTGGTGACATCCAGCATACCGTGGCCGGTTTTCTTCCAGTCCCGGTAATGTCGCTCGGTGCCGGGGAGCGTCCAGGTGGGCGCGCCGAAGAAGCTGGTCTGCGGCGTGATCACGCCGTCCAGTAACGCTGACATCGCCATGTACGGTTTTACCGTTGAGGCAGGAGGATATAACCCCTGGGTGACGCGGTTAATTAATGGCAGGTCTTTATCCTGCAACAGCGTGTTGTAATCCTGGTAGCTGATGCCTTTGACAAACGGGTTCGGATCGTAGCTGGGGTTTGAGACCATCGCCAGCACGGAGCCATCATGGGGATCTTCCACCAACACCGCGGCGCGTTGGCCCACCAGCAGGCTTTCAATGTATTCCTGCAAGTGTAAATCCAGCGTCAGATGGATATCTTTGCCGGCGACAGGGGGAACGTCTTTAATCAAACGTACAATACGCCCGTGATTATCAACTTCCACTTCCTGATAACCCGTTTTGCCGTGCAGATCATTCTCGTAGTAGTGCTCAATGCCCTGTTTACCGATGTTGTGATCGGCGGCGTAGTTCTCTGCCAGTCCTTTTTTATCCAGTGCTTTCAGATCGCTATCGTTGATTTTTGATACGTAGCCAAGTACATGTGCCAGTGCCGCCCCATAAGGATACTGGCGATCTTCGTAGCTATTGATGGTCACGCCGCTGAAATGGAACTGGTTCACAGAAAAACGGGCAATTTCTACATCGGTCAGCGCATTTTTAAGTACTACCGGTCGATAGCGGCTACTGGCCTTCAGTTCATGGCGAAACTGGTCAATATCATCTGGCGTGAGGTCAACAATCGGCGTGAGTTGTTTCAGCAGGGCGTCCATATCGCTGATTTTATAAGGCGTAACAGAAATGTCGTACCAGGTGACATTTCGTACCAGCGGGATACCGTTGCGATCATAAATGATACCGCGCGTTGGGGCGACGGGCAGCATTTTGATGTCGTTTGCATCCGATCGGGTGGTGTAATACTGGTGTTGACGGATTTGTAAGTTGTAGAGGTTATAAATCAGGATGCCAAAACAGATGACGACCAGGCCAAAGGCCACCATTACACGCCGCTGGAAAAGTTTTTCTTCCGCCTCAAAATCTCTGAATGTCATTGACCCGTACCCGATTAATTCGCCGCCTAATGATACGGAGGCGTAAACGGGATGACAGGCAAAAAATGTTCCATCCCTCTACGGAAATGTGTCATTCCTTGTGAGTTGTTACAAATTACAGTGAACGTAGTCGTTTCTCGTAGGCCGGATAAGGCGTTTATGCCGCCATCCGGCAAGGTGCGCCTGACCGCCTGATGGCGCTTCGCTTATCAGGCCTACGAGGGAGGTCATTCGGGAAAATAAAAAAGCCCGCGACATAGCGCAGGCTTTCACATCACTCGAGGTGATTACATGCGTTCTACGGTTTCGATACCCAGCGTATCCAGACCCAGCTTCAGGGTTTTCGCCGTCAGCTGTGCCAGTTTCAGGCGGCTGTTACGAATTTCTTCGTTTTCAGCGCTGAGGATCGGGCAGTGTTCGTAGAAGCCAGAGAACAGGCCGGCAACGTCGTACAGATAAGCGCACATCACGTGCGGTGTACCTTCACGTGCAACAACGGTCAGCGTTTCTTCAAACTGCAGCAGGCGGGCGGCCAACTGAGCTTCGCGATCTTCGTTAATAATCACCTGCGCATTTGCCAGCGCGCTTTCGTCGATATCCGCTTTACGGAATACGGACAGTACGCGGGTATAAGCATACTGCATGTACGGCGCGGTATTGCCTTCGAACGCCAGCATGTTGTCCCAGTCGAAGATATAGTCGGTGGTACGGTTTTTCGACAGATCCGCATATTTCACCGCGCCGATACCAACGGCATTCGCCAGTTTTTCCAGCTCATCAGCAGGCATGTCCGGGTTCTTTTCCGCAACCAGACGACGTGCGCGCTCCAGCGCTTCATCCAGCAGATCGGCCAGTTTTACCGTGCCGCCCGCACGCGTTTTGAACGGCTTACCGTCTTTACCCAGCATCATGCCGAACATATGGTGTTCCAGCGGTACGGAGTCCGGCACATAACCGGCTTTACGCACGATGGTCCAGGCCTGCATTAAATGCTGATGCTGACGGGAGTCGATGTAATAGAGGACGCGGTCGGCGTGCAGCGTTTCGTAACGATACTTCGCACAGGCGATATCGGTCGTGGTGTAGAGATAGCCGCCATCTTTCTTCTGAATGATAACGCCCATCGGTTCGCCTTCCTTGTTCTTATACTCATCAAGGAATACGACGGTAGCGCCTTCGCTTTCAACAGCCAGACCTTTGGCTTTGAGATCGGCCACAATGCCAGGCAGCATCGGGTTGTACAGGCTTTCGCCCATCACGTCGTCACGGGTCAGAGTCACGTTCAGACGGTCATAGGTTAACTGGTTCTGCGACATAGTGATGTCGACGAGCTTGCGCCACATCTCGCGGAAATATTCGTCGCCGCCCTGCAGTTTCACCACATAGCTACGGGCGCGCTCGGCGAAGGCTTCATCTTCGTCGTAATGTTTTTTCGCATCACGGTAGAAACCTTCCAGATCGGCCAGCGCCATCTCACCGGCATTTTCCTGCTGCTGTTTTTCCAGCCATGCGATGAGCATACCGAACTGAGTGCCCCAGTCGCCGACGTGGTTAGCGCGGATAACATTGTGACCAAGGAACTCCAGCGTACGTACCGCAGCGTCGCCGATGATGGTGGAGCGCAGGTGACCCACGTGCATTTCTTTCGCGACGTTAGGTGCGGAGTAGTCAACCACAACGGTTTGTTTAGCCGGTTGGGTAACGCCCAGACGATCGGAGGTCAGCGCCTGCTGAACATGCTGCGCCAGAAATGCCGGATCGAGAAAAATGTTAATAAAGCCCGGGCCCGCAATTTCAACTTTGCTGGCGATCCCGTTGAGATCCAGATGAGTCAGCACCTGCTCAGCCAGTTGTCGCGGCGCCATACCCAGTTTTTTCGCGACAGCCATCATGCCGTTAGCCTGATAGTCGCCGAACTGTACTTTTGCTGACTGACGAACCTGCGGTTCGCAATCTGCAGGCGCGCCTGCAGCAATCATGGCCTGACTGACTTTTTCTGAGAGAAGAGCCTGAATATTCACCGGAATACCTTACATTTATGAAGCGGCTTAAAATTGACCGCACCAGTTTAAGAATTAAGGGCGGGAGTATACTGCAAATGCCCGTTGCCGTCAGCATTGCGAGTACCGCCAGCAGCCTGAAATATAAACATTGTTATTACGTATAATTATTCATATCGCGCTTAAGAAAATCAGCAGTTGGTTGGGGCTGCGCAACAGGGTAAATTAGCCGCTTTGAACATGGATATGAGCTTTCATTATGGCGAACTGGCAAACAGTTGCAGAACTGCATGATATTTCCGCAGATTTACCGCATTTCATTCAGGCGTTAACGGATCTTTCCACTCGCCTTGGGCTGGATGTCTCATCGCTTGAAGCCGATCACATTTCTCTGCGCTGTCATCAAAATACCACCGCAGAGCGCTGGCGTCGGGGATTTGAACAGTGTGGCGAACTGTTGTCAGAAAATATCATTAATGGCCGACCGATTTGCCTGTTCAAGCTTGATGAACCCGTTTGTGTGCAACACTGGCAATTTACCATCGTAGAGCTGCCATGGCCGGGCGAAAAACGCTATCCGCATGAAGGCTGGGAGCATGTTGAAATAGTTCTGCCGGGTGACGTGGAGACGTTGAATGCGCGAGCGCTGGCGCTGCTTTCTGATGAAGGATTGAGTCAGCCGGGGATTTTCGTGAAAACCAGCTCGCCAAAAGGAGAGCGTGAGCGTTTACCGAATCCGACACTGGCGGTCAGTGATGGCAGCGTCACCCTCAAATTTCATCCGTGGTCAATTGAAGCGATTGTCGCAAGCGAGCAACAGGAGTAAATATGACATTGCTGGAAATTTGCTGTTACAGCATGGAGTGCGCGCGCACGGCGCAGCAAAACGGCGCGGATCGTATTGAACTGTGCTCGGCGCCCAAAGAAGGAGGCTTAACGCCGTCGCTGGGGGTGTTGCGCTCTGTACGCCAGCATGTCTCTATTCCCGTTAATCCCATTATCCGTCCGCGTGGGGGCGATTTTTGTTACACCGACGGTGAATTTGCCGCGATGCTTGATGATATCGCGATGGTCAGAGATTTAGGTTTTTCAGGGCTGGTGACCGGCATTCTCGATGTGGACGGGAATGTCGATATGCCACGTATGGAAAAAATAATGGTTGCTGCGGGCCCGCTAAATGTCACGTTTCATCGTGCCTTCGATATGTGCGCCAACCCATTAAATGCGCTGAATAAATTGTCCGATTTAGGTGTCGCCAGAGTACTAACTTCCGGGCAAAAATCAGATGCAGCGCAAGGTTTAACAAAAATAATGGAACTTATTGAGCAGGTGGATGCTCCAATCATTATGGCCGGAGCGGGGGTTCGCGCCGCGAATTTATCCCTGTTCCTCAACGCTGGAGTGCAGGAAGTCCACAGTTCTGCCGGAGTATGGCTGGCTTCACCCATGCGGTATCGCAATTCGGGGTTGTCGATGTCTTCGGATACGCAGGCGGATGAATATTCCCGCTATGCGGTTGACGGGGCGGCGGTTGCTGAAATGAAAGCAATCATTGCGCACCACCAGGCCAGCTGATTTTTACCGTTGCATCATGTCGCCCAATATGATGCTTGCTCGTACCAGGCCCCTGCCAATTCAACAGGGGCCTTTTTTTCTCCTTCATATTTCAAGCCGCAGCAGCGTTGGCCGCCTTGCTCACCCCGGTCACGTAGTTATCTACGCTCCCGGGGATTTGCTGCGTTGCCGCCTTGCTGCAACTTGAACTATTTTGGAGAAACGGTGCTCCGGCAATCCATTACGGTTTACGTGCAATCAATACCGCGCGCAGTGGGGCGGGGTAGCCTTCCACCGTCTTGCTGTGGTCGTTCGGGTCAAGGAAGTCGGCCAGCGATTCGGTTATCATCCATTCGGTGCGACGTTGTTCTTCGGTAGTGGTCACACACACGTCGGCGATACGAACATCGACAAATCCGCATTTTTCCAGCCAGTTTTTAAGCGCCAGTGCGGATGGAATAAAGTAGACGTTACGCATTTGCGCGTAGCGATCGCCTGGTACCAGAACGGTATTTTCATCACCTTCGACCACCAGCGTTTCCAGCACCAGCTCTCCGTCTTTTACCAGTTGATCTTTCAACTGCCAGAGATGTTCCAGCGGTGAGCGGCGGTGATAAAGCACGCCCATAGAGAATACGGTATCAAAGGCGTTGAGCGCCGGAAGCTGCTCAATACCCAGCGGCAGCAGATGCGCGCGCTGATCGTTACCCAGCAGTTTACGTACCGCTTCAAACTGACACAGGAACAGCTGCGTAGGATCAATGCCAACCGCCAGATGCGCCCCCGCGCCAATCATGCGCCACATGTGATATCCGCTGCCGCAGCCAACATCAAGAATGGTACGTCCGGTGAGGTCAGACAAATGCGGCAGAACGCGATCCCACTTCCAGTCGGAACGCCATTCGGTATCAATATTGACGCCGTACAGCGAATATGGACCTTTGCGCCATGGCATGAGATGACGCATCAGCGTATCAATCCGTTTGATCTGCCCTTCGCTGAGCGGCGCCTCGCTTTCGGCAGTCACGCTATGCAGTAAATCCAGACGATGTGGCGTCAGTTCCGGTAGAAACTCCACGGCATTCGACCACTGCTTAAACAAGCCGTGTTGATCGCGCTGCCAGGTCGCGATTTGCGCTGGCAGCGTTTCCAGCCAATGGGAAAGATGATTTTTGGCAATCAGCTGATAAAAGTTACCAAAGTCGATCATGCGCTAGCCTCAGCTTTCAATGCCACCAGAGAACCAAAGTTGAAGCACTGGAACCATAATTCGCTGTGCTCAAAACCTGCCTGGTGCAGACGTGCTTTGTGCGTTTCAACAGAGTCAGTTAGCATCACATTTTCCAGCATGCTGCGCTTCTGGCTGATTTCCAGTTCGCTGTAGCCATTGGCGCGTTTGAAGTCGTGGTGCATGTTGAACAGCAGCTCGCCAACGTTAGCGTCTTCGAAACTGAATTTTTCAGACAGCACCAGCGCACCACCGGGATTCAGCCCCAGATAAATCTTATCCAACAACGCCTGGCGCTCAGGTGGCTCAAGGAATTGCAGGGTAAAATTCAGCACCACCATCGAGGCGTTTTCGATAGTTATGTTGCGAATATCGCCTTCGACCACGTCAACAGGCGTGGGGGCTTTATAGGCATCGATATGACGACGACAGCGCTCAACCATGGCCGGGGAGTTATCGACGGCAATAATTTTGCAATTCTCATGATGGATATTGCGACGTACCGAGAGCGTCGCCGCGCCCAGAGAACAGCCCAGATCGTAGACCTGCGTGTTGGGTTGCACGAAACGTTCGGCCAGCATGCCAATCATCGAAATGATATTGGAATAACCAGGAACGGAACGCTGGATCATATCCGGGAAGACTTCAGCTACCCGTTCATCAAAGGTCCAGTCACCCAGACTGGCGATAGGCGCAGAAAAAAGCGTGTCGCGGTGAGACATAACGTAAAAATCCGGGAAAAATAAAGTGGCGTATTGTGCGCTAATGCAGGGAGAAAACCAACTCCCAGGGCATATACCAAAGATTCGCCAGCACCATTAGCAACAGTGAACACCAGGTGGCGCTCATGCCGGAACGGCGCCAGCGGAAAAGACGGTGGTGGAATCCGTAATAATGCATCAGTCGCCCGGCAATCAACATCAGCCCGCAAAGATGCACCATCCACGTTTCTGCGCCGTTCATTTCCATAAATAACAGCAGCACTAATGCAACGGGAATATATTCCACCGCATTACCGTGAATGCGGATAGCGCTTTGCAGCTCGCTAAAGCCGCCATCACCATAGGCAACGCGATATTGCATGCGCAGGCGAACGACGTCAAAGGAGAACTTTATTAACAATAACGCACCCAGGACGGCATAAAGCGCGCTTACCATACAAACTCCCTTTTAAAATGGCTGCTGGCATTGACTATGATAGGTGGCATTTTCAGAAAAGAGAAGATTGCTGTGGAATCGACGGTGCTGATCCGATCTCTGGCAGGGCACTACGTAAATCTGCCCATAGCGTGTCTACCAGCTCAGGAGCCTGTGCGATATCCGGCGTGTGCAAAAACAGGTATGGCGTGCTGGTCTGTTGCCAGAGTGGCAACTTTGCCAGCCAGGCGGCGAAAAATGCCCGGTTCTGAGCCATATCATCGCTACCGATAAAACGGACCATCGGGTGGGTTGCTGTCACCACCGCATGCACCGGGACCTTAGGTTTCTTACGTTGAGCATCGCGTATCGCTTCCGTGTGTGGGATCGCGGCATGGACCGGACGGCTGTCTAAAATGACCCGATTAATTCCGCGTTCATGCAGACCCCGATTGAGCCGGATCTCTGATTCACCTTTCGCAAAGAAATCCGGATGACGAACCTCGACACCGTAGGTAAACGTTTTAGGGAGGGCATCGAGGAATTGCCACAGGGCAGGGAGGTCACGCGGGCCGAACGTGGCAGGTAGCTGCAACCAGTATTGTCCGATACGGGCATCCAGTGGCGACATGCGCGCGAAAAATTCCTGTACCAGGTCATCACAATTACGCAGCGCAGCCTGATGTGAAATGGTGGCCGGAAACTTAAAACAAAATCGAAACGCATCGGTGGTCTGTGCATGCCAGCGCGCAACAATCTCGGCTTTTGGCAGTGCGTACAGCGTGGTGTTGCCTTCCACACAGTTAAAGTGGCGGGCATATTCTTCCAGACTGGTGATCCCCAGACGCACCCACTTTGGGTGCGACCACTGGGGTAAGCCGATATAGATCATAACGCTTGCAGGATCTCGTCCACGCGGCGTACGCGGGCAATACGTGGGAAAATATGCGTCATGCTGCCCTTATGCTGGTCGGTGCTGGCGGCACTGCAGGCGTCTTCAGCAACGATCAGGCTAAAACCCAACTCCCAGGCGTTACGCGCGGTGGATTCGACGCCGATATTGGTGGAGATACCGCACAGGACGATGGTGTCGATACCACGACGGCGCAATTGCAGTTCCAGGTCAGTACCGTAGAATGCTCCCCACTGGCGCTTGGTGACCTCCAGGTCTGTCGCACACTTTCCCAGCGCTTGTGGGTATTCCCACCAGTTGTCGGGTAATGCTTTGGCTGGCGCTTGGGCATCAACCGGTTGTTTTAGCGCGTCGGCATAATCCGCAGACCAGCCGACGCGAACCATCACCACTGGTGAACCGTTAGTACGGAATTTTTCCGCCAGTTGTGCCGCGCGGGCGACGACGTCGTTTGCCGAATGAGGCCCACCCGCGAAAGGCAGGATCCCTTCCTGTAGATCGATGACGACAAGAGCGGTGGTTTTTGCGTTCAGTTCCAGCATGGTGACTCCAGTAAAAAAAGATTTCCGTTACACCTTAATCGCGAATCTGTGTGAAAGGGGTGACAATTTTTGTTATTTTTTGTGAGATTACGCAATACCCGCTTAGGAAACACGCGTACAGTCAGTACCGGACTGAGAGTCTATCCCAGTAGGCTCTTATCGTGCGGCAGAATTTCCAGTATAATAGCCGCCTTTTTTCATTCAGTTGTGACATTCAGCTAAAGCTGCGACTTCGTCATCTGCCGGGCAGATGACAATCCGCCTGCGGCAAAGTTAAGGGATATCTCATGCGTACAGAATATTGCGGACAGCTACGTCTGTCCCACGAGGGGCAGCAGGTGACTCTGTGTGGTTGGGTCAACCGTCGTCGTGATCTTGGTAGCCTGATCTTTATCGATATGCGCGACCGCGAAGGTATCGTGCAGGTATTTTTCGATCCGGACCGTGCGGACGCGTTAAAGCTGGCCTCCGAACTGCGTAATGAGTTCTGCATTCAGGTAACGGGCACCGTGCGTGCGCGTGACGCGAAAAACGTCAACGCTGATATGGCGACTGGCGAAATTGAAGTGCTGGCCTCCGATCTGGTCATTATCAACCGTTCAGATTCACTGCCGCTCGACTCTAACCACGTAAATACTGAAGAAGCTCGTCTGAAGTACCGCTACCTCGATCTGCGTCGCCCTGAAATGGCGCAGCGCCTGAAAACGCGTGCCAAAATTACCAGCCTGGTGCGTCGTTTCATGGACGACCATGGCTTCCTCGACATCGAAACGCCGATGCTGACGAAAGCGACGCCAGAAGGTGCGCGTGACTACCTGGTACCGTCTCGCGTACATAAAGGTAAATTCTACGCGCTGCCACAGTCTCCTCAGTTGTTCAAACAGCTGCTGATGATGTCTGGCTTCGACCGCTACTACCAGATTGTAAAATGCTTCCGTGACGAAGACTTACGTGCTGACCGCCAGCCTGAATTTACTCAGATCGATGTTGAGACCTCCTTCATGACCGCACCGCAAGTGCGTGAAGTGATGGAAGCGCTGGTGCGTAATCTGTGGCTGGAAGTAAAAGGTGTGGACCTGGGCGATTTCCCGATCATGACCTTTGCTGAAGCTGAACGTCGTTACGGTTCCGATAAGCCGGATCTGCGTAACCCGATGGAGCTGGTGGACGTTGCTGATTTGCTGAAATCTGTTGAATTCGCCGTGTTCTCTGGTCCGGCTAACGATGCGAAAGGGCGTGTAGCGGCTCTGCGCGTACCTGGCGGCGCTGCACTTAGCCGTAAGCAGATCGACGATTACGGTAACTTCATTAAGATCTACGGCGCGAAAGGTTTGGCATACATTAAAGTCACCGAGCGTGCGAAAGGTCTGGAAGGGGTAGCCAGCCCGGTGGCCAAGTTCCTGAATGCTGAAATCATTGAAGCCATTCTGGAACGTACTGGCGCGCAAGACGGTGATATGATCTTCTTCGGCGCCGACAACAAGAAAGTGGTTGCCGACGCGATGGGGGCTCTGCGCCTGAAACTGGGTAAAGACCTGAACCTGACCGACGAATCCAAATGGGCGCCGTTGTGGGTTATCGACTTCCCAATGTTTGAAGACGATGGTGAAGGCGGTCTGACCGCGATGCACCACCCGTTCACCTCGCCGAAAGACATGACGGCAGCTGAGCTGAAAGCTGCGCCGGAAGATGCGGTTGCCAATGCGTACGATATGGTTATCAACGGCTACGAAGTAGGCGGCGGTTCTGTACGTATCCATAACGGTGATATGCAGCAGACCGTATTCGGTATTCTGGGTATCAACGAACAAGAGCAGCGCGAGAAATTCGGCTTCCTGTTGGATGCGTTAAAATACGGTACACCGCCGCACGCGGGCCTGGCGTTTGGTCTGGATCGTCTGACCATGCTGCTGACCGGTACTGATAACATCCGTGACGTTATTGCTTTCCCGAAAACGACGGCTGCCGCGTGTCTGATGACCGAAGCGCCGAGCCTGGCCAATGAAGCTGCGCTGGCGGAACTGAGCATTCAGGTTGTTAAGAAGGCCGAGAATAACTGATATGGCATATAAACAGCCTGTCTCGGTGTTAGTCGTGATTTATGCAAAGGACACCGGGAGAGTGCTGATGTTACAGCGACGCGACGATCCTGATTTTTGGCAGTCGGTCACCGGCAGCCTTGAAGAAGGTGAAACCGCGTCGCAAGCCGCCCTGCGCGAAGTAAAGGAAGAGGTCGCCATTGATGTTGCGCGTGAGCAACTGACCTTAATTGACTGCCAGCGCACGGTGGAGTTTGAGATTTTTAGTCATTTACGTCATCGCTATGCGCCAGGAATTGTACGTAATACCGAGTCCTGGTTTTGCCTGGCACTGCCCACTGAACGAGAGATCGTGTTCACCGAACATTTGACCTACCGTTGGGTTAATGCGCATGAGGCGGCACAGTTAACCAAGTCGTGGAGTAACCGGCAGGCGATTGAAGAGTTTGTAATTAACGTCGCCTGAGAAGGCGCGCTTTTTGGAGAGATTATTTATGGCAGGTCATAGTAAATGGGCCAACACCAGACATCGTAAAGCAGCGCAGGATGCTAAGCGCGGTAAGATCTTCACCAAAATCATTCGTGAGCTGGTGACGGCGGCTAAATTGGGTGGTGGCGATCCAGATGCTAACCCGCGTCTGCGCGCAGCGGTTGATAAAGCGCTGGCAAACAACATGACACGTGACACTCTGAACCGTGCAATCGCGCGCGGTGTGGGTGGTGATGAAGATTCCAATATGGAAACCATCATCTATGAAGGTTACGGTCCTGGCGGTACAGCCGTTATGATTGAATGTCTGTCTGACAACCGTAACCGTACCGTTGCGGAAGTGCGCCACGCATTCACTAAAACAGGCGGCAACCTCGGTACCGACGGTTCTGTTGCATACCTGTTCAGCAAGAAAGGCGTGATCTCCTTTGAGCAAGGCGACGAAGACGCCATCATGGAAGCGGCACTGGAAGCCGGTGCTGAAGACGTTGTAACCTTCGACGACGGCGCGATTGACGTTTACACCGCGTGGGAAGAGATGGGTAAAGTTCGTGATGCACTGGAAGCGGCAGGTCTGAAAGCGGACGCGGCTGAAGTTTCTATGATCCCATCCACCAAAGCGGATATGGATGCAGAAACAGCGCCGAAACTGATGCGTCTGATCGATATGCTGGAAGATTGCGATGACGTGCAGGAAGTTTACCACAACGGCGAAATCTCCGATGAGGTTGCAGCTACGTTAGAATGATGTGGTTAAGCCATAAAATAACAGGAGATGCGTGATGTCTATCATTCTCGGCATTGATCCGGGGTCGCGCATTACCGGTTATGGCGTAATCCGTCAGGTCGGCAGACAGTTGACCTACCTCGGCAGTGGTTGTATTCGCACCAAAGTTGACGATCTCCCGTCACGCCTTAAATTGATATACGCGGGGGTGACGGAAATCATCACCCAGTTCCAGCCGGATTATTTTGCCATCGAGCAGGTCTTTATGGCGAAAAACGCCGATTCGGCGCTTAAGCTGGGGCAGGCGCGCGGCGTGGCGATTGTTGCTGCGACCAATCAGGATCTTCCGGTGTTTGAGTATGCTGCCCGACAGGTTAAACAAACCGTCGTCGGTATCGGCAGCGCGGAAAAAAGCCAGGTACAACACATGGTGCGTACGCTGCTCAAACTCCCGGCTAACCCTCAGGCGGATGCTGCGGATGCGCTGGCGATTGCCATTACCCACTGCCATGTCAGCCAGAACGCCATGCAAATGAGTGAGTCGAGGTTGAATTTAGCGCGCGGTAGGTTACGTTAGTGACAAATGAGGCTGGATATCTATCCAGCCTTTTTTTATGATAGCGCATTACCTTTTAGCCCTTAACGCAGGAGCGTCATGTGATAGGCAGACTCAGAGGCATCATTCTTGAAAAACAACCCCCACTGGTCCTTCTGGAAACGGGCGGGGTAGGCTATGAAGTGCATATGCCGATGACCTGTTTCTACGAGCTGCCGGAAGCCGGGCAGGAAGCGATCATCTTCACGCATTTTGTGGTGCGCGAAGACGCACAGCTGCTGTATGGCTTTAACAATAAGCAAGAGCGCACGCTGTTTAAAGAGCTAATTAAAACCAACGGTGTAGGGCCGAAGCTGGCGCTGGCGATCCTCTCCGGTATGTCTGCGCAGCAATTTGTCAATGCCGTTGAGCGCGAAGAGCTTGGCGCACTGGTGAAATTACCGGGCATCGGTAAGAAAACGGCAGAGCGATTGATCGTCGAAATGAAAGACCGCTTTAAAGGACTGCATGGCGATCTCTTTACCCCGGCGGCAGATCTGGTTCTGACCTCGCCGGCAAGTCCGGCAACGGACGATGCCGAGCAGGAAGCGGTTGCTGCGCTGGTGGCGTTGGGCTATAAACCACAGGAAGCCAGCCGCATGGTGAGCAAAATTGCCCGCCCTGATGCCAGCAGTGAAACCCTGATTCGTGAAGCGCTTCGCGCGGCGCTGTGAGGTAGAGGATGATTGAAGCAGACCGTCTGATTTCGGCTGTCAGCACGACCCCTGAAGATCTGGTGGATCGTGCGATCCGCCCTAAATTGCTGGAAGAGTACATTGGTCAGCCGCAGGTGCGTTCGCAAATGGAGATTTTTATCCAGGCGGCGAAGCTGCGCGGTGACGCGCTCGACCATCTGCTGATTTTCGGTCCTCCGGGTCTCGGTAAAACCACGCTTGCCAATATTGTTGCCAATGAAATGGGCGTTAATCTGCGTACTACGTCCGGTCCGGTACTGGAAAAAGCAGGCGACCTGGCGGCAATGCTCACCAACCTTGAACCACACGATGTGTTGTTTATCGATGAAATCCATCGTCTGTCACCGGTCGTGGAAGAAGTGTTGTATCCGGCAATGGAAGACTATCAGCTGGATATCATGATTGGCGAAGGCCCGGCAGCACGTTCAATTAAAATCGATCTGCCGCCGTTTACGCTAATCGGCGCAACAACCCGCGCGGGGTCATTAACGTCTCCACTGCGCGATCGCTTTGGTATTGTACAGCGCCTGGAGTTCTATCAGGTGGCTGACCTGCAGCATATTGTTGGACGCAGTGCCCGCTTTATGGGGCTGGAGATGAGTGACGAAGGCGCGCTGGAAGTGGCGCGGCGGGCACGTGGTACGCCGCGTATTGCCAACCGTTTATTGCGTCGGGTACGCGATTTTGCCGAAGTGAAGCATGACGGCACCATCTCGGCGGATATCGCCGCCCAGGCACTGGATATGCTCAATGTGGATGCGGAAGGCTTCGATTATATGGACCGTAAGCTGCTGCTGGCGGTTATCGATAAATTCTTCGGTGGTCCGGTAGGACTGGATAACCTGGCGGCGGCAATCGGCGAAGAACGTGAAACCATTGAGGACGTGCTGGAACCGTATCTGATTCAGCAAGGTTTTCTGCAGCGTACGCCGCGCGGAAGAATGGCAACGGTACGGGCCTGGAACCATTTCGGGATCACACCGCCGGCAATGCCTTAAGCCCCAATAATGCCGGATGGCGCTACGCTAATCAGGCCTACGGTATGATGTAGGCCGGATTAGGTGAAACCGCCATCCGGCGAAATACCACTCAGCTCGCTTGCTTCTTCATCATACTGAAGATAAACAGCAGTGCAGCACAAAGCACCACGGATGGTCCTGCTGGCGTATCATAGAACGCTGAGAAGGTCAGCCCGCCTGTAACCGCTATCATCCCAACGCCCACGGCAACACCGGCCATCTGTTCGGGTGTCCGGGCGAAACGACGTGCGGTAGCCGCAGGAATTATCAGCAGTGAGGTGATAATCAGTGCCCCGACGAATTTCATCGCCACACCAATAGTGAGTGCTGTGACCAGCATCAGCAATAGCTTGACACGTTGCAGCTTCACGCCATCGACAAAGGCCAGATCCGGGCTGATAGTCATCGACAGCAGGTTACGCCACTGCCAGAACAAAATCGCCAGAACGATAACCACGCCAATGGCAATGGCCACCAGATCTTCTGGGGTGACGGCGAGCAGATCGCCAAACAGATAGGCCATCAGATCCACACGAATATTCGACATCAGGCTGACAACAACCAGCCCTAATGACAGCGCACTGTGCGCCATAATACCGAGCAGGGTATCAATCGCGAGATGCGGGCGTTTCTCCAGCCATACAAGGCCTGCGGCCAGCAACAGGGTGACGGCGATAACCGCATAGAAAGGGTTTACATCCAGCAGCAGGCCAAAGGCGACCCCCAACAGCGACGCATGAGCCAGCGTATCGCCGAAATAAGACATTCGACGCCAGACTACAAACGAGCCAAGCGGGCCAGCAGCACAGGCCAGCATGATCCCGGCTAACCAACCGGGTAATAATAATTCAATCATGAGTGACCATTTCCCCGGCGTAAAACAATGCGACCCTGTAAATCGTGGCGATGATTATGGTTGTGACGGTAAATTCCGAGTTGTTCAGCGCCGCGTTGCCCGAACATAGAAATGAATTCAGGGTGCATAGAAACCACCTCTGGCGTGCCGGAGCAGCAAATGTGGTGGTTCAGACACAAGACTTCGTCGGTTTTTGCCATGACCAGATGCAGGTCATGGGATACCATCAGCACGGCGCAATCCAGCTCACGTCGCAACTGATCGATAAGATCGTACAGTGCAACCTGACCATTCACATCCACGCCCTGAGTCGGTTCATCGAGCACCAGGAGCTGCGGTTTATTTAGCAACGCACGGGCCAGCAAGACACGCTGTGTTTCCCCGCCGGACAGTTTTTGCATCGGCGCATCCATCAGATGCCCGGCCTGAACACGCTTCAGCGCAGGGAGAATGTCGGTTTTCTTTGTGCCAGGACGTAAGCGCAAAAAGCGACTCACCGTCAGCGGAAGTGTTGTATCGAGGTAGAGTTTTTGCGGTACATAGCCAATCCGCAAATGCCCGTTGCGCTTGATAACCCCTTCATCAGCCGCTACCAGCCCCAATACAACGCGCACCAGCGTAGACTTTCCGGCCCCATTCGGGCCAAGAAGCGTTAAAATTTTGCCGGGTCGAAGTTCAAGCGATACGTCAGAAAGGACGCGGCGTTGACCATAAGAGACCGAGACATTTTCCAGTGAAACCAAAGTCGTCATATCAATTTTAGTCTTGCAGAAGTTATGGAATGTTATAATATCACATTTCTCACATTCGTTACGATGATTGGTCGCATTATGTTACATAAAAATACGCTTCTTTTCGCAGCATTATCCGCTGCTCTTTGGGGTAGTGCAACTCAGGCAGCAAATGCTGCTGTAGTGGCGTCACTTAAGCCGTTGGGCTTTATTGCTTCAGCGATTGCAGATGGGGTTACAGACACCCAGGTTCTGTTGCCTGACGGGGCTTCCGAACACGATTATTCGCTGCGTCCTTCAGACGTAAAACGCTTACAGAACGCGGACTTAGTTGTTTGGATAGGTCCGGAAATGGAGGCGTTTATGGAAAAGTCAGTCAAGAATATTCCTAACGCAAAACAGGTAACGATTGCGCAGCTCAATGACGTGAAACCGTTACTCATGAAAGGCGCTGACGATGATGATGACGATCATGGGCATAACGACGCTCACGGCGAAAAAAGTGACGAGCATCACCATCATGGTGATTACAACATGCATCTTTGGCTTTCCCCAGAGATAGCGCGGGCCTCAGCGGTTGCAATCCATGATAAATTAGTGGAACTTATGCCGCAAAGTCGAGCCAAACTTGACGCCAACCTGAAGGATTTTGAGGCACAATTAGCCGCAACCGATAAGCAGGTAGGTAACGAGCTCGCACCGCTCAAGGGTAAAGGGTATTTCGTTTTTCATGACGCCTATGGCTACTACGAAAAACACTACGGGCTAACACCGCTTGGTCACTTTACCGTGAACCCTGAGATTCAACCTGGTGCGCAGCGTTTACATGAAATAAGAACACAGTTGGTTGAGCAAAAAGCAACCTGCGTTTTTGCTGAGCCACAGTTCAGGCCAGCGGTCGTTGAAGCCGTAGCGAGAGGGACATCCGTTCGAATGGGAACGTTGGATCCCCTCGGAACGAATATCAAACTGGGTAAAACAAGCTATTCAGCGTTTCTGAACCAATTAGCCAACCAGTATGCGAGCTGCCTGAAAGGAGATTAATGAGGAAGTGAATACGTGCAACAGATAGCCCGCTCTGTCGCTCTGGCGTTTAATAATTTGCCGCGACCCCATCGTGTTATGTTGGGGTCGCTTACTGTTCTGACATTGGCCGTCGCAGTCTGGCGGCCTTATGTATACCATCCCGACTCTGCACCCATCGTTAAAACCATTGAGCTGGAAAAAAGCGAGATACGTTCACTGTTGCCAGAGGCCAGCGAACCTATCGATCAAGCCGCTCAGGAAGATGAAGCTATCCCTCAGGACGAACTTGATGACAAGACCTCTGGCGAGGCCGGGGTTCACGAGTATGTTGTCTCTACCGGCGATACGCTGAGCAGTATTCTGAACCAGTACGGCATTGATATGGGCGATATCAGCCAGCTTGCCGCATCTGATAAAGATCTACGTAATCTGAAAATTGGCCAGCAACTTTCCTGGACACTGTCTTCGGAAGGTGATTTGCAGCGCCTGACCTGGGAAGTCTCCCGCCGTGAAACTCGTACTTATGATCGTACAGCAACGGGTTTCAAAATGAGCAGCGAAATGCAGCAGGGCGACTGGGTCAACAGCCGAATCAACGGTACGGTGGGCGGTAGTTTCGTCGCCAGTGCAAGAGATGCCGGCCTCACCAGCTCTGAAATCAGCGCAGTGATTAAAGCAATGCAATGGCAGATGGACTTTCGCAAGCTGAAGAAAGGCGATGAGTTCTCCGTTTTGATGTCTCGCGAGATGCTGGACGGTAAACGCGAACAAAGCCAACTGCTGGGCGTTCGTTTGCGCTCTGAAGGCAAGGATTATTACGCGATCCGTGCTGAAGACGGTAAATTCTATGACCGTAACGGGACCGGGCTTGCTAAAGGGTTTATGCGTTTCCCTACGGCGAAGCAGTTCCGTATTTCGTCAAACTTCAATCCGCGTCGCCTGAATCCGGTAACCGGGCGCGTTGCACCGCACAAAGGTGTCGACTTTGCGATGCCGCAAGGTACGCCGGTGCTGTCAGTCGGTGATGGCGAGGTGGTTGTCGCGAAACGGAGTGGCGCGGCCGGATACTATGTTGCTGTTCGTCACGGTCGTACTTACACCACCCGTTACATGCACCTGCGTAAGCTGCTGGTTAAACCGGGGCAAAAAGTGAAACGTGGCGATCGCATTGCGCTGTCAGGTAACACCGGGCGTTCTACGGGCCCGCACCTGCACTACGAAGTATGGGTCAACCAGCAGGCTGTGAACCCGTTGACGGCAAAACTGCCGCGTACGGAAGGGTTGAGCGGTTCGGATCGTACCGAGTACCTGGCTCAGGTGAAAGAGGTTCTGCCTCAGTTACGCTTCGATTAATAAATACACTGACAGAGCCGGTACGCTATGCGTGCCGGCTTTTTTATTTTGTACGGGACACGGTGCGCCGCTACACTATCAGCAGATTTACTTTTTCGCGGCCCCCGATACTGGAAGAGCATGGAAACGAAAAAAAAGAGTATTGAGTATATCCCTGAGTTTCAAAAATCATTCCGTCACCCGCGCTACTGGGGCGCCTGGCTTGGCGTGGCAGCGATTGCAGGGATTGCATTAACGCCCGCGTCATTTCGCGATCCCGTTCTGGCGAAACTGGGGCGGCTTGCCGGACGGCTGGGGAAAAGTTCGCGTCGTAGAGCGCTTATTAATTTATCCCTCTGTTTTCCGGAGCGCAGCGAAGCCGAGCGTGAGGCCATCGTTGATGAGATGTTTGCGACTGCGCCTCAGGCGATGGTTATGATGGCAGAATTAGCCATGCGCGGTCCGGAGAAAATCCAGCACCGCGTTGACTGGCAGGGCCTGGAAATTATCGATGAGATGCGACGTAATGAGGAAAAGGTGATTTTTCTCGTCCCTCACGGCTGGGGTGTTGATATTCCGGCAATGCTGATGGCAGCTCAAGGCCAGAAAATGGCAGCGATGTTCCATAACCAGGGTAATCCGGTATTTGACTATGTCTGGAATACGGTACGTCGACGTTTCGGCGGTCGTTTACATGCACGTAACGACGGTATTAAACCTTTTATTCAGTCGGTACGGCAGGGATACTGGGGATATTACTTACCGGATCAGGACCACGGCCCGGAGCACAGCGAGTTTGTCGATTTCTTCGCGACCTATAAGGCAACGTTACCGGCGATTGGCCGCCTGATGAAGGTTTGTCATGCACGCGTAATACCGCTATTCCCGGTGTACGATGGTAAAACGCATCGCCTGACGATTCAGGTACGCCCCCCCATGGATGACATTCTGACGGCCGATGACCATACAATTGCCAGACGGATGAATGAAGAAGTGGAGATTTTTGTCACCCCACATCTTGAACAATACACCTGGATTCTGAAACTGCTAAAGACCCGCAAACCCGGCGAGATTGAGCCCTATAAGCGCAAAGATCTCTATCCGAAGAAATAAAAAAAGCCTCTCGTTCGAGAGGCTTTTTTGTATCAGGCGACCTGTGCGCCTGATAAGCGAGTAATATCAGGCAGTCAGCAGCGTCGTTATTCTACAGTCAGAATACGTGTGGTGTTGGTGGAGCCGATGGTGCTCATGACATCACCCTGGGTCACAATCACCAGATCGCCTGACACCAGGTAGCCTTTGTCGCGTAGCAGATTGACCGCTTCGTTGGCAGCTACTACACCGTCAGTTTCGCTGTCAAAGTGGACCGGCGTAACGCCACGATACAGAGAGGTCAGATTCAGCGTACGCTCATGACGAGACATCGCGAAAATTGGCAGGCCAGAACTGATGCGTGATGTCATCAGCGCAGTACGACCGGACTCGGTCATGGCGATGATAGCGGTAACGCCTTTCAGATGGTTCGCGGCATACATCGCTGACATGGCGATAGCTTCTTCGACATTATCAAACTGTACGTCGAGACGGTGTTTAGAAACGTTGATGCTCGGGATTTTCTCTGCACCCAGACATACGCGAGCCATAGCTGCGACGGTTTCCGCCGGGTACTGGCCTGCCGCAGTTTCGGCAGACAGCATGACGGCATCAGTCCCATCCAGCACGGCGTTTGCCACGTCCATGACTTCCGCACGCGTCGGCATTGGGTTAGTGATCATTGATTCCATCATCTGCGTTGCGGTAATAACCGCACGGTTCAGCTGACGTGCGCGACGGATCAACGCTTTCTGAATACCAACCAGCTCCGGGTCACCGATTTCCACGCCCAGGTCACCACGCGCAACCATTACCACGTCAGAGGCAAGGATGATGTCATCCATCGCATTCTGGTCGCAGACGGCTTCAGCACGCTCTACCTTGGCAACAATTTTCGCATCGCAGCCAGCGTCGCGCGCCAGGCGGCGGGCATAATTCAGATCTTCGCCACAGCGAGGGAAAGAAACCGCCAGATAGTCAACGCTGATTTGCGCTGCAGTAATGATGTCTGCTTTGTCTTTTTCCGTCAGAGCTTCAGCAGAAAGGCCACCGCCAAGTTTGTTGATGCCTTTGTTGTTGGAGAGCGGGCCACCGACAGTGACTTCGGTGAAGACTTTCATACCCTGAACTTCCAGCACTTTGAGCTGTACGCGACCATCATCCAGCAGCAGGATATCGCCCGGCACAACGTCAGCAGGCAGGCCTTTGTAATCGATGCCGACTTTTTCTTTGTCGCCTTCACCTTTACCGAGGTTGGCGTCTAACAGGAATTTGTCGCCAACATTGAGAAATACTTTACCTTCTTTAAAGGTCGATACGCGGATTTTAGGTCCCTGCAGGTCACCCAAAATAGCTACATGACGTCCCAATTTGGCGGCAATTTCACGGACTTTATCCGCCCGCAATTTGTGATCTTCTGGAGAGCCGTGCGAAAAGTTCATACGTACAACGTTCGCCCCAGCGGCGATAATTTTTTCAAGGTTGTTATCGCGGTCAGTTGCCGGGCCTAAGGTGGTAACGATTTTGGTTCTGCGAAGCCTTCTGGACATGTAATACTCCGTTGACTGAAACAACTTGGTGTTGCGTGAACATTAATCCGGCCGTTCTCGAACATAAACGGTAAAATGAACGACCCGGATGATAAAATGGTAGAACATTGTTATTGCTTTTAGCGGTCATCACTCTTGATGAGTAATTCTTTATCAAAACGCGATTCCTTGAGCGCTTCCTTGACACGCTTCAAGTTATCTCTAAATTTTGCCCCACGGCGCAAAGTAAATCCCGTAGCCAGCACATCTATCACGGTAAGTTGAGCAAGTCGAGAGACCATGGGCATATAAATGTCAGTATCTTCCGGTACATCGAGGGTAATTGCCAGCGTTGCTTCACGTGCCAGCGGAGTACCAGGAGATGTCAGGGCAATCACCATGGCATCGTTTTCTCTTGCCAGTTGTGCCAGTTCCACCAGACTTTTGGTTCTTCCGGTGTGTGAAATGAGCACAATGACATCGTCATCACTACAATTCATACAGCTCATGCGTTGCAGTACGATGTCGTCGGAATAGATAACCGGAACGTTAAAGCGGAAAAATTTATTCATCGCGTCATGCGCTACCGCGGCGGAAGAACCTAAACCAAAGAAGGCAATTTTCTTCGCCTGGGTTAATAAATCTACTGCCCGGTTTACCGCCGCGTTATCCAGCGACTGGCGAACGTGGTCGAGGCTTGCCATCGCTGACTCGAAGATTTTCCCCGTGTAAGATTCAACGCTGTCATCCTCATCTACATTGCGATTAACATAAGGGGTACCATTTGCCAGACTTTGCGCCAGATGCAGTTTAAAATCAGGAAAGCCGCGGGTGTCCATGCTGCGACAGAAACGGTTCACCGTTGGCTCGCTGACATTCGCTTCTACAGCAAGTGCGGCGATACTTGAATGGATTGCCCGCTCGGGAGAGGCAAGAATAATGTCGGCGACTTTACGCTCTGACTTGCTCAAATGTTCCAGTTTTAACTGGATTTTTTCCAGCATATTCATGATGTAGGTAGACTCATGGGTCATGGGCAAAAACGATTTCAGCGATACGGGGAAACCGATACACAATTTAGTGTATAGATATTACCCCTGCTAATGCAGCAACGGGGCAAAATGGACAGAATAGTTGTTGTTTTTTTTCATTACATGATCGGAGTCGGATTTTCATACTTCGTCATGGGTACGAAAAATACGACTTTTTTATCCATTTTGATGGGTTATACGCCAATAAAGCGGCTGTTCGCGGTAACAGCACGGCTGGATAAGCGTTTACGGTTTCCGGATTCACGTAAAAGCAGTACAGTGCACTGTAATAAAATTACAACCAGTGTCTGGCAAAAGCACCAGGCACTTAATTGAGGAGAATGACATGGCGGTAACGCAAACAGCCCAGGCATGTGACCTGGTCATTTTCGGTGCGAAGGGTGACCTGGCGCGACGGAAATTGCTGCCTTCCCTGTATCAACTGGAAAAGGCCGGTCAGATTAACCCGGAAACCCGTATCATTGGGGTTGGGCGTGCTGATTGGGACAAAGCTGCCTATACCAAGGTTGTACGCGAAGCGCTCGAAACTTTCATGAAAGAAAAAATTGATGAAAGTTTATGGGAAACTCTCAGTGGCCGTCTGGAGTTTTGTAACCTGGACGTCAATGACACCGCCGCATTTAGCCGTCTGGGCGAGATGCTGGATCAAAAATCACGTACCACGATTAACTATTTCGCTATGCCGCCAAGCACCTTTGGCGCGATCTGCAAAGGCTTGGGTGAAGCAAAGCTGAATGCTAAACCCGCTCGCGTGGTGATGGAAAAACCGCTGGGCACGTCTCTGGCGACATCCCGTGAAATCAACGATCAGGTTGGCGAGTACTTCGAAGAGTGCCAGGTTTATCGTATTGACCACTATCTCGGGAAAGAGACGGTCCTGAACCTGTTGGCACTGCGTTTTGCCAACTCCCTGTTTGTGAACAACTGGGATAACCGCACTATCGATCACGTAGAAATTACCGTGGCTGAAGAGGTCGGTATTGAAGGCCGCTGGGGCTATTTTGACCAGGCCGGTCAAATGCGCGATATGATCCAGAACCACTTGCTGCAAATCCTCTGCATGATCGCAATGTCCCCTCCGGCTGATCTGAGCGCCGACAGCATTCGCGATGAGAAAGTGAAGGTCCTGAAATCGCTGCGTCGCATCGATCGCTCGAACGTGCGTGAAAAAACGGTTCGCGGCCAGTACACCACTGGTTTTGCCCAGGGTAAAAAGGTACCGGGTTACCTGGAAGAAGAGGGCGCGAATAAGAGCAGCAATACGGAAACGTTTGTGGCGATCCGCGTCGATATCGATAACTGGCGTTGGACGGGTGTACCGTTCTACCTGCGTACCGGTAAACGTTTACCAACCAAGTGCTCTGAAGTGGTGGTTTATTTCAAAACACCTGAGCTGAATCTGTTTAAAGAATCCTGGCAGGATCTGCCGCAGAACAAGTTGACTATTCGTTTGCAGCCTGATGAAGGGGTTGATATCCAGGTACTGAACAAAGTGCCGGGTCTGGACCACAAACATAATCTGCAGATCACTAAGCTGGATCTGAGCTACTCAGAAACCTTCAACCAAACGCACCTGGCCGACGCCTATGAGCGCCTGCTGTTGGAAACCATGCGCGGTATTCAGGCTCTGTTTGTGCGTCGCGATGAAGTCGAAGAGGCCTGGAAGTGGGTGGATTCAATTACTGAAGCCTGGGCGATGGATAACGAGTCGCCGAAGCCTTATCAGGCAGGAACCTGGGGACCGGTTGCGTCTGTGGCCATGATTACCCGTGACGGTCGTTCCTGGAACGAATTCGAGTAAAAGATCATCTAGCCATTAGGTGTTATTTTACCGGTAACATGATCTAGCACAGATTGTAGAATAATTTTTGCACTTTTAAACCTCGCGTGGATTCACCCGCGAGGTTTTTTTTATTACACTGCCTGAAACGATTTTGCCCCTGAGCTACGGCTAACAAGCGATTCAGCTATATTTAGTAATGCTGAATACATTGTTTACCCAACCGCTCTGACAGATAAATTTTAGGAGCCTCTATGAATCCGAATTTGTTACGCGTAACACAACGTATCGTCGAACGTTCCCGGGACACGCGTTCCGCCTACCTCGCTCGAATCGAACAGGCTAAAACGACGACCGTCCATCGCTCACAGCTGGCATGCGGCAATCTGGCGCATGGTTTTGCCGCCTGTCAGCCGGAGGATAAAGCCTCGCTCAAAAGCATGTTGCGTAACAATATCGCGATCATTACCTCCTATAACGACATGCTTTCCGCACACCAGCCGTATGAACACTATCCGGCCATCATTCGCAAAGCACTACATGAAGCCAATGCGGTGGGCCAGGTTGCTGGTGGCGTACCTGCGATGTGCGACGGTGTGACCCAGGGCCAGGACGGTATGGAGCTTTCTCTGCTAAGTCGTGAAGTCATTGCGATGTCAGCGGCTGTGGGGCTCTCACACAATATGTTCGACGGTGCGTTGTTCCTCGGTGTATGTGACAAGATTGTCCCGGGCCTGGTCATGGCGGCGCTTTCCTTCGGTCATCTGCCTTCAATCTTCATCCCTTCAGGCCCGATGACGAGTGGTCTGGCGAACAAAGAGAAAGTGCGTATTCGTCAACTGTATGCCGAAGGCAAAGTGGATCGTATGGCACTGCTCGAATCCGAGGCTGCGTCTTATCATGCGCCGGGTACCTGTACGTTCTACGGCACCGCTAACACCAACCAGATGGTAGTGGAGTTCATGGGCATGCAGTTGCCAGGCTCCTCTTTTGTTCACCCGGATGCACCACTGCGTGAAGCATTGACCGCAGCGGCGGCCCGTCAGGTAACACGTCTGACCGGTAACGGTAATGAGTGGATGCCGATCGGGAAAATGATCGATGAAAAAGTGGTTGTGAACGGTATTGTGGCACTGCTGGCGACCGGCGGTTCAACCAACCATACGATGCACCTGGTAGCCATGGCGCGTGCAGCCGGTATTCTGATTAACTGGGACGACTTCTCCGATCTATCCGATATCGTGCCGCTGATGGCGCGTCTGTACCCGAATGGCCCGGCAGACATTAACCATTTCCAGGCTGCTGGCGGTGTGCCTGTATTAATGCGTGAACTGCTGAATGCGGGTCTGTTACATGAAGATGTGAACACTGTCGCTGGATTCGGTTTATCGCGCTACACCCTGGAGCCGTGGCTCAACAATGGT
The DNA here is from genome assembly GCF_030332245.1 of Citrobacter sp. Cy070. Classification (NCBI taxonomy): domain Bacteria; kingdom Pseudomonadati; phylum Pseudomonadota; class Gammaproteobacteria; order Enterobacterales; family Enterobacteriaceae; genus Citrobacter; species Citrobacter sp. Cy070. Next base: position 48,660 of record NZ_JAOWIG010000048.1, read on the forward strand.
GAACTGGACTGGCGCGAAGGTGCGGAAAAATCACTGGACAGCAATGTGATTGCCGCCTTTGATCAGCCATTCTCCCATCACGGCGGCACTAAAGTACTGAGTGGTAACCTGGGGCGTGCGGTGATGAAAACCTCAGCTGTTCCAGTTGAAAATCAGGTGATTGAAGCGCCTGCAGTTGTTTTCGAAAGTCAGCATGATGTGTTACCGGCGTTTGATGCGGGTCTGCTTGACCGGGATTGTGTGGTCGTTGTGCGCCATCAGGGACCAAAAGCGAACGGAATGCCAGAATTACATAAACTCATGCCGCCACTTGGTGTATTATTGGACCGTTGTTTCAAAATTGCGTTAGTTACCGATGGACGACTTTCAGGTGCTTCAGGTAAAGTGCCTTCAGCAATCCATGTAACTCCAGAAGCTTACGATGGCGGGCTGCTGGCGAAAGTGCGCGATGGCGACATCATTCGTGTGAATGGACAGACAGGTGAATTAACGCTGCTGGTTGATGAAGAGGAACTTGCTTCCCGTCAGCCTCACATCCCTGACCTTAGCGCTTCGCGCGTGGGTACCGGGCGTGAAATGTTCAGCGCGTTGCGTGAAAAGCTGTCCGGTGCGGAGCAGGGCGCAACCTGTATCACTTTTTAAGACTTAATTTGTAATCAGGCGAGAGAAAACTCTGATGAAAAACTGGAAGACAAGTGCAGAAGCAATCCTGACCACTGGCCCGGTTGTACCGGTTATTGTGGTTAACAAACTGGAACACGCTGTGCCGATGGCAAAAGCGTTAGTTGCAGGGGGCGTGCGCGTTCTGGAAGTGACGTTACGTACCGCATGTGCGATGGATGCCATTCGCGCGATCGCCAAAGAAGTTCCGGATGCTATCGTTGGTGCGGGTACCGTACTGAATCCACAACAGCTGGCTGAAGTCACCGAAGCGGGTGCACAGTTCGCCATCAGCCCGGGTCTGACCGAGCCGCTGCTGAAAGCCGCAACTGAAGGCACTATTCCGTTGATCCCGGGTATCAGCACCGTTTCTGAACTGATGCTGGGTATGGACTACGGTTTGAAAGAGTTCAAATTCTTCCCGGCGGAAGCGAACGGCGGTACGAAAGCGCTGCAGGCGATTGCGGGTCCGTTCTCACAGGTCCGTTTCTGCCCAACCGGTGGTATCTCTCCAGCGAATTACCGCGACTACCTGGCACTGAAAAGCGTACTGTGCATTGGCGGTTCCTGGCTGGTTCCGGCGGATGCGCTGGAAGCGGGTGATTACGATCGTATCACCAAACTGGCTCGCGAAGCGGTTGAAGGCGCGAAGCAGTAAGCTATCAACGTGTAAACCGAAGGCCCGATAAGAGGCGTTAGCGCCGATATCGGGCTTTGCCGGATGGGGTTTTACTGCCTCATCCGGTCTACGGCTCCGGTTTTAACCTGTCACTTTTACCTGTGAAGCCGCGTTTTTTGCGCGATCAACAGCTTCTTCAACACTTTCTGCAGTTGCCAGTACGACACCTAAACGACGCGTACCGTCGATTTCGGGTTTACCAAACAGACGTATCTGCAAACCCGCGCCAACGGCAGCATCCACATTATCAAAGGTAACGTTTTGGCTGCTTAGCTTCGGCAGGATCACCGCTGATGCTGACGGCCCATACTGGCGGATTGCGCCAACGGGAAGACCAAGGAATGCACGCACGTGCAGGGCAAACTCGGACAGATCCTGAGAAATCAGCGTCACCATACCCGTGTCGTGAGGGCGAGGGGAGACTTCGCTGAAAATCACTTCATCACCGCAGACAAACAGTTCGACCCCAAACAGTCCGTGGCCTCCCAGCGCCAGCACCACCTTACGGGCAATCTCCTGCGCGCGCGCCAGTGCCAGTTCACTCATCTGCTGCGGCTGCCAGGATTCACGATAGTCGCCGTCTTCCTGGCGATGTCCAACCGGTGCGCAAAAATGTACGCCGTCAATGGCGCTGACGGTAAGCAGTGTGATTTCAAAATCGAAATTCACCACGCCTTCGACGATAACGCGCCCGGCGCCAGCTCGCCCGCCCTGTTGAGCATAGTCCCAGGCTGCAGCGAGCTGATCGGCTGAGCGGATAAAGCTTTGTCCTTTACCGGACGAACTCATTACCGGTTTCACGATGCAGGGATAGCCGATTTCAGCGACGGCTTCGCGAAAGCGGACTTCACTGTCAGCAAAGCGGTAAGAAGAGGTCGGTAGAGACAATTCTTCGGCGGCGAGGCGACGGATTCCTTCCCGGTTCATGGTCAGTTGCGTTGCTCTTGCACATGGCACAACACGCTGGCCTTCCTGCTCCAGTTTTACCAGCATATCCGTGGCGATCGCCTCAATTTCCGGCACGATATAATGTGGTTTTTCACGCTCGACGAGCTGGCGTAATGCTTCGCCATCCAGCATGTTGATAACGTATGAGCGATGGGCAACGTGCATGGCTGGCGCGTCGGGGTAACGATCCACGGCAATGACTTCCACACCCAGGCGTTGACATTCAATTGCCACTTCTTTACCCAGTTCTCCCGAACCTAATAACATCACTCGCGTTGCTGCTGGACGCAGCGCTGTGCCTAATAACGTCATAAATTAATCCCCTGTTTTATCTGGGCTCAGTATATACGAAAACGTTTGCGTCTGTCTTTATTACCAGGTTGATTTCAGGGCTTAAAAAGAATATACTGTACATAAATACAGGTAATTTAAGAGGCTGCAAAATGGCGGTTGAAGTTAAATACGTAGTCATTCGGGAAGGTGAGGAAAAAATGTCGTTTACCAGCAAAAAGGAAGCCGATGCGTATGACAAAATGCTGGATACAGCGGATTTGCTCGATACATGGCTGGAGCAATCGCCGGTAGCGCTTGAAGACGAGCAGCGCGAAGCGCTTTCCCTGTGGCTGGCTGAGCAAAAAGATGTGCTAAGCGCCATCCTCAAAAACGGCAAGCTGCCTTCTCCACAGGTGGTCGACAACGACGCGCACGCTGAGGATGATACCCAGGCGGCCTGAAGCGACTTGCGCTCCTGATATTTTGTACCATGCTTTTCCCTGAATCATTGTGCAATCCCTGACGTTATTTCCCGTTGCTACAGGCAATCTGAATGACGAAGGGGAGATTAAGGAGAAAAGAATGTATAAAAAAAGAACGTTATTGAGCCTGCTGCTGCTGTCTGCCAGCGTATCTGTATTTGCGGCAAATATGGAAAGCAAAAACGTCCAGTTCCCCAAGTGTGAGGGACTGGACGCTAACGGTATTGCGGCGAGCGTGAAACGTGATTATCAACAAAATCGCATCGCGCGCTGGGCTGACGATCAAAAGCGCGTCGGGCAAGCCGATCCGGTCGCCTGGGTAAACACGCCCGATATTACGGGCAAAGACGGTAAATGGTCTGTCCCCCTGACTGTTCGCGGTAAAAGTGCGGATATTCACTATCAGGTAAAAGTCGACTGCAAAGCCGGAACAGCGGAGTATCAGCCGCAGTAACGGAGGTATTTGCACATCTTTTGATGACCTGAACACTTCCTGACATCCCCTCGGGTACGCTTTGATGATTATTCGTCTGTACTTGAGGGGCAAAATGGCTAACTGGCTAAATCAACTACAATCTCTTCTTGGGCAAAAGGGTTCCTCCGCGTCATCTTCTGGCGAGCAAGGGCTGAGTAAACTTCTCGTTCCAGGCGCGTTAGGCGGTCTGGCAGGATTACTGGTTGCCAACAAATCTTCTCGTAAATTACTGAGTAAATACGGCACCAGCGCGCTTCTGGTGGGCGGCGGTGCGGTTGCCGGGACTGTGTTATGGAACAAGTACAAGGATAAAGTTCGCGCAGCGCATCAGGATGAGCCGCAGTTTGGTGCACAAAGCTCACCGCTGGATGAGCGAACCGAACGCCTGATTCTGGCGCTGGTTTTTGCGGCGAAAAGCGATGGCCATATTGATGCCAAAGAACGTAGCGCTATTGAGCAGCAGCTCCGTGAAGCGGGCGTGGAAGAGCAGGGCCGCGTTCTGATTGAACGTGCGATTGAACAACCACTCGATCCTCAGCGTCTGGCTCAGGGGATCCGTAACGAAGAAGAAGCGCTGGAAATTTACTTCCTGAGCTGTGCGGCGATTGATATCGACCACTTTATGGAACGCAGTTATCTGAATGCATTGGGTGATGCGTTGAAGATCCCGCAGGATGTTCGTGAAGGGATTGAGCAGGATCTTAAGGAACAAAAACAGGCCCTGCCGGGTTAAATAGTTACCGCCAAGGCGCATGTTTCGCTTGCATCATTGCTGACTTTTGCCACCCTTATAGGATGATTAAGCAAAAGAACAATGACATGCTACCTAAAGCTCCTCGTATTCCCCACGCCATGACGCAGCATGGCGACACCCGCGTTGATAATTATTACTGGTTGCGAGATGACACCCGCTCGCAACCAGAAGTACTGAATTACCTGCAACAAGAAAATGCATATGGCCGCCAGGTGATGGCTTCGCAGCAAGCTTTGCAGGAGCGTGTTCTGAAAGAGATTATCGACCGTATTCCCCCTCAGGATGTGTCTGCACCGTATGTGAAAAATGGGTACCGCTATCGCCATCTCTATGAACCGGGGTGCGAATATGCCATTTATCAACGTCAGTCTGCCTTCAGTGAAGAGTGGGATGAATGGGACACCTTGTTGGATGGTAACCAGCGCGCGGCCCACAGTGAGTTTTATACGCTGGGAGGACTGGCGATATCCCCGGATAACACCATTATGGCGCTGGCTGAGGATTATCTGTCCCGCCGGCAATATGGCGTGCGTTTTCGCAACTTACAAACGGGTAACTGGTACCCGGAGGTACTTGAAAACGTCGAGCCGGAATTAGTCTGGGCCAACGACTCGCAGACTTTCTATTATGTCCGCAAGCATGAAACCACATTGCTGCCGTATCAGGTCTGGCGGCATACCGTAGGCTCGCCATCATCACTGGATGAGCTGGTATATGAAGAAGCCGATGATATGTTTTATGTCAGTCTGCATAAAACCACCTCACAGCACTATGTTGTTATTCATATTGCGAGTGCAACCACCAGTGAGGTTCTGCTCATTGATGCAGAACTGGCTGATGCAGAGCCACTGGTCTTTTTAGCTCGACGCAAAGACCACGAATACAGTCTCGATCACTATCAGCACAATTTTTATCTGCGCTCCAACCGTCAGGGGAAAAATTTCGGCCTGTACCGTACCCGTGTTCGTGATGAGCAAGTCTGGGAGACGCTGATCCCTCCGCGTGACAACGTGATGCTGGAGGGCTTTACGCTGTTCACAGACTGGCTGGTGGTGGAAGAGCGCCAGCGGGGCTTAACCAGTCTGCGTCAGATCAATCGTAAAACGCGCGAAGTGGTCGGTATCGCCTTTGACGATCCGGCGTATGTGACATGGCTTGCCTATAACCCTGAGCCGGAGACCTCGCGCCTGCGTTATGGCTATTCCTCCATGACCACCCCGGATACGCTGTTTGAACTGGATATGGACACCGGAGAGCGTCGCGTGCTCAAGCAGACGGAGGTTCCCGGATTTGATGCGGCGAACTACCGCAGCGAACACGTATGGATCACCGCGCGGGATGGTACCGAGGTTCCGGTTTCGCTGGTTTACCATCAAAAGTACTTCCTGAAAGGAAAAAATCCGTTACTGGTTTACGGCTATGGCTCGTATGGCGCCAGCATGGACGCCGATTTCAGCAGCAGCCGCTTGAGCCTGCTGGATCGCGGCTTTGTTTATGCCATTGCCCATGTCCGTGGCGGCGGTGAGTTAGGGCAACAGTGGTACGAAGACGGTAAGTTTCTGCATAAGAAAAATACCTTCAATGATTATCTCGACGTCTGCGATGCACTGCTAAAAATGGGCTATGGCGCGCCTTCGCTATGTTATGGCATGGGAGGAAGCGCCGGAGGAATGTTAATGGGTGTTGCCATCAATGAGCGCCCCGAACTGTTTCATGGCGTCATTGCACAGGTGCCATTTGTCGATGTGCTGACCACAATGCTGGATGAGTCAATTCCACTGACGACCGGTGAGTTTGAAGAGTGGGGTAATCCGCAGGAGGAAGAGTATTACACCTACATGAAAAGCTACAGTCCGTATGACAATGTTACCGCGCAGGCTTATCCGCATCTGCTGGTGACAACGGGCTTGCACGACTCCCAGGTGCAATACTGGGAACCGGCAAAGTGGGTGGCAAAACTGCGTGAGCTGAAAACGGACGACCATCTGCTGTTACTCTGCACGGATATGGATTCCGGGCACGGCGGTAAATCCGGACGTTATAAATCTTACGAAGGTGTGGCCCTGGAATACGCGTTTTTGATTGGGCTGGCGCAGGGCACACTGCCTGGACAAGCGTAAACTCAGGCGTTATCCAGATAGTGTTTCAGCGTTAGGCGCAATTCCGGGCTCATATTGTCAAGGTTGTTAAACAGCCAGCGCAAATAGCCCGGATCGCGTTCAGCGACTTCAGATACCGGTTTCCCGCGGTATTTTCCGAAGGTAAATGTGGTTAGCAACGCAGGACGACCGGTGACATCGGCCATTTGCTCCGGGGTCCAGCCGGACGTCTTCATAATGTCGATCAGCAGTGCCGCTGTGATGTAGCAGTCATAAAGCGCGCGGTGGTGGTGCAGACCAGACGGCGTCTGGACGCTCAGCTTGCGGGATTTATAGAGTGCCATATTGCTGTATTTGATCCCCGGCCACAGACGGCGGGAAAGTTTCATGGTGCAAATCCATTCTCCTGGCATTTCGGGCAGCACACGCCGATCAAAACTGGCGTTATGCGCCACGTACCACTCGCTGCCGTAATACTGCGGGATGATGTCTTCAATCCACGGTTTATCCGCTACCATCGCTTCAGTGATGTGATGGATAGCCATGGCTTGTGGACTGATGGGACGGTCAGGACGCACCAGATGGCTCATGGGATTGACGATCGTTCCGTCAACGACATCGACAGACGCAATCTCAACAATGCCTCCCTGCAGACCACAGGTTTCTGTATCTATTATGCGCAACATGCCGGGCTCCAGACCAAAACGACTAGCGTAATGGAATGATATCACCTTGCCAACCCCGTGGCGTGCGTTGTCCGGTTAACAGTAACGAACCGCTGTCTGCGCGTACAATTAACCGACCCCCTTCATCCCACAACGCGCTGCTGCCACGTGCATTGGCCATCAGCACCGCAATGGCGAATTTATGTGAAAAACTTTGCAGGCGCGAAGCGGAAGAGAGCAGTTCTGGTTCGCTGACGGACTGACAGGTTGTGAACAGCGAAAATGTCGGGTCGATATCAATACCTTCCGGCTGACTGTCGACAACGCTGATGGCATTTTGTTGCCTGGCGATACAGGCGCCATGGCTTTGATGAAACATTAACGGCGAGGTCATCCAGGGAGAGAAAAGCGCTATTCCCTTCACAAAGCGATCGTGATGCTCTACCGACAACCCGGCAATGATGGTCATACGATACGTGGCCGCAGCGTGGGCGAGGGGTTGCAATAACTCTTCATCAGGTGGGGCTGGGAGAGCGTCGTCTTCGTCCACACATCCCAACAGGGACAATGATGGAAAAACCAACAATTCGCATTGGCATTTAGCCGCTGCCTGAATGAACTGCAAATGATGGGCGACGTGTTCGCTTAATGATCGTTGAAGTGGTTCGTACTGCGCTGCAGCAATTTTCCAGTGTGACATAATGATTTCCTTTTCATAGTGTCTACAACCATCCTTAAATAGTAGATTAAGAATGTACTTATACTGTAGCAGGCATCATGTAAGGAATTGTAACTTAATATAAGGTTTATTTAACTTTAGGCTCGTAAGGTAAACGTGACAGGGAAACAGAAGCTAAACGGTGCGCGATCAGGCGTTCACGGAACCAGTCGCGTAAATGTGCAGGCTGTTCACGCTCGACTACTTCAGCAACGACAGGCATGTTGTAGCGCTCTTTAAATGCGACACCTGCCGCAGCGAGATCGACGTTAACCTTATCCATTTCTGCTTGCTCAAGTTTGGCCAGATTAATATTCATACGTTTTTCCTCATCTCTCCATTAGCGCGCAAAAGTTACTAAGAGTGCGCATTAATGGCAAGCCTGAAATGATGATTCTCGACTCGATCATTGTAGAAGGTTATTCTCTATAGATTAGACATAACAAAAAGGAATAGTTGAAATGGCTTCATCTGCATCTATGCTTCGCAGCGCTCTCATCGTACTCGCCAGCGTGCTTGCAACGCCCGCCGCCCTGGCGCATGCCCACCTCACAAAACAAAGCCCGGCGGCTAATGCCGAGGTTGCGGCATCTCCTCAGGCGTTGACGCTGAATTTTTCTGAAGGCGTAGAGCCGGGATTCAGCGGCGCAACGCTGACAGGTCCAAACAAAGAACAGATCAAAACGGGCAAGGCGTCACGCAGTGAGCAGGACAAAACACAGCTGATTGTTCCGCTTGATCAAACACTTGAAGCAGGAAAATATACGGTCGACTGGCACGTTGTTTCCGTGGATGGTCACAAGACGAAAGGACAATATACCTTTAGCGTGAAATAACCGATGCTGGCGTTTACCTGGGTTGCACTGCGTTTTATCCATTTTACCACGCTGATGCTGGTGTTTGGCTGTGCGCTCTATGGTGCATGGCTGGCGCCTGTATCGCTCCGTCGTTTGATGATGCGTCGTTTCTTGCATCTGCAACGCCACGCCGCGGCGTGGAGCTTTATCAGCGCGACGCTGATGCTGGCGGTTCAGGGGGGATTAATGGGCGCGGGTTGGCAGGATGTCCTCTCCATCTCCGTTTGGGGAGCTGTCCTGCAAACACAATTCGGGGGCGTCTGGCTGTGGCAAATTATCCTTGCGCTAGTCACTCTGGCGGTGACTATTATCGTACCGCGCAGTATGCCGCGACGACTGCTAATGCTGACGATTGCGCAGTTTATTCTGCTGGCGGGCGTTGGGCATGCGACATTGCACGATAGCGTAACTGGCACACTTCATCAGATTAACCATGCGCTGCATCTGATATGCGCTGCAGCGTGGTTTGGCGGCTTGCTGCCGGTGCTCTACTGTATGAGAATGGCGCATGGACGCTGGCGCGATCAAGCCATCAGTACCATGATGCGCTTCTCCCGCTATGGGCATCTTTTTGTGATTGGCGTGTTGCTTACCGGCATCATGAATGCGCTGTTTATTGTCGGTTTTTCTGTTCCCTGGCATGCGGCTTATGGGAGACTGCTGTTGTTAAAATGTGCCCTGGTCATGCTAATGGTGGCGATTGCGCTGGTGAATCGGTATGTTCTTGTTCCACGTATGCAGCAGGATAACCGCTGCATGACCCTCTATTTTATTTGGATGACGAAGCTGGAATGGGGTATAGGCGCTGTTGTGCTGGCAATTGTCAGCCTGTTTGCAACCCTCGAACCGTTCTGATGGACTGGCAAAACGTATGAAAAAAATTATTATCTCTTTATTGCTACTGGCAAGTTCGGGAGTGGCACTGGCTGCGCCGCAGGTCATTACCGTCAGCCGTTTTGAGGTTGGCAAAGATAAATGGGCGTTTAATCGTGAAGAGGTGATGCTGACCTGCCGTCCGGGCAACGCGCTGTATGTCATCAATCCCAGCACGCTGGTGCAATACCCGCTGAATGATGTTGCCAGACAGCAGGTTGAGAGCGGTAAAATCACGGCAAAACCGATCGACGTTATCCAGATTGACGATCCGACTAAACCTGGCGAAAAAATGAGCCTTGCTCCGTTTATCGAGCGCGCAGAAAAACTCTGTTAATTGTCAGATGTAGTGCTCTGATTTCCAATAAAAAACCGCAAGGATCTCACAGGAGAACTTGCGGTTTTTACATTGTAGCGAGTGACAATCTCCCTTTTTTTCAGACCACTTTAGTCGCGGACTGGAAAACCTGGCGCTGTCATCTATTCTTAAATGGCAGGGTAACTTAGCCTGCATTAATGCCAACTTTTAGCGCACGGCTCTCTCCCAAGAGCCATTTCCCTGGACCGAATACAGGAATCGTATTCGGTCTCTTTTTATGTGCTTGTTTTCGTTGGGTTTTTTCTGTGCTTTCACGAAATCCCACGAAAATTACTCGAAATTTCCATATCCTGTCTAAACCATAACATATTCTGCACCGCGTGCGTCCAGGTATTTTTGGGTCATTGTTAAATTTTTTGCCCCAGCAGTCTCTGAGCAAAACCTCTGTGTTCTCTTTTCTGGCGCGAAGACTTGAGACCATGCTTTCCTGCAGACAGAGTACGTAACCTTCCAGAACAGTCGATATGTCCCTGGTGTTGACGGCCACCAGCAGCAGTCCACAGTACCGCATTTATACGTTAAGTTTTATCGTGGGATTGTCGATATTACTCTTTATTGGCATTTCAAAAGGAATAAAAGATGAAATATTTCTATGCTTACCATGGACCCAAAAATACAAAAGATTTTGACTACAGTAATGGGTATGGGGTTGGGCAGGAATGGAAAACCCGTCAAGTGACCCCTGGTGACCGCCTTTTTGTTATTCAAAAACTCTCTGGAAAGCGAGACTTCCAGTTGTGTGGCTTATTCGAAATTATTGATACTTTTGTGGACCCAAACAACGCTTATCCATATCGAGTTCAACTGAAAGACCTATCCACTCTTGATACTTTCCTTCCGGTGGATGAATTGCTCGTTGGTGAACAACTCCCTCCCAGCAAGCGAAAAGAGGAATGGACTAATTTTAAACGACATTTTTGTCATCAGGGAGCTTCATTTGAAGCGCCTTTGTGCGAAGAAATTGTGTCGGTTCTCAGTTTATTGATTGCAATACCTGATTATCAAATGGGGACATATGCTCGCAGGGAAGACGGTCTACGCATGGTTAAAATTCGCCGGGAGCAGGCAAAATTTCGTAAAGCGGTGATGTCGAATTGGGGCAATAAATGCGCAATTACCGGCAGTACTTTGGCAGTTGAAGCTTGCCACATAATTAGCCATGCCAATAAAGGCTTACCGAGTGTAGAAAATGGCATTGCACTTGCTGCTGATTTTCATAAGTTATTTGATAGTGACCATCTGAGCTTTCGGGATAATCGAGTTATTCTTTCAGAATCTGCCCGTCTCGAACCACGATATAAAGATTTTCATGATACTGAACTGCGGAAGCCACTGAAACCAGTTGATCTATCAGTGAAATAACGGATCAACCAGGCAGAATAATAGTAACACTATTAAAACGTGAAGAAGCCCTATCGCAAAGGCGAATTGTGGGTAGCATCCACAGCATAGTTATTCTGGGCTGCATGACATCGACAGCAGAGAGTTTGTAGTGATGTCAAATCGTACCCTGCGCAAATCATCGCGTGTCGTATGCGGTTTACTCCTCGTTTCATGCCGCTATTGCTAAAGTTATAGGCAGGCAATATCCGAGAGTAGAAGGTCATATGGGGCTGTCTGACAACGTCTACCAGAGGGTCGAAGGAACAAACTGGCGTCACATCTGGGTCGTGGGAGATCTTCACGGCTGTTTTTCTATGCTGATGGATAAATTGCGCCAGTGTCGGTTTGATCCGTGGCGCGATCTATTGGTTTCTGTCGGCGATGTTACCGATCGTGGGCCTGATAGTCTGCGCTGTCTACAGTTGCTTCGCCGAAACTGGATGATAGCGGTCAGGGGGAATCACGAGCAGATGGCGTTGGATGCGCTGGTAACGGGGGATCTGCAGCTGTGGTTTATGAATGGGGGCTCGTGGTTTGCGCAGGCAGCACAACCCGCGGCAAGATTTGCTCTTGAAGCCTGTCAGCAATTACCGTGGATTCTGGAACTGCATTGTCAGAATGGCGTACACGTGATTGCCCATGCTGATTACCCGGATGATATTTATCTGTGGCGAAAAGAGGTCGATTTGCAACGGGTGTTGTGGGATCGTGCGCGATTAATGAATAAAGGCAGTGGAATTCATGGCGCAGATCACTTTTGGTTTGGCCATACGCCCCTGCGCCATCGGCTTGATCGCGATAATCTGCACTATATTGATACCGGCGCGGTATTTGGCGGTGAGCTAACGTTGGTGCAGTTACAATAATTAGAAATCACTATATTCCTGAGCAGGACGCCAGAAGCTGTCGATATAGTCTTCGGCCGGCAAGCATCCGCCGTTGCGAATGCGCTGATCGTCCATCGAAATTAAGCACTGCCGTTCTGTATTGTAGACATCAACCACGATATCTTCACAACCGCCATCCAGGTAGCAAACAAAAAGAATCAGCGTGAACATTCCATCCTCAAATTGTATTGCCGTATCAATAGTGTAGAAGAAATTGCAGTTAATGGGGGGGGGAGAAATAAGTTAACGCGTCACTGTGTACTCATTCGTGAAGGGCAGGTACGTTTCACCGGGCAGTTCGAAAGATTGCAACCAGTGGGTAAATTTTCTTACGGCCCCATCTTGCCTGTCATTCCACAGCAGAGAATAGGTTCCGGTATCGATAGTCAAATCGCCAAATGGCGCAACCAGCCTTCCTGTTTTCAGGTGTTTTTCACAGAATAAATAGGGCATTACGGCCAAACCCAAGCCATCTTCAGCCGCCTGCATTGCCGCAAATGTATGATCCAGCGTGATAATCTGGTTACTTTCTTGATGATCATTTGGGAAATGGCTATGCCAGCGTTTCCAGAGATCGTTACGCGCACGAATTTGAATTTTTATATGATCGTCCAGTTGATCTGGCGAGACCAGAGGTCGGCTGTGCAGGTACTGCTGGCTACAAACCAGCAGGCTTGATTCCCGAAGAAATGGAACAGGTTTAAGCCCGGAAAAATGTGCCGGATCCCGGCGAATCGCGACATCAAAGGGAGAAGCGAAGCTAACGGGACCAATGCTGGTGGTGACATCGACGGTGAGTTCAGGGTGGATTTCATTCAGCTCAGCCAGTCTTGGCATTAGCCAGTGCATGGCGAATGTGGGCAGGCACTGGATGGTTAACCTTCCCGAAAAGGTGTTAGCGCTGACCTCTTTTTCTGCCTGCGCAAGTTCATCGAGTAACCGTGTTGCGACGCGGGAAAAGGTCTCGCCAGCACTCGTCAGCCTGACAGATTTGTGTGCACGATAAAACAGTTGTACGCCCAGTTGTGCTTCCAGTGCGCGGATATGTCGGCTGACTGCTCCTGTGGTGATAAACAGTTCATCAGCTGCCGCACTGAAGCTGCTTCTACGCGCAGCAGCTTCGAATGCCGGCAAATGGGGGAGCGAGAGTAATCGTGTCATTGGTTGAGTCTAACTCAACCAATTGACACAATAAAGATCGTTTGTCAGCCTCTTCCCCTTGCTCATAACATGGCCGGTAACGCTCTGGCTCATTATCGATATTCACTTTTTCTGAAGGCAATTTTAGTGAAAGCATTCAATTTGTTTTGCCTTGGACGGGCGGGGACATGCCTGGGGACAATGGCTTTTGCTGGTGCACTTCCGGTAATACGTGAAGAGTGGCATATAGACGCCGCCGCTGCGGGAACAATACAGACGGTATTTAGTATTTCAAACGCCTGCGCCTTATTTGCTGCCTCCTGGCTGTGCGACTATCTGGGGGCTCGCAAGGTGTATCTCATTTTCTCGTGGTTCGGTGTGCTCGCTTTATTGCTTTTTGCCTGTTTTGCCCGCTCTTATTCCTCCGCTCTGGTCATGATGGCCTTTGTCGGATTGACCCAGGGTGGGGCCTACACGCCAGCGATGATGTTGGCTATGGGCATGAACAGCGTGCCCAAACGTGGACTTGCCGTTGGGATGATCCTGGCCGCAGGTTCGTTTGGCTACCTGCTGTCTGTATTTATCTCCGCCTGGGGAGCATTGCGCTGGGGAGCTTCCTTTGCGTTCTCTTTATGTGCCGCTGGCGCATTGGTTGGCGCGGTATCCGGTTCAGTGGCGTTATCCGGCTATCAGGAAGACATGTACAGGACGCAGAAGCAGGGGGGATCGGCAAAGAGCCATGTTCTGTCGGTCGGCGCGATACTGCTGATGGTAGGTTATATTGCGCATTGCTGGGAGTTACTGGGGAGCTGGGCATGGACCCCCAGCCTGGTGACGAATGCGCTGCAAGCCTGGCAGATGGAGCCGATGGCCACCGGGTTGATCGTCGCCTGTGCTGTACATTTATCGGGGATGTTCTCGACGCTGATTGTAGGGGCAATCTCCGATTATTTTAATCGCGCATCGGTGTTGATTTTTATGGGCGCTGCTGGCGCGTTGAGTTCACTCCTGATGGGATTATCGGTTTCCTGGGGGGCGGGGTGGACATTATTGTTCGCGTTTATGGGGAGTTTCTTCATTCTTGGTGATTCAGGCGTCTTATCTGCCGCGATTGCCGATAATGTGCCTCAGGCAAAGCTGGGGAGTGTGATGGGATTGCGGTCGCTGCTTGGATTTGGCGTGGGGTCTCTTGCGCCTTTAACATTTGGTGTGGTGATGGATTCAACGCAAAGCTGGGAACTCGCTTATAGCGTGCTGGCTGCGGGGGGAACCATCGCTTTCTTCTCCGCCTGCGTACTTAGATTCAATTGTTTTAACGCCAATAAATAACCCGTCTGGCGACGGGTTCTTTTTGAATCAGGCAAAGCGCATGACCCAGGCATCTGACTTACGATCGTAGTGCTCGCGGAATAGAACGGAATGTTCTCCATTGAGAAGGGCCGGGACGCTGGTGTCGGCATCCCAGGCGTCCAGTTGCATACATAAATCCGGATCGGATTTACAAGGAATGGTTAACGTTCGGTCCCCCGGCGATTCGCCATGTAACTCGGCGTCGTCGATTTCAAAAGCGCCAATGCGCACACTGGTTTTCATCATCGTGCTCTCCGTTGATTTGCGGGTTGTGGTACGACCAGTTAAGCCGCCCATTTTTCAGCGTAGTCAACGTGGGCAAAAGCGCCAGTAAAAACGTGCGTTATCCTGTAAAGAGTTTTCCATCCCGGACAAGATCGCGTGGATAACTGTTCTTCAACCGTGATCCAATACGTTTTGCCAGTCCAATCGGCTGACGCTGGAACGTGACCAGTACATCGTCGGTTGTTGGTGAGGTTTGTGGGTAGACATCTCTGCCGCGATACCACTCTTCCGCTTCTTCAAGCGTCAGTTCAAACGCATTGTGATGTTCTGGGTTAGCAAGGGCGATAACTGCCTCATGCTGCCAGCGGTAACCCTTATTGTGGGTTTCAGCGAGTTTAATCCCGAGGCGGGAAAAACGGACTTTACCAATCAGCGGTTCAATGTCTGTCGGGAATAACCAAATTTCTTTATCACGCTGCCAAAGGCGCAGATTGTCTTGCCATTGCAATCCACAGGCGGTAGCAGCCTGGGTGATTTGTGCGGCTTCCCGGCTTTTCAGCGGGCTGAAGGGGAAATTTCCCACCTTATATTTCGGTGCAGGCAGTGCAGGGATAGGGGTTGTTTTTCGCAAACGCGCGACAAAGAATCCTTCACAGTCATAAATTTGCGGGAACACGTGCAGGAATCCCTCAGGTGTCAGGGCGCGTCCGGCCTCCGGAAATAAATCACCCAGAGGAAGAAACTCGACGGCGTCCGGGTAAGTCTCAATCAACCACTGCATGACGTTTTCATTTTCGTCACGGTTAAGCGTACAGGTCGAGTAAACCAACGTGCCGCCGGGGCGCAGAGCGTGAAAGGCGCTGTCGAGCAGTTCGCGCTGAGTTGCGGCTATTTCCAGATTACTTTCTGGCGACCAGTTTTTTAGCGCATCAGGGTCTTTACGCATCACGCCTTCGCCGGAACATGGGGCGTCCAGCAAAATGGCATCGAAGGATTCAGGCAACGCTGCGCCAAATACCCGGCCGTCAAAATGGGTGAGCGCGACATTGGCTATCCCGCAACGGCTGATATTGGCATGCAGAACTTTGACGCGACTGGCGGAAAACTCATTCGCCAGAATCGCGCCCTGATTATTCATTTTTGCGGCAATTTGCGTGGTTTTAGATCCGGGGGCTGCCGCAACATCCATGACACGTTGCGGAGTATTACCTTCGGCAAACAACGCGGCGACTGGCAGCATTGAGCTGGCTTCCTGAATATAAAACAGACCGCTTAAATGTTCTGCGGTGCTGCCGAGCGGTACAGACTCTTCATCGTTGCGCTCAATCCAAAAGCCTTCAGCACACCAGGGAACCGGAGTGAGTGACCAGCCATAAGGCGCGGTTAAGTCGAGAAAATCAGCAACGGAGATTTTCAGCGTATTGATGCGGATACTGCGGCGTAATGGACGCTGGCAGGCTGCGAGAAAATCTTCAAAAGAGAGCGAGGAAGGCATTGCTTCACGCATTTGTGTCAGAAAGGCGTCAGGAAAATAAGCCACTTGGTACCACCGGCAAAAAAACAGGTGCGCAGTGTAGCATATACCCTCAATAATTCGAGTTGCAGGACAACTACGCGCCTACTTGAAGTATGACGAGGCTAACCGCTCCGGCGCGAGTACGCCGGAGCAGGGAAAAGATTAGCGTGGCAGGGCGGTTCCCCACTGACGCCATTCTTTCGGCTCACTCTCCAGTAGCAGGAAGTGTTTACCCGCCTGCGCTTTCGGTGCCAGTGGCGTACCTGGTGGGGTGGCAAACGCGATACCACCGCGAATGAATTGATTGAAGGTACCTGTCTTCACGACGCCGCCGGTGAGGCCGAAATCGAGATTGTATCCAGATGCCAGCCAGAACACGGAGTTATTGCGCACCAGGTGCTGGTAGCGCTGACTGATGCGCATGGCCACCATCACGCGATCGGACAGTGAACCCAGCGTCAGACCCGTGACGGTCCCCACTTCAATACCTCTGAACAGAACCGGAGTACCAATATTGAGTGATCCTGCTTCTGGCGCTTCTACCACAATACTCAGACCATCAAGGTAGCGTGAATCAGTAATCGTCGCTTCCTGCAGTTCAAAATCACGGCGCGGGTTACCGCGCCCTGGTTCCACGTTAATGTATGGCTGTAAGATAGTATCCAGATGCTCTACACCTGCCGCCGAAATTTGCGGGGTAATTACCGAAAATCGTGTACCGCTTCGCGCGAAGGTCTGCACGTATTCCGGATACAACACCGCTTTGGCTTGCACTTCGTTACGGCTGGTGAGCAGTTCAAGGGTCTGGATCTGACCAATATCAATCCCCAGGTAGCGAATTGGCATCCCTGCGGCGAGTTTCCCGGCGTCGAATGCGTGCAGAGTAATCTGTCCACCTACCGCACGTGCAGCGGTCTCTGACGCGTACAAAATACGCTTGTCGCCTTTGCGCTGGCTGGCGCTGGCACCGCTCAGGTTATCGAAGCTTATCGCCCCTTTTAGCGCCCGCGACAGGGGAGATGCCTGTACGGTCAGGCCGCTGCCGTTAAGCTGAACTTTTGCGCCACCTTCAGCCCAGAACACGCTGTTGCTGGTTAACAGATTGCGGTATTCCGGTTTGATATGCAGATCGATATCAAACGCGTCGGCACGAGGGCGTACGCTAATGACTTCACCGACGTCGAATTTACGGTATAGCACCACTGACCCGGCCTGCACATCCGGTAGTGTCTCGGCGCTCAGGCTGACGGTGGTGGTGGGCAGATCGCTCAGGCTGTTCTCAATTGCTTTTTCGAGGTTTGCATACAGTGGATAGCTTTTTTTCATTTCACCTTTGGTACCAGGCAAAATGCGAATACCGCCGCTTATCCATTCGCTGGCGCTGGCGCCAAGGAACTCAACGCCATCAATGCCCACTTTGACATCCACTCGACTATTAACCACGAATTTGCTGTCACCTTGCACCAGTGCACGATGCTGCGGCTCGATAGCCACGATAAATGAAACGCCATCGCTTGATAGCTTACGTTCGATAACCTGACCGACCTGCACGCCATGAAGGATCAGCGGCTGGCCAGCATCGATGCCGTAACTTTCCGGGGCGGTCAGCGTAAGTGTCATAACGCCGGGATCATGAAGCAGGGACTGTTCACCGGGGATCACCACAAACTGACTACGTGGCTCGCCTTCGCCGGGCACCAGTTCAAACGTTTTCCCTGTTAACAGCGAGCTCAGGCTCATATCGTTTAATGATAATTTGGGGCTTTGTAACTCAATGCGCGTGCCGTCGCGCAGCAGCGTTACAACGCTGGGGTCGACGGTCATTTCACCAGTGACTTTACCGCCTGGATTCAAATCCAGCCTGGTCAGTTGACCGACTTCTAGGCCCTGATACATCAGCGGGGTTGATCCAGCCTTCAGGCCATCGCCGCTGGGTAGTTCCAGTTTGACGATCACGCCACGTTGGCTGTGGGCGAGATCCTGATATAACCCAAACGTGTCGTCGGCGGCGGCAGGTTGTGAATCTTCTGGGGAGTCAAAGGCTATGGCGCCATTGACCAGCGCGGCCAGACTTTCCAGTTTTACCTTTGCGCCGCTCAGGCTGACATCCGCATTCACGCCAGACACATTCCAGAAACGACTGCCTTTTTTCACCAGATTGGTAAAGCGGCGCTCAATCAGTACATCGATGGTTACACCCTGATGATTGGGGTTGATGGTGTAGTCATAGACCCGGCCTACCGGGATCTTGCGGAAATAAACCAACGAACCGCTGTTGAGAGAACCGAGGTCGGATGCTTGCAGGTGCAACATCAAATCGCCATTATTCAGCCGATATTTTGGCTGCGTGTCGAGCGCGACGAAATGATCTTCCGGCTCGCCGGTGCCCGGCATCATCCCGATATAGTTCCCGCCAACCAGTGCATCGAGACCAGAAACGCCCGCCAGTGATGCCTTCGGCGTGACCAGCCAGAATTGTGTGTCTTTGCGCAGGGCATCTTTCATGGTGGACTTAATGCTGACTCGAACTTCAATTTTGCGCAGATCTTTACTCAGGCTGATATCCTGCACCGTGCCAACTTCGACACCCTGATAGCGCACGGGCGTGCGTCCTGGGACAATACCGTCCGCGGACATAAAGTCGATGGTCACGGTATTGCCACGATCTTCATAGCTGCCCCAGATGAGCCATCCTGCAATCATCAGTGCGATGAACGGCAGCAGCCAGAACGGAGAGATACGGCGTTTTGTTTTAATCTGCGCTTCAATCTGCGAAGCGGGCGTTTCCTGACTCATGTGCATCCCAAAGTAAGCGGCTGTCCAGCCATTCCACTGCAAGAATAGTCAATATTACCGCTGCACCGAAATAAAACGCAGCCGGTCCCATAGTAAAAGCAAGTATCTGATCGCGATTTATCAGCGACATGGTTAAGGCGATAACAAACAAGTCCAGCATCGACCAGCGACCAATCCAGGTCACCATACGGAGTAGCAGGATGCGGGTGCGCAACCCTTGTTCACATTTAAACTGGATACTGAACAACAACGTAAACATCACAATCACTTTGGTGAAGGGCACCAGGATACTGGCGATAAAAACAATGGCTGCTACACCAACGTTGCTGTTCGCCAGGGACATGATGCCTGTCAGGATAGTGTCTTCCTGGCGGGCACCGTTAACATAAATTACCGAGATGGGCAGCAGATTAGCAGGCAGCAACAGGACAATCGAGGCCAGCAGAGCTGCCCAGCACTTTTGGATGCTCTGATTTCTGCGCCAGCGTAATGGAATATGGCAACGGGGACAGCGGCCTCGGGCATCAGGATAACCTGTAAAGTGACAACCGAGGCAAACACGAAGCTGTCCGTCGGGGCGGCGTGCGGGCCTTTGTGGATAAAAGCGTTCCCATAATTGCTCAACATTGAGGTGCGACAGCGTCAAAATGCTCAGGATCACCAGCGCAATAAAAGCATAGAGTCCCACTCCAGGCAGCAGAAAAGCGTAGTCCTGCACTTTGATCGAGGCGACGCCGATACCGACAAGATAGATATCAAGCATGACCCACTCTTTAAGCCTTTCCAGCATCAATAATACTGGGCGCAGGTTCATACCGAGAATATTGCCAAACCATAAATAAGCGATTGATGAAACGAGTATTACAGGAGCGCCAATGACGCAAAACATCACGAAGGATGCCGTCAGCGGATCGCCTTGCCGGGTCATCTGCCAGATGCCCTGTACCACATTCGCGTCAATGCGTATGCCTAATAGATAGATGTGCAGCAGCGGCTCTCCCCACGCAAAGGGCATCAGTAACAGCATGGTGAAAGCCATTGCTGCCAGTCGCGTTAACGACCAGTCACGGCCGTCACGAATTTTGGCCTCACAGCGTGGGCAGAATGCACTTTGGTGCGAACGCATTTTCGGCAAGCTAAACAGCAGGTCACATTCAGGGCATCGTTGGTAATGCGCACGGGGTAGCGCTTCACCAATGGATCTGATCGCTATTTTTTTAGTCGGCGTGATGCGTGGATGAGTAAGGGCCATGTATCGCGAATCAAGTGTTGAAGTAATGTTATCTTAACCCATGATGGGAATGATCTTGAGCATTTACGCATTTAATGTTTATTTTAGTAGGCTGCAGTTTTAAGTAAGACAACTAAGTGATTACATAATGAACAAAATAGAGCTATACACGGATCTGAACCGTGATTTTCAGGCATTAATGGCAGGTGAAACCAGTTTTCTGGCAACGTTGGCGAATACCAGCGCGTTATTGTACGAACGTCTTGCAGAAGTGAACTGGGCAGGTTTTTACCTGCTTGAGAACACTACGCTGGTGCTCGGTCCCTTCCAGGGGAAAATCGCCTGCGTACGCATCCCGGTAGGGCGCGGCGTGTGCGGTACTGCGGTGGCGCAGAACCAGGTTCAGCGTATAGAGGACGTGCATGCCTTTGATGGCCATATCGCTTGCGATGCCGCCAGCAATGCGGAAATCGTTCTGCCGATTACGGTTGAGAATCAAATTATCGGCGTGCTGGACATTGATAGCACAGCGTTTGGTCGCTTTACAGAAGAAGATGAACAGGGTCTGCGGACGCTTGTGGCACAGCTTGAAACCGTGCTTGCAACGACGGATTACAAAAAATTCTTTGCGACCGTCGCAGGATAATCAACGGATAACGTAGCAATTACTGATGACGTCATTATAATGACGCCTGTTCATGCCTGCGCTTGTTGGCTACGTCCGTTGTAATCAGGAAATTTCATGGAAAATCAACCTAAGTTGAATAGCAGTAAAGAAGTCATCGCGTTTCTGGCCGAACGCTTCCCGCAGTGTTTTAGTGCGGAAGGCGAAGCGCGCCCACTGAAAATTGGCATTTTTCAGGATCTGGTAGAGCGTGTTGAGGGCGAAATGAACCTCAGCAAGACACAGCTCCGCTCTGCCTTACGTCTCTATACTTCAAGCTGGCGCTATCTGTATGGCGTTAAATTGGGCGCAACGCGTGTCGATCTTGACGGCAACCCTTGTGGTGAGCTGGATGAGCAGCACGTTGAACATGCGCGCAAACAGCTGGAAGAAGCTAAAGCCCGCGTTCAGGCGCAACGTGCAGAGCAACAGGCGAAAAAACGCGAAGCGGCCGCTGCTGCCGGTGAAAAAGAAGACGCACCGCGTCGCGAGCGCAAGCCGCGTCCTGCTCCGCGTCGTAAGGAAGGCGCAGAGCGTAAACCTCGCGCTGAAAAACCAGCAGCAAAAGCACCGCGTGCTCCTCGTGAAGAACAGCATACCCCGGTATCTGATATTTCAGTGCTGACGGTAGGGCAGTCTCTGAAGGTGAAAGCAGGTAATAATGCGATGGATGCCACCGTATTAGAAATCACCAAAGATGGCGTCCGTGTACAGCTGAATTCGGGTATGTCTTTGATTGTACGCGCAGAACACCTGGTGTTCTGAAACGGAGGCCAGGCCTGGCATGAACACTTTTTTTAGGCTTACTGCGTTAGCTGGTCTGCTTGCATTTGCAGGCCAGGCACTCGCTGTGGAAGACATTACGCGTGCCGATCAAATCCCCGTTTTAAAGGAAGAAACCCAGCATGCGACGGTAAGCGAACGTGTGACATCGCGTTTTACGCGTTCACACTATCGCCAGTTCGATCTGGATCAGGCGTTTTCGGCGAAAATTTTTGACCGCTATTTGAATCTGCTCGACTACAGCCACAACGTGCTGTTGGCGAGCGATATCGAACAGTTTGCAAAAAAGAAAACGGTCCTCGGTGATGAACTGCGCAGCGGTAAGCTGGATGTCTTTTACGATCTCTATAATCTGGCGCAAAAGCGCCGGTTTGAACGTTATCAGTACGCATTAGGCGTACTGGCACGTCCAATGGATTTCACTGGTAACGACAACTTTAACCTCGACCGGAGTAAAGCTCCGTGGCCGAAAAGCGAAGCAGAGCTAAATGCGCTGTGGGACGGCAAGGTTAAATTTGACGAACTCAGCCTGAAGCTGACCGGTAAAACCGACGCTGAAATTCGCGAAACGCTGACGCGCCGCTACAAGTTTGCGATTCGCCGTCTGGCGCAGACCAATAGCGAAGATGTGTTTTCTCTGGCGATGACGGCTTTTGCCCGTGAAATCGACCCGCATACTAACTATCTTTCTCCACGCAATACCGAACAGTTCAATACGGAAATGAGCTTGTCTCTTGAAGGTATTGGCGCAGTGCTGCAAATGGATGATGACTACACCGTCATTAACTCCATGGTTGCGGGCGGCCCGGCAGCCAAGAGCAAAGCGATAAGTGTTGGCGACCGTATTGTCGGCGTAGGCCAGACCGGAAAAGGTATGGTCGACGTGATTGGCTGGCGTCTGGATGATGTTGTCGCGCTGATCAAAGGACCAAAAGGCAGTAAAGTTCGCCTCGAAATCCTGCCTGCCGGTAAGGGAACCAAGACGCGCATCGTCACGTTAACGCGTGAACGCATTCGTCTCGAAGACCGCGCTGTTAAAATGTCGGTGAAAACCGTTGGTAAAGAAAAAGTCGGCGTACTGGATATTCCTGGTTTCTATGTTGGCCTGACGGATGACGTCAAAGTTCAGCTGCAGAAACTGGAAAAACAGAATGTCAGCAGCGTGATTATCGACCTGCGTACCAATGGTGGTGGCGCACTGACCGAAGCGGTCTCGCTTTCCGGTCTGTTTATCCCTTCTGGTCCGGTGGTTCAGGTTCGTGATAACAACGGCAAGGTGCGCGAAGACAGCGATACTGATGGCGTTGTTTACTACAAAGGTCCGCTGGTGGTACTGGTTGACCGCTTCAGTGCTTCGGCATCAGAGATTTTCGCTGCGGCAATGCAGGATTACGGCCGTGGACTGATTGTCGGTGAACCGACGTTTGGTAAGGGTACCGTACAGCAGTATCGTTCTCTGAACCGTATTTACGATCAGATGCTGCGTCCGGAATGGCCGGCGCTGGGTTCTGTTCAGTACACGATCCAGAAATTCTACCGCGTAAACGGTGGCAGCACGCAGCGTAAGGGCGTTACGCCGGATATCATCATGCCGACAGGTAATGAAGAAACTGAAACTGGCGAGAAGTTCGAAGATAACGCACTGCCGTGGGACAGCATTGATGCTGCGACCTACACTAAGTCAGATAATCTGACGCCGTTCGGACCTGAATTGCTGAAAGAGCACAATGCACGTATTGCGAACGATCCTGAGTTCCAGTACATCATGAAGGACATTGCGCGTTTCAATGCGATGAAGGATAAGCGCAACATCGCTTCTCTGAATTACGCTCAGCGTGAAAAAGAGAATAACGAAGATGACGCAATGCGTCTGGCGCGTATCAATGATCGGTTTAAACGTGAAGGCAAACCACCATTGAAGAAACTGGACGATCTGCCGAAGGATTACCAGGAGCCGGATCCGTACCTGGATGAAACGGTAAAAATCGCGCTCGACCTGGCGCATCTTGAGAAAGAGAAGCCAGCGGAACAGCCCGCAACCAGTCAATAACCTCGAACAGGCACAAGAAATTGTGCCTGTTTTTTTAACAAGTGCATGAAGACGTCAGCCTGATACGATAAAATGTAAAGTTGTGTCTTTCTGGTGACTTAGCACCTATGGATGCTTGAAAATAGTCATAAGACCCATACGATATGGGTAATCGCATAGTGCGTTTTGTTAAATTGAGGTTAAAAGAAAATTATGATGCGAATCGCGCTCTTCCTGCTGACGAACCTGGCTGTGATGGTCGTTTTCGGGCTGGTATTGAGCCTGACAGGGATCCAGTCAAGCAGCGTTCAAGGCTTGTTGATCATGGCACTGCTGTTTGGTTTTGGTGGTTCCTTCATTTCGCTGCTGATGTCCAAATGGATGGCGTTAAAGTCCGTTGGCGGGGAAGTTATTGAGCAGCCGCGTAATGAAAGAGAACGCTGGCTGATGAATACAGTCGCGAATCAGGCCCGCCAGGCCGGGATCGCTATGCCGCAGGTTGCAATCTACCACGCGCCAGATATTAACGCGTTTGCGACCGGTGCCCGCCGGGATGCCTCGCTGGTGGCTGTAAGTACTGGCCTGTTGCAAAATATGAGCCCGGATGAAGCCGAAGCCGTTATCGCGCATGAGATCAGCCACATTGCTAATGGCGATATGGTGACCATGACGTTAATTCAGGGTGTGGTGAACACCTTTGTTATCTTTATCTCGCGTATTCTGGCGCAGATTGCCGCTGGGTTTATGGGCGGTAACCGCGATGAAGGAGAGGGTAGCAACGGTAACCCGTTAATCTACTTTGCGGTAGCGACGGTACTGGAGCTGGTATTTGGTATTCTGGCGAGCATTATTACGATGTGGTTCTCTCGTCATCGTGAATTCCATGCGGATGCCGGTTCTGCAAAACTGGTGGGGCGTGAAAAAATGATCGCCGCGCTGCAGCGCCTGAAAACCAGCTATGAGCCGCAGGAAGCGACCAGTATGATGGCGTTCTGCATCAACGGTAAATCCAAATCGTTGAGTGAGCTGTTTATGACTCACCCCCCTTTGGACAAACGTATTGAAGCGCTGCGCAGTGGGGAATACCTGAAGTAAGTTACCTGTATTGATAAAAGGGTCACATCGTGACCCTTTATTTATTAGCCCCAAACTACCGCCGATAGTGGGAGTATGGTCATATCCCGAGGAAAATGCTATGCAGGTGGATTAATTTCAGGGAAAGTGGTTTTAACGTATGCAATAAATTTTTCATATGTGGAATTAATAGCCACTCTAACTGAATTATTGCGGCCCTCCCCCTTAAAACTGCCCGTCTCAGTATGACAGGATTTTACAAAATCATTTGCAACTATAATAGCCTGTCCGAAAAAAGTAGAAGTAAAATCCTTATCAAACAAAATATTCTTATTTAAGTTTGTAGTGAAAGCCTTATATAAGGATAATGTCAGCTCGCGGTCATTTACTGGTAACTCCTGAAGCCGTTGATTCATATATTCATTAAAAGCAGGTTGCTCAAGCCTGGCGATGCTAGCGTCACTGATATGCACTGATCGAGAGGACGACAGAAATCTTTTGATAATTTGGCCTGCTGCATTACCTTGCTCACTAATTGCCATATTAATGTCAGATGTACTATATTCGGTGTTCAATATGTTAGCTAAAGAGGTCCTGATTGTATCAACATCAAGATTTGTAGTCTGTCTGACCGGTGACTCATTCAATTTAGTATATTTATTAAGCATTGCATTGAAAACAGGATTTATTGTATCAGCATCGACCATTTCTGCACAGGTTTCTACGCAGTTAATAACTGCTTTACCATTTTCGACCTGAGCAACAAAATTGGTTTTAAATTCCTTTATTTTGTCTTTTAGAACATTATAAGCCTCTAAATTTTTCCCGCTAAGAGAATCAGTTTTGTATCGATTTTCAAAGGTTATTATGGCTCTATTCATATTTGAGGCTGTGTTTACCTCAAATTTTACACGATTTTCATTTAGAGTCATGATACCTCTATTATTGAACGAATGTATCGGAATATCTACACGATTAGCATTACTACGCGCCAAATCTGCTGTTGTTTTTTGAAGGGTTTTGCTAATGCTAATATTTTTAGGGACATTAGCGATAGCTGATAAACATGCGGACAGTAAATTATGGTTCTTAACTTCTCTTTGCCTGTTAAAATCACTTTTATAATGGCTATAAACATTGTGTGAGTATGTTTTAACTGCACTTGGCATATACATCTCCATATGATTTTGTTAATCATCAAGTTTCACGTGTATGATGGTATCACTGTTGACGGATTTCTTTCAAAAAGTGCCTCAATTTTTTATTTGGCAACCTGAGCGCTAATCTTCTAAATTTTTATTTATTTATTTCAACAATAAATGCGGTGATAATTATAGGAAAACAATTATCTATTATTTGTATGGATCTGAATTTATTATGGACAATGAAAATGATGTGTTGATGGAGGATCTTCTCAGCAAGATCTCTGAAGAAAATCGCGAACAGTTTATTGAAGATTTATTTGAGTCTGGCGCTACCCGCAAACAGCTGTATGGCATTCCAGATAGCCTGATGAACGGTTTCTACGCCTGTGCATACGAGTATTACCAAAAAGGAGAAATTGATAAAGCGGAGCACTTTTTTAAATTTTTAATGATGTATGACTTCTATAATCCTGATTACGCATTTGGCCTGGCCGCCGTTTATCAGCTAAAGCAGGACTACAAACATGCACTGGATATCTATGCAATTGCCTATGCGCTTGATGATGACAATCTGCGCGCCATTTTTGAAGCAGGGCAATGCTATATGCACTTGCATAACTATTCGAAAGCACGCGACTCATTTGAAGAGGTCGTGGCTCACGAAAAGGATCCTGAGCTGGTCAAGCGTGCCGAAGTGTATCTTAAAGCGCTAACAAAGATTAACGACAGTGATGAGGATCATAACCATGTACGGAATAACAAATAAGCCTGTCACGCTGGTTACCCAGCAGGTAACCAGTGAAGGTGATGTCGAAAGAGCAACTACCGCGAAAAAGGACATTAGTTCTACAAGCAGCAGCGATGGAAATGCGGCGCAGAAAATAGTCCAGGAAAAATTGGTTACGCGCGCAGAGAAATCGGTTATGACCAGTGAATCATGGAAACCAACGTTGCGTTCCCCTGAAAGTGTGACGCTGCGATCATCCCTGCAAGCTGAATCGCAGTCAGGTGAGACCAATAGTGCGATGCCTGGAGGGAGCGCACAATCATCGACCTATTCCCTCGCCGTTGTTTTGGCCACGTTAGCGGTAAAACTGGGTGATTCAGCTGTGGTAGGGCAGTTGTTTCGCGCTACGGCGACACAGTTGATGGGAAAAGGATCCTCCGCAGCACTTAACCAGGCTTCACAAGATGTTGAGAATGCACAGCAGGCAGTTACACAGGCAAACTCAGATTACACTGAGGCCGCCAGGGAGAAAGAAAAGGCTGACAGTAAGTTGACTGCAGCTGAAAAGGCGCTGGAAAGTGCCGATCAGAACCTGAAGTCTGCAAATAGCGAGCTTGCTGACGCGAAAGAAGATGCTGAGAGGATTTATCAGGTGGCGGTCAAGGGCTTTACCATTGATCCCAATGAATTGAGCGAGGCCCAGGACCGCGTGAAGAAAGCGCAACAGGCGGTGGATAAGGCTTCGGAGGGGTACCAAACGGCGCTGAATACCAGAGACAATGCGCGAGAGGCGGTAAAATCTGCCACCGCAAATATGGAGCAAAAGCAGCAAGTGCTGGTGGCGGCAAATCAGACGTCAGCTGCGGCGGAGGATCGCTTAAGCACCCTGACGGCTAAAATTCAGAACATGAACAACACCAGTAAAGTTAACAACGCCAGTGATACCGGCGGGATTAATTCAGTTGACCTTATGATGGCACAGTTAGTGACTATTTTAGGTAAATGTAACGAAGAAACCTTAAAGACGAATATGGAGCTGGCAAAAAGTCAGCAGTCAGCCAAACAGGCTGAACTGGCAAAGGAAACTGAGAAATCAGATAAAATCGCGGAAAAACAAAAAAGGATGCATAAGATTTTTGGTGCTATCAGTAAAGTAATTATGTGTGTGACGATGATAGCCGGTGCCATTTCAGCACTATTTACCGGTGGTGTTATGGCAATTTTGTTTGTTGCCAGCACGGCCCTTATGATATCGGATCAAATTACGAAAGCGGCAACGGGTGAGTCCTTTATGGCGAAAGCGATGAATGCCGTTGTGAGCGAATTTGCTAAAATGTTTGAAGCTATGGGAGCGGATGAGCTTGTTGCCTCTATTCTTGCATCAATAACGATGTTATTAACAACAATTGTCGCTATGGTAGTGCTGGGGGGCGGGGCAAAATTATTGGGTAATAAATTCGCAAGCAATATGACAAACTCGGTGTTGCGAGGCTTGTCAAATCACGGAGAATCAGGTGCTGGACGCATTGTAAAAATAGTGTCTAAACATACATTCAGAACTTCGCTAGCAGCCAGCGGCATTAATAATGGCGCTTATTCAATTACCAGCGGTGTTTATGAACAACAACGCGATGATATTTCAGCGAAGCTGATCGAAATTATGAAAGATAATGACTTTGTCAAAAAATTTATGGATATGGTCGTGGAAAACTACAGCAATACAATGAAAACCATGAATGCGATTATTAAAAATGAAACGGAAGCAACGGGTATGTCTATGCAGGCGGGTAAGCAAATTCTGGCACATACCCGTGCGTAATTATCATAGAAACGGAGATAAATAGCATGGTTGGATCGATTAATTCAGTAGTAACGGGCAATGTATATCTTAATGCGGGTAATAATACGGATATTGTTCTGACGGAAACTACGCAGAACGTTAAAGATACGCAGGTCTACCAGACGTTAGTGAAATTGGTTAGCGATGGCTACAAAGGTGTGGGCGGGACTAAAGAAGACAAAGCCGCAGTACGTAATGAGGCTCAGCAACTTCTTAGTCAGTGAATCGCCACAGATAATCTAGACACTTCCGAGCCGCTGATAATATTGGTTTTCGTATTCAGTTGGTGGCATATGATCACTCGAACCATGCCGACGCTTACTGTTATAAAACATTTCGATGTAATCAAAAATATCACCGCGAGCTTCTTCTCGCGTTCCGTAGATCTTTTTCTTTATCCGTTCACGTTTCAGTAGCTGGAAAAAACTTTCTGCGACTGCGTTGTCATGACAGTTACCGCGACGGCTCATACTGCCCTCCAGCCCGTGTGATTTCAGGAACGACTGCCACTCATAGCTTGTGTACTGACTGCCTTGATCAGAATGAACCAGCACCTGCTTTTGAGGATTACGTCGCCACACGGCCATCAGAAGTGCATTCAGGACAATATCCTTTGTCATCCGGGGCTGCATTGACCAGCCAATAACTTTGCGCGAGAACAGGTCAACAACCACAGCCAGATACAGCCAGCCTTCGTGAGTCCGGATGTAGGTGATGTCCGTTACCCAACGCTCATCCGGTGCTTCCGGGTTGAACTGCCGCTGGAGCCTGTTGGGCGTCACGATGCTGGTTTCACCCTTACGTGCCCGTGGGCTACGGTACCCGACCTGAGCCCTTATCCCGGCACGCTTCATCAGTCGCCAGACACGATTAACTCCGCACTGTTGTCCGGTATCTCGCAGGTCGAGGTGGATCTTGCGATAACCATAAACGCAACCCGACTCCAGCCAGAACTGCTTTATCAGCCCCGTCAGCCTCAGGTCAGCATGATGCCGCCGTGAATCCGGCTGCTGAAGCCAGGCGTAAAAACCACTCGGATGCACATCCAGCACCCGACAAAGCAGTCGGACAGGCCAGCAATGGGTGTTGTCACGGATAAAGGCGTACCTCAGTCGGACAGCTTTGCGAAGTACGCCGC
>NZ_JAOWIG010000049.1:0-9251 GCF_030332245.1 Citrobacter sp. Cy070
CTTTGAATGGGTTCATGTGCAGCTCCATCAGCAAAAGGGGATGATAAGTTTATCACCACCGACTATTTGCAACAGTGCCCGCCTGCCCACCAGCTAATGTGTAATTGAGTTGAACTGTTGGTTTTTCAGCATCGACATAAAAACTTCTAGTTTTCATGAAGGTTAACGGCTTGAAAAATACTTTATAACCAACTCGTGCATAAATTGTGCATGTTGTAATGGTTATTACCAACGGCACATAGAATGGAATAATTGTATTGAGCCAGCACAATAATGACCACACCAGCACTGAATCCAGTAGAAACCTGGCAATAGAGTTGGCCTGCGTTCTGCCCGCTACCACCATAATGGGTATAAATTTAACCATGAAATCCACCATAGTTATACTTGTTTACACCATCTTATAGACAGACAAATTTTCTCCGACTTTTTTTGAACGCAAAACGACCCCGAAAAACGGACATTATATGGTCAGGAATTTCGATAGTTTAAGAGAACATGGTAAATTTTTTCTATCGAAATTTGTGGAGAATTGAAATGAGCAGTGATGCCACTAAGATGGTTGAAGCCTTTGTTAAAGACCCATTAAGTTACGATAGATTTGGGCCAGAGCTTATTTCAAATCAAAAATGTGTCCTCAACATCAATGGGCATGAAATGTCAATTGATGAAGCAGTTAAGATGAGTGATATTGAAAAGTCGCTCTTAGATGAAATTTATCATCTCATAGACGCAATGACAAAAGCGGAAGTCAATTTCTCAAAGGGAAAAAAGAATCTTTTTCGTCGGATGTTCGATCATTTAACAGGTTCCGAAATCTTACGGAAAGCCCAGCTAGATATTTATAACAAAGTAGTTATGAAACTATGCGAACGGATACCTGATCATTTCAAAATGCTAACCGCTCATGCTGAAATCACGAAGGGTTTGGAGGCAATCTATGCGCAAGATATTCATCAGCTAGAGGTTTTCATAGATGTTGTTGAGTCATATCTGAAAAATAAGAACGAGTGTGACTATAGTGTCACAAGCAATGAATATATGGCAATTAACAGGCTACGGATAAGAGTTAATAACTTTCAGGGAGTTCTTGTTGGTTTAAAACTAAGTCAGGTTCAAGCACAAATGAGCTATGAAACAGCTGTCGATGTAAAAGATAGCCTTCGAGATATTAAAGATAATTTATTACCTATGTGGGAAGGGCAGGCTAAGAACATCAACGCCAGTGGTGTTTGTAGTGGTATTGATGAAGTGGCTCATGAAAAATTCAAGAAGCTGGTCAATAAATTAAATAAGAACATAAGGTGAGATAACATGAAGATCATAAATAGTATTGATATATTAGATGTCAAAGTGGCTAAGGAATTTGATAAATATGCTGTTGATGTAAGTATGGAATCATCAATAAAAGATGCAGTCAGATCTTTCCAGATTGGTGATATTGATGCCGCGCATAACTTTGGACGATTGGAGGACACTACTGATATTAATTATCTTGATAACCTCCTTCTCAGCGTCAGCTCATCATCTCAGGGCAAGAAGGGAGAGACTCTGAATGAGATTGTTGCACTGGCTCGTGAAGTCAGTAATGCAGTCGAACCAAGTTATCTTCAAAAGAAACTGTCACGGATACCGTATGTTGGGCCTTTCATAATGAAAGCCATCGGTCTTCATTTTAGTGCAATGTCAAGATTTGATTCAGTTAAAGGACAAATCGATATTTTAACCTCGGATATCGAAAGCATATCGGAGGGGTTGTTTGAAATGAATAAAAATATTGATGGAATGTATGACCAAGCTTTAACTAGTGTAAAAAATACAGGGGTTAACATTGTAGCTGCCTATTACATTCTGGAGAAGTTACAAACAGTTCAGGCTTCTATTCGTAAGGAACTAAAAAATCAGCCTGATAATACCATGCTGAGCATGGAAGCAATGAATATTGAACATCAAATCGCCCTCATAACAAAACGTCGAAATGACATGATCACGGAACAACAAAAGGCATTTGAAGACCTAAAGATGATGAAAATGATGAAGTTCAATAACCTCTCGATGGTAGACCAGTTTGAAACTATTATTAAAGTAACGATACCATCTTCTAAACGCAGCCATCTTATTATTGACCAGGCCGAAAGGAGTGATAAAAGCTCATTACTGATTCAGGCAATTGGTGATTCTGTAAATCAACAAGCCAGACGTCAAGCTTTGTTAGTAAAAGAGAGCAGTATTCGTGTAGCCAAAACAGCTAATCGTACTGTATATGATGTTGAGACAATTGATTACATATCAAACCAGATCAATGAGGCCGGTCGAGAAATTAAAAAAATCCACGACCGAGCCAAGACGCAACATACCCAGCTTGAAGCTCGCGCAGCGCAATGGAAGGAGAAGCGTTTTATGGTAGCAAAAGAACTGTCTTCCAAATAATAGTTAAATTTAGAGGATGTGCTATGGCTAGAATCAGAAAAAGTAATCCATATGATGATGTTGAGAATGCTATTAGACGGAAGCGTGATAGAGCTATATATTTTACCTTAGCTATATCTCTAATCTTCGCTATTATATTTCTAATATTATGGTTTTGTATTCCATCAGACATGCCAGTAGATGAGCAAGTGATGTAGCCCCCTGAAACACCAGACAGTAGCTGTATCTCCAGATAAGAGATAGGCTTGAATATATGTCTAACACTAACGCCAATTTTGAGATGACCGGGATCCTGTTAGGGCAAGAAGTCCGTAAACGTAAAACTCCTCAGGAGAAGATCGCCATTATCCAGCAGACGATGGAGCCGGGCATGAATGTCTCCCATGTCGCCCGCCTGCATGGCATCCAGCCCAGCCTGCTGTTTAAGTGGAAGAAGCAATATCAGGAAGGCAGCCTCACCGCCGTTGCGGCCGGAGAAGAAGTTGTTCCAGCTTCTGAGCTTACTGCTGCTCTGAAGCAGGTCCGGGAGCTTCAGCGCCTGCTGGGCAAGAAGACGATGGAAGTTGAGATCCTGAAAGAAGCCGTGGAGTACGCTCAGTCGCGAAAATGGATAGCGCACGCGCCCTTGTTGCCAAAGGACGGGGAATAGCCCTGGTCAGCCGCACCATGGGCGTGTCGCGTGCGCAGCTGTCACTGCGAATTAACCGTTCTGCCGACTGGCAGGACAGGCGCTGTAACCGGCGTGATGACGAAGCAGACGCTGAAATACTGTCAGAGATCCTCGATATCATCAGCGATATGCCCAGTTACGGCTATCGCCGTGTGTGGGGCATCCTGCGTACGCAACGCCGTACAGAGGGACTGCCCCCCGTGAACGCCAAACGGCTTTACCGGCTTATGAGTGAGCATAATCTGCTGTTACTGCATGACAAACCAGAGCGGTCGAAGCGTGAACATAAGGGCAAAATCGCGGTGGCAGAAAGCGATATGCGCTGGTGTTCAGATGGCTTCGAGTTCGGCTGCGACAACGGTGAGAAGCTGCGGGTCACGTTCGCGCTGGACTGCTGCGACAGAGAAGCCATAGACTGGGCAGCGAGCACAGGAGGCTACGACAGTTCGACGGTGCAGGATGTGATGCTGAGGTCGGTGGAAAAGCGCTTCGGCGACGGGCTGCCGACCACACCGGTTCAATGGCTGACGGATAACGGTTCAGCATATACCGCGCATGAAACGCGGAGGTTCGCCAGAGAGCTGAATCTGGAGCCGTGTACAACAGCGGTGAGCAGCCCGCAGAGCAATGGCATGGCCGAACGATTCGTGAAGACGATGAAGGAAGACTATATCGCGTTCATGCCAAAACCAGATGTGAGAACAGCCCTGCGAAACCTTGCAGCAGCGTTCACACATTACAATGAAAACCACCCGCACAGCGCGCTGGGATATCACTCCCCGAGGGAATATCGGCGGCAGCGGACATCGTTAACTTAAGATACAAAAGCTGTCCGGAGATGGCGGGTCAAGATCACAGTAGATGAGCAAGTCAAACAGGTTTCTGACGATATATTCAACATTCTACGCTCCAATGAGTTAGTTCCTGAAAATGCTTTTGATACGATTGGATCATTTATTTCCATATATGGAAGAGTTGGTGTGGGTGTATGTATATTGATTGTAATACTAGGGGCAATTATTAATGGGAATGGTTTACAACTTGAGATAATGACAAGTTGCATAGTATTGTTTGTAGGGTTTAATTTATTTATTGCTGCATTTGGTGATGAGCCTCATAATTATAAATACAATACCGACAAAATAAGTACTGCTATGAAAACTGGAGACTTGGACTCTTTGTATGAAATCTATGGAGACAGAGGGAGTTTACTAAGAAAGTCAGTTGAAAAAGCACTTGCAGATCCTAAACCAGCTACTGCAAAAAAACTGGGAGATATCGATGGCCTGTTACTCAGAGGTGTAATAATTACTGCTGAAAAAGTATCTGATAGCAATTATAAAAATCATCTTGGAAACTTGGTTTTGTTAATGCCTGAATATAAAGAGGATAGTGTCAAAGACAAAAACACACTGTTTGATTCACAACTTTATAAAGCTATTGATTACCATATTTATGACATTGGTTACAAGTCTGGTGCGCTTGCTTCAAATCCTCTTTCTGCTTGGAAGTCGGGAAATGATCTTAAATCCAATTATATTAAATATATTATAAAAAGTACTGCTCTAATATTTTTTATACTTGCCGTAATTTTTGTGGTGATTATACTGCTGACGGTTAGAAATGGCCGTAGGCTTACTTATTTGATAGAGTCTAATATTAAATATCTGTCGAAATAAAATAAAACGCCCTTAAGGGCGTTTTATTTTTGTGTGCTTATTTACCATCCGTTTCATCATCTACTTTCTGAGTCATGATTGGAGGCGGCGCTTCATTATCAATTTTCCTACGGCCTTCATCGCTGAAGAAGATTTTCCAGATAAAGTGCCCGACAAAAAGGATTCCGCATCCTATAATCAGCGCCCAGTCGAAAGTGTCAAATGGTCTGTTAAAATAATCAAACATATAGTTCTCCAGGGTAGAGTTCGTGACTAAGCCCGTTAAACGTTGTGTGGATAATTGCTCCACCAGACCGGGCAATGCAATTCATTGTTTTTTTCAGACCATCCGGCATCTATGAGTAATCTCTTCACAAAAAATGGCTGGTTTCTGAAGATATCTGTAGAAATTGATGTAGCTTTAATGACACTTCCTTTTTCACCAGGTTTTGTTGGTTTCTCGTAACGCGTTATACCGATATGCTGTAGACGTGACCTAATCGCGCCATCTGTCCTATTCATTTTCTTGGCAATCACTTCTATTGAACGATGCTCAGATAGAAGTGTAATTAAAAACTTATAGTTTCCACATACCCATTTGGCTGGTTTTTGTGGTTCTCTTTGGTTCCGTTCAGGCACTGATCTTTCCTTAATTTGTTGTGGTTTTTCACTATCACAATCAATGTCAGTTCTGGCCGGGTAATTTGAAATGGTTTTATCTGGTACGGTTTCATAGATAATTTCATTAAGCACTATATGCTTGCTCCACCAATCTGGGGCGGTAAGGTCGAATCCATCAATGTGCCAGCCGAATTCGATTAGTGGCAGGACATCAAGAAAACGTTTTTTTGATAATTTCGCAGAACTTATTTTTTTATTTAACCATATAACCGTACTAGATGAATCGTCTTCAGCGCCCACGGTAATCATTCCAAGCTCTATAAGTTGCTGAAGAGTGGATTGATGGCTTCTTAAGGTAAGCTCGGCAAGTGCCGTTTTACTGATACCATGTTGTATCGCCTTAAGTAAGACCCGAGTATCGTCAGGAGTCCACGGTTTACCGGTAATGAGGTGTGAAGATGTTTTCTTATGTAGCTGATCAGTATCCTCATCTTCGGGTACTAACAGGCTTGTGTTTCTTGTTCGCCACCATTCTGGAGAGTACAGAACATTTTCACCATTTATGCAGTGTGCTACCCATCCATTATCTAGCAGGGTTTTAAGAGTTATACCTGAAGCTGGTTCAGCCGGTGGCACTCTGATTGAAGAGTTAGGCTTGAGGGTAATTTCGTTAGGCTCGGAGAGATTTTCTCTTATGAGAAGGTATAAATCCAACTCGATACATCTTAACTGGATTATCCTTTCATTGTATCCAAGAATGGACGTAAGCGCTGCAAATGAGTAACCATCCTTAAGCCCTTTTATAAGCTTCAGATCTTCAGCTGGTGACCATGACGGTAATTTCTTCTTCATTCACTTGCCTTAGAGTGAACTAAATATTTCTGATATTACTTGTAAATCAATAATTCTTGAATCGAGAATGGGGGCGTTTTGAGGTGTATAAATCGCACTTAGACTCGACCATTTAGTATCCGTGGTTGAAGAGCTCCTCAACTCCAGCATTTACGACATCCTGGTTTCCAGGGATGTAACGTGGCCAGCCTTCTACCTCTTTGATGTTCTTAACGATAACTCCTTCGAAGCCAAATTGATCTGCCGATATATCAACAATATGGAATTCATCGTTGTTGGAGATCTCACACCAGTAATGACCGAACCCGCCATACATAGTGAATAACCCGCCGTCAGATTTCCCATCGCCACCTCTAATCACAGCTGATAACCCTTTGCTATGTGCCAGACGAGCTAATAGCAGACTGGCAAATAGGCATGTGCCCGTTGTGTCATCGGTATCACAGTCAGCGAGGATACCGTTCAGTAATGCCCGTGCTTCAGTCGCAACATCATTAATGAGGTTTTTCATCAGGGTTACTTATCGCAAATCGGTTTCAGGGGATTCTGCCAGACAGGCCGTAGCGTGACAATTTTTTATGACCCCAATAGGGGGCGAAATTAACGGGTCTTAGAATTTCGTCACCGATGAATGTTGCGTTAATCTTTTTTTATATAAAGAGGAGCTAACCATGAATAAAATGAAGTACAGTGCAGTATTGAATGAATGGAATTTTAAGTATGATTCTGCTGAAAGATTCGGTGACTCACACTTTCTTTATATCCATAATTTCATGAACGATCAGAGCCAGTTACTTGGTATTATCATAGCTGATTTTTTGAAGGTTCCTCAGATAGAACTTCTTCCTATTCAGACCGCCATAGATAACCTTGTAAGGTTATTAAAGGTTCAGACATCCAGGTCGTTAACGTCTGATGAGGGTGTTGATCTTGCTCAATTCCTCACTCAGTACCTCAGACAGACACAATCTTATGCTGCGGTTTCAAGTATGTGTCCGGTTGGTCAAAAGTTGAATTTTTTCCTGAACATCTACCCAAGAAAAGGTAATAAAGAGTTTTCTTTTCGATTATTCGCAATCACCACACTCAATGAAATTACAAGCGTGTCTGAATTTGTTGAAATGGCACATAGTACTCAACAAAGTGATCTGATTAATAATCCTGGTTATTTTGTTTGATTACTAAATAATTCCATATTGAAATCATTAACCATCACTTAACAGTGATGGTTTTTTGTTTTATTTCAATTATCTTTTTGTTCGATATGACTATCTGCTTTTTATAATCTGATTTCACTTACTATCATGCTGATACTACTAGGTAAAATGGTCGTGATGACTTTAATTCATGCTATTCCATTGAGATTTGTGTTTACAATCAATAAAAATATTGTTAATAAAATGTAATCCTTAACATAAATCAACATGGATATGGAACCTACACTACAATGGCAAAGAAAAACATACATCAGGAAGAGATTGTATTCGCGAAGAAACAGCTTGTTCTCCTTGCAACATTAAAAGGGAAGGTAAGTGAATTGATTCTAAAGTGGGAAGGGAACATTGGAGCTGAGACTCCTGACTATCATCTTTTAATGAACCAACTTGAGTCAGTAGAAAAGCAAATATTTTCTAAGATTGGTGCTTGGAAAAAGACATCTTTGCTTTGAGTGTCAGTGAAGAAAAACTTTATGAACAAACTTAATCCTCCTGCTTTATGTAATTCTTTTTTTACCAGGGATTTCTAGGAGAATCTTAGTCCATAACCCATCTGTCATAAAATCAATTATCGAGTCTGATATCATGGCTTTATTTGCAATTCTTTGAGCAGTGTAAATTGCCTGACTTTTATCTTCGATAAAGATGCCATGAGGCACTAGACTAACATTATCTTCGGTTTTCCTTGCCCACATGCGGAGGCGGTAATCTATTATGTATTCGTCATACTCTATCCACAGATGAGGGGCTTTGTTGAATAAATCGAACTTTTGCTGAGTTGAAGGATCAGATCACGTATCTTCCCGACAACGCAGACCGTTCCGTGGCAAAGCAAAAGTTCAAAATCACCAACTGGCCCACCTACAATAAAGCCCTCATCAACCGTGGCTCCATAACTTTCTGGCTGGATGATGAAGCTATTCAGGCCTGGTATGAGTCAGCAACACCTTCTTCACGAGGCAGACCTCAGCGCTATTCTGACCTTGCCATCACTACTGTGCTGGTCATTAAACGCGTATTCAGGCTGACCCTGCGGGCTGCGCAGGGCTTTATTGATTCCATTTTTTCTCTGATGAACGTTCCGCTACGCTGCCCGGATTACAGCTGTGTCAGCAGGCGGGCAAAGTCGGTTAATGTCAGTTTCAAAACGCCCACCCGGGGTGAAATCGCACACCTGGTAATTGATTCCACCGGGCTGAAGGTCTTCGGTGAAGGCGAGTGGAAAGTCAAAAAGCATGGCCAGGAACGCCGCCGTATCTGGCGTAAGCTGCATCTCGCCGTTGACAGTAAAACACATGAAATCATCTGCGCTGACCTGTCGCTGAACAACGTTACGGACTCAGAGGCCTTCCCCGGGTTAATCCGGCAAACCCACCGGAAAATCAGGTCAGCCGCCGCCGATGGCGCTTACGATACCCGGCTATGTCACGATGAACTGCGGCGTAAGAAAATCAGCGCGCTTATCCCTCCCCGAAAAGGTGCGGGTTACTGGCCCGGTGAATATGCAGACCGTAACCGTGCAGTGGCTAATCAGCGAATGACCGGGAGTAATGCGCGGTGGAAATGGACAACAGATTACAACCGTCGCTCGATAGCGGAAACGGCGATGTACCGGGTAAAACAGCTGTTCGGGGGTTCACTGACGCTGCGTGACTACGATGGTCAGGTTGCGGAGGCTATGGCCCTGGTACGAGCGCTGAACAAAATGACGAAAGCAGGTATGCCTGAAAGCGTGCGTATTGCCTGAAAACACAACCCGCTACGGGGGAGACTTACCCGAAATCTGATTTATTCAACAAAGCC
>NZ_JAOWIG010000050.1:0-14629 GCF_030332245.1 Citrobacter sp. Cy070
TATGCGCGAGGTTACCGACTGCGGCCTGAGTTTTTTAAGTGACGTAAAATCGTGTTGAGGCCAACGCCCATAATGCGGGCAGTTGCCCGGCATCCAACGCCATTCNTGGCCATATCAATGATTTTCTGGTGCGTACCGGGTTGAGAAGCGGTGTAAGTGAACTGCAGTTGCCATGTTTTACGGCAGTGAGAGCAGAGATAGCGCTGATGTCCGGCGGTGCTTTTGCCGTTACGCACCACCCCGTCAGTAGCTGAACAGGAGGGACAGCTGATAGAAACAGAAGCCACTGGAGCACCTCAAAAACACCATCATACACTAAATCAGTAAGTTGGCAGCATCACCCCTTTTTTAGCCAATATTGTTTGTGTATAGCTACTTAATAATAGACAAGATCCGGGGGGGTGACGGATAAACGACCGTTTTTAAGACAACATGAGGGGACTAGCTGGCAGCGTGAGAAATTGAATTACCGAGATGTTTGATATCTTCACCGAAGCCGCGCGCCGTATTACAGCCCGCCAGGAGGGTGCTGGTGAAAAGGATAAGCATTACAAGACCGAGAAGACGTTTCATCATTCCTGCCCTGGAAAAGTATGGCGCAGCAATCTGCGCCATAAGATCAAATGGAAGACTTATTTTACGCGAGAAACGTATTCGCCGGAGCGGGTATCCACTTTGATCACTTCGCCGATCTGTACGAACAGCGGAACTTTAACGACTGCGCCGGTAGACAGGGTAGCCGGTTTGCCGCCAGTACCAGCGGTATCGCCTTTCAGACCTGGGTCGGTTTCAACAACTTCCAGCTCAACGAAGTTCGGCGGAGTTACGGAGATCGGCTGACCGTTCCACAGGGTCACGATGCATTCAGCCTGGTCCAGCAGCCATTTAGCGTTATCGCCTACCGCTTTCTCGTCAGCAGCCAGCTGTTCGAAAGTGGTGTTATTCATAAAGTGCCAGAACTCACCGTCGCTATACAGGAAAGTCAGGTTCATGTCAGCTACGTCTGCGCCTTCAGCGGAGTCGGTAGACTTGAAGGTTTTCTCTACGCGAGTACCGGTCAGCAGGCGACGCAGCTTAACGCGCGCAAATGCCTGGCCTTTACCTGGTTTAACGAATTCGCTGGCTTCAACCGCATAAGGTTCGCCGTCCAACATGATTTTAAGACCAGCACGAAAATCGTTGCTATAGTACGTTGCCATAAGGCCCTCTGAAAATTGTTAACTGGTAGCTAAGCCACAAAATGGCGCATATTGTAACCCTAAATACCCCATCCAGAGAAGATTGGTTATCGCAACTTGCCGATGTTGTGACCGATCCTGATGAACTTCTGCATCTTTTGAATATAGACGCAGATGAAAAACTGTTGGCCGGACGCGATGCGAGACGGCTTTTCGCCCTGCGCGTTCCGCGTGCGTTTATTGCCCGCATGGAAAAAGGCAATCCAGACGATCCGCTTTTGCGTCAGGTACTTACTTCTCAGGAAGAGTTCGTTTCCGCACCAGGCTACTCGACCGATCCACTGGAAGAACAGCACAGCGTGGTTCCCGGTCTGCTGCATAAATATCGCAACCGGGCGCTGCTGTTGGTTAAAGGCGGTTGTGCGGTAAATTGTCGCTATTGCTTCCGCCGACACTTCCCGTATGCTGAAAACCAGGGCAATAAGCGCAACTGGCAGGTCGCCCTGGACTACATTAGCGCACATCCTGAGCTGGATGAGATTATCTTCTCCGGTGGCGATCCGTTAATGGCCAAAGACCATGAACTGGACTGGTTGCTCACGCAACTGGAAACCATCCCGCATATTAAGCGTCTGCGAATTCACAGCCGTTTGCCGATTGTTATCCCGGCGCGTATTACTGAAGGACTGGTCGAGCGTTTTGCACACTCTTCCCTGCAGATTCTGCTGGTCAATCACATTAATCACGCGAACGAAATTGATGAGACATTTCGTCAGGCAATGGCCAGCTTGCGTAAAGTGGGTGTCACATTGCTTAACCAAAGCGTCCTGCTGCGTGGCGTGAACGACAACGCACAAACGCTGGCAAACCTGAGCAATGCACTGTTTGATGCGGGCGTAATGCCCTATTACCTGCATGTACTGGATAAAGTGCAGGGAGCCGCTCACTTTATGGTGAGTGACGATGAGGCACGGAAAATCATGCGAGAGCTGCTGACGCTGATTTCAGGCTATATGGTCCCAAAACTGGCGCGCGAAATTGGCGGTGAGCCAAGTAAAACGCCGTTGGATTTGCAGTTACGCCAACAATAGTCATTATTGAGTGTCCGATTTCGGACACTCGACACGATTACTTATCATTTAAATTCCAACAAGTGGAGCCACACTTTTAATCTGTGCTATTTTAATTGGCGCTGTAAAATCATTCATTCGTAAATTTTATCAATAGTTTCAAATGCAGAACATCAATAAATATATGGTTAAGGAGAACCTTTGATGGCTATCAGTATTAAAGGTATTAATACCGGCGTTATTCGTCAGAAGAATGAATTTATTGCTTTGGCATTAAAGATAAAAGAACCAAGAAATAAAGAGTCGCTGTTTTTTCTTT
This sequence comes from Citrobacter sp. Cy070, assembly GCF_030332245.1. Classification (NCBI taxonomy): domain Bacteria; kingdom Pseudomonadati; phylum Pseudomonadota; class Gammaproteobacteria; order Enterobacterales; family Enterobacteriaceae; genus Citrobacter; species Citrobacter sp. Cy070. The sequence continues at coordinate 2,568 of NZ_JAOWIG010000050.1, forward strand.
CTCCGCTTGGGCTAAGAGACTTGTTTATTGCTCTGGAAAGCAAGCTATACGCCAAACATCAACTAAGCGAAGACGAGCGTGTGCAATATGAGAAAGAATGCGAGAAAGCCAGCAAAAAGATGCACGAAAATATTCCTTTAATTCAGGAGGATGAGTTAAAGAATGCGGATATTAACCGTCGCATAAATTCACTGACGTTAGTGGATGATAAAGGGGAGAACTTAGCATTTTCTCTGACGCTGCATGACGGGAAAACAGATGAATTACTGATTAATGAATTACAGATTCAGGTGTTGGCGCATGCAATTATTCATGCAATAAATAATGCTGGCATGCGGGATTTAGCGCTACGAATTACATCGCTGCTGGATTTTCTGCCGCTGTACGATGTGGATTGCCAGCAAAACGACAATCTGGAATACGATTTTTATACACAACCCGAATGGAAACATAACCTGTTTAATCATTATCTGGCGATTATTTACCGCTATACGGATGATAAAGGAAAAGCCCAGTACTGTGGTTCGGTAGTAAAAACTCGCGCTCTTTCCGGCAGCAAAGAGGCCGAAGCCATTACTCGCCGTCTGCTCGATTTCAGCCCACGGCTGAAAAAACTTGCCGGTGTACCGTGCCAGGTGTTTGTCAGAACGTTGACGGGTGATAAGACGCAAAAGCTCAATCAGGATCAGTGCCTGCGCGCGCTGCATCATTTACGCGTTCAGTCTGCGCATAAGACTCAGAATGCCTGATGGCGCTGCGCTTATCAGGCCTACGATTGCATGAGCCTGTCCAGGCCACTTTATTACACAAAATAATTCAATCTGCATCGCGGCGGCAAGCGAAGAAAATCCCCAGGAGCATAGATAACTATGTGACTGGGGTTTCACAGCGCAGCCAACAAAGAGGCTGGTTGAAGGATGAAGTGTAATCAGTTAGGGCACTTATAAACCTGCCCAATCATCTCACTGGCGGTAGGAACAAAGCTGGAGAGCATTCCCTGCGATGGGCTGCTGACGCCATAAATCACGTTACCGCCCATTGCCGCAGCCTGGTTACGCAGATCGTTTGCTGCGCCACGCATTGAGCCGCCCTCTTCGCCGTGCTGGCCAGAAAGCCAGTTGCTTTGCTTACCGGTTGCCGTGCCTATCAGTTGGCACTCTGCGCCAGGCTTGTCTTCGACAAAGCGTACGCTTTGCCCGGCTGAACTCAGTTCGTTGCTGGAGCTACAACCCGCCATCAGTAGCGCGGCACCAACGATCCCTGCTAAATATTTCACGTGCATGTCATTCCCCATAATCAATTAGTTGGACGTTATGTCCGTAGCTGAATCATATACTAAAAAGATGACCAAAAGAAAAACCCCCGGACATTTCTGCCCGGGGGTTTCTCAATTCTGGGAGATGAGCACCCAAATCATTCTGGTTGCAGGAAGGCGGTCAGTTTGTTAATCCCCAGGAGCTTACTCAAGTAAGTGACTGGGGTTAGCAAACGCAGCCAACGCATCTGCAGCCTGAAGGATGCAGGGTGTGGGCAATTACATCATGCCGCCCATTCCACCCATGCCGCCCATACCGGCAGCACCTAAGTCAGGCGCATCGCCTTTCGGCAGGTCGGTAACCATGCACTCGGTGGTGATCATCAGACCCGCAACAGAAGCCGCGTACTGCAGAGCAGAACGAGTTACTTTGGTTGGATCCAGGATACCCATGTCGATCATGTTGCCGTATTCTTCAGTTGCAGCGTTGTAACCGTAGTTACCGTCACCCGCTTTCACGGTGTTAGCCACTACAGACGGCTCTTCGCCGCAGTTCAGCACGATTTGACGCAGCGGGGATTCCATTGCGCGCAGCGCAACTTTGATACCCACGTTCTGGTCTTCGTTCTGGCCTTTCAGGCCGGCAATTTTGCTTGCTACACGGATCAGCGCAACACCACCACCAGCAACCACGCCTTCTTCTACCGCAGCACGGGTCGCGTGCAGGGCATCTTCAACGCGAGCTTTCTTCTCTTTCATTTCAACTTCAGTCGCAGCACCTACTTTGATAACTGCAACGCCGCCTGCCAGTTTCGCTACGCGCTCCTGCAATTTTTCACGGTCGTAGTCTGAAGTTGCTTCTTCGATCTGCTGACGAATCTGAGTCACGCGACCCTGGATTGCAGCTTCGTCACCCACGCCATCGATGATGGTGGTGGTGTCTTTGTTGATAACAACGCGTTTAGCCTGACCCAGATCTTCCAGAGTTGCTTTTTCCAGCTCCATACCGATCTCTTCAGAGATAACGGTACCACCGGTCAGGGTAGCGATATCCTGCAGCATCGCTTTACGACGGTCGCCGAAACCAGGTGCTTTAACCGCAGCCACTTTCACGATACCGCGCATGGTGTTAACAACCAGAGTTGCCAGCGCCTCGCCTTCAACATCTTCAGCGATGATCAGCAGCGGTTTGCCTGCTTTCGCAACGGCTTCCAGAACCGGCAGCATTTCGCGGATGTTGGAGATTTTCTTATCAGCCAGCAGGATGAACGGGCTTTCCAGTTCTACTGCGCCAGTTTCCGGCTTATTGATGAAGTAAGGAGACAGGTAGCCACGGTCGAACTGCATACCTTCAACTACGTCCAGTTCGTCCTGCAGACCGGTACCATCTTCAACGGTGATCACGCCTTCTTTACCGACTTTGTCCATCGCTTCAGCGATCAGTTTACCTACAGTTTCGTCGGAGTTAGCGGAGATGGTACCAACCTGAGCAATAGCTTTAGAGTCGGAGCACGGTACGGACAGTGCTTTCAGTTCTTCAACGGCAGCAGCGACAGCTTTGTCGATACCACGTTTCAGATCCATCGGGTTCATGCCCGCAGCAACAGCTTTCAGGCCTTCAGTGATGATGGACTGAGCCAGTACGGTTGCGGTGGTGGTACCGTCGCCTGCAGCGTCGTTCGCTTTAGAGGCAACTTCTTTCACCATCTGCGCACCCATGTTTTCGAACTTGTCTTCCAGTTCGATTTCACGTGCTACGGAAACACCATCTTTAGTGATGGTCGGTGCACCGAAAGATTTATCCAGAACTACGTTACGGCCTTTTGGACCGAGGGTAACTTTCACTGCATCTGCCAGTACATTCACGCCGCGCAGCATTTTCACACGAGCGTCGTTACCGAATTTTACGTCTTTAGCTGCCATTTTCTCTTTCCCTTAAATTCGTATGTTCAGTGTCGTTCGCGGATTAGGCTTCAACGATTGCCAGGATGTCGCTTTCGGACATGATCAACACTTCTTCATTGTCGATCTTCTCAGATTTAACACCGTAGCCATCGTTGAAAATGACGATATCGCCGACTTTCACGTCCAGCGGCTGTACAGAACCGTTGTCCAGGATGCGACCCTTACCGACAGCGATGATTTCGCCACGAGTTGATTTACCTGCAGCGGAACCGGTCAGTACGATGCCACCAGCAGATTTGGATTCAACTTCTTTACGTTTGACGATCACACGATCATGTAACGGACGAATACTCATTGATAGCTCTCCTTTGAGAAAGTCTTTATCAGTTATGGGTGACGCCGGCCCGTAAACGGTATCCCGGCTAGTGACCAGAGAGATGGGGATGGGCTTTTGTGCCTTCAAGGGGGCAAGCGAAAAAAAATTTTTATCAGCAGAAAATCCCGTCAAAACACCGACACGCCTCACATTTCATAACGATTTCAGCTACGTCGTCATAAGCAAATCCGATTGTGATACCATCGAAAATCTGCGCTGTAGCCCGGTACATGGGCATAACCGGATAACAACTTATGAGCGGATTAAAACAAGAGCTGGGACTGGCTCAAGGCGTTGGCCTGTTGTCGACATCATTGTTAGGTACAGGCGTTTTCGCCGTCCCCGCACTTGCCGCGCTGGTTGCTGGCAACAACAGCCTGTGGGCATGGCCGGTGCTGATCGTTTTAGTCTTTCCGGTGGCGATTGTCTTTGCCGTACTCGGTCGCCATTTTCCCAGCGCAGGCGGCGTGGCGCATTTTGTCGGCATGGCCTTTGGCTCACGGCTTGAGCGCGTTACCGGGTGGCTTTTTTTATCGGTAATTCCAGTGGGGTTACCTGCGGCGTTGCACATTGCCGCCGGATTCGGCCAGGCAATGTTTGGCTGGCATGGTTGGCAGCTTCTGTTAGCAGAGCTCGGCACGCTGGTATTGGTCTGGTACATCGGTTCGCGGGGTGCCAGCTCCAGCGCAAACCTGCAAACGGTGATTGCCGGACTGATCGTCGCGCTGATTGTCGCCATCTGGTGGGCTGGCGAGTTGAAACCGAGTGAGATCCCCTTTCCTGCCATCGACAAAATTGAGTTTCCCGGGCTTTTTGCCGCGCTGTCGGTGATGTTCTGGTGCTTTGTTGGCCTTGAAGCGTTCGCACACCTGGCCTCTGAATTCAAAAATCCGGAGCGGGATTTCCCACGCGCGCTGATGATAGGTCTGCTACTGGCCGGTTCCGTGTACTGGGCATGTACCGTCGTTGTACTTCATTTTGGTGCGTACGGAGAGCAGATGGCGGCGGCGGCATCGCTGCCTGAAATCGTCGTTCAACTGTTTGGCGTTCACGCCCTGTGGGTTGCCTGCATCATTGGTTATCTGGCCTGCTTTGCCAGCCTGAACATTTATATCCAAAGTTTCGCCCGTCTGGTGTGGTCGCAAGCACAATATAAACCTGAGAGCTGTCTGGCTCGTCTATCCCCTCGCCATCTTCCGGGCAATGCGCTAAACGCCGTATTGGGCTGCTGCGTCGTCAGTACATTGTGCATCTATATGCTGCAAATCAATCTCGACGCGTTAATCATCTACGCTAACGGCATCTTTATTATGATTTATCTGCTGTGCATGCTGGCGGGATGTCGATTACTGAAAGGACAATACCGCGCGCTGGCGGTTATTGGCGGTCTGCTGTGTCTGCTGCTGTTGGCGATGGTAGGCTGGAAGAGCCTGTATGCGCTGATTATGCTGGCAGGGCTGTGGCTGTTTTTACCGAGCCGGAAAATGGCTGAGGCCAAATAAGCAATAAGAAAGCCCGGTAGCACTTACCGGGCCTGCAGGGTCAGTCGCGACGATCGTCGTCTTTATGATCAAGACGGTTGCGCTCATCGTCCTTGCGCTGAAATTCACCATCAAAAGTCTCACCGCCACCGGTTCCGGCGCTAAAACCACCGCCTGGCATACGCGAAAAACGCAAATGTGGCAGCAGTTTCATCGTCAGATGTTTTTGCACCGGGGGTAATAAAAGAAGAAGACCGAGGAAATCGGTGAAAAAACCAGGTAGCACCAACAGCAGGCCAGCGATAATCAGCGATACGCTTTTGATCATTTCTGCAGCCGGACTTTCACCTGCCGCCATTTTCTGTTGCATCAGTAAAAAGTTCTTAAACCCCTGGTTACGAACCAGAGACATACCGATAACCGAGGTAAAAATAACCAAAATCAGGGTCATCAGGACACCCAGCACATGGGCAACCTGGATAAAAATAGATATCTCTATGTAAACGTAGAGAAAAATGGCAAGTAATGGTATCCAGCGCAAAGGGCTCTCCTGTTGAAAACAGTCGTTTTCACCAACAACTGCTCGAAAATTGTGTGACTTGCATCACTCTAATATTGGGGTGATTAGCAAAATTTCAAGCTGCTTGTACACTAATATTTGGTGTTAATCCTAAAGGGGTGATCTATTTCACAGAATAATAAATAAGGGGTAAATTCCACGCTTTAAGTGATCCAGATTACGGTAGAAATCCTGAACCAGCATATGATCTCGGGTATCAGACCGATGCAGGGGATAATCGTCGGTCGAGAAACAATCGAAATCACATATATCCTGTGTGTTTAGTCAAATCATTGGCAGCTTGAAAAAGAAGGTTCACATGTTAAACAACATTCGTATCGAAGAAGACTTGTTGGGTACCAGGGAAGTTCCAGCGGACGCTTACTATGGTGTCCACACTCTGAGAGCGATTGAAAACTTCTACATTAGCAACAACAAAATCAGTGACATTCCTGAATTTGTTCGCGGCATGGTAATGGTTAAAAAGGCAGCGGCACTGGCCAACAAAGAGCTGCAAACTATTCCTAAGAGCGTGGCAAATGCCATCATCGCGGCGTGTGATGAAGTCCTGAATAACGGAAAATGCATGGATCAGTTCCCGGTAGATGTTTACCAGGGTGGTGCGGGTACCTCCGTCAACATGAACACCAACGAAGTGCTGGCCAATATCGGTCTGGAACTGATGGGTCACCAGAAAGGTGAATATCAGTACCTGAACCCGAACGACCACGTCAACAAATGTCAGTCTACCAACGACGCTTACCCGACCGGTTTCCGTATCGCTGTTTACGCATCCATCATCAAACTGATTGATGCTCTGAACCAGCTGCGTGAAGGCTTCGAGCAAAAAGCTGTTGAATTCCAGGACATCCTGAAAATGGGTCGTACCCAACTGCAGGATGCTGTACCGATGACCCTCGGTCAGGAATTCCGTGCTTTCAGCGTACTGTTGAAAGAAGAAGTGAAAAACATTGGCCGTACCGCTGAGCTGCTGTTGGAGGTTAACCTCGGCGCAACTGCAATCGGTACGGGTCTGAACACACCGAAAGAGTACTCTCCGCTGGCAGTGCAAAAACTGGCTGAAGTGACCGGTTTCGCCTGCGTTCCTGCAGAAGACCTGATTGAAGCCACCTCCGACTGTGGCGCATACGTTATGGTGCACGGTGCACTGAAACGTCTGGCTGTGAAAATGTCCAAAATCTGTAACGACCTGCGTTTGCTCTCCTCTGGCCCACGTGCCGGCCTGAATGAGATCAACCTGCCGGAACTGCAGGCGGGCTCTTCCATCATGCCAGCAAAAGTGAACCCGGTTGTTCCAGAAGTTGTAAACCAGGTGTGCTTTAAAGTCATCGGTAACGACGTCACTGTTACCATGGCATCTGAAGCAGGTCAGCTGCAGCTGAACGTAATGGAACCTGTTATCGGCCAGGCAATGTTCGAATCTATCCACATTCTGAGCAATGCTTGCTACAACCTGCTGGAAAAATGCGTTAGCGGCATCACTGCTAACAAAGAAGTGTGTGAAGCATTCGTTTATAACTCCATCGGTATCGTCACCTACCTCAACCCGTTCATCGGTCACCACAACGGCGATATCGTCGGTAAAATTTGTGCCGAAACCGGTAAGAGCGTGCGTGAAGTTGTCCTGGAGCGCGGTCTGTTGACCGAGGCAGAACTGGACGATATCTTCTCTGCACAGAACCTGATGCACCCGGCTTATAAAGCAAAACGTTATACTGATGAAAGCGAACAGTAATCGTGTAGGGTAGTACCAGAGAGGGCACGTCATGATGACGTGCCTTTTTTCTTGCACCAAGTTACTTAAAAACAACAATTTAATATCAACTTGTTAAACAACAAGGAAGGCTAATATGATAGTTTTAGAACTTATCATCGTTTTGCTGGCAATCTTTTTGGGTGCCAGACTTGGGGGTATCGGTATTGGATTTGCAGGTGGGCTGGGTGTTCTGGTTCTCGCCGCTATTGGCGTAAAACCGGGTAATATTCCGTTCGATGTTATTTCCATTATCATGGCGGTTATCGCTGCTATCTCCGCCATGCAGATTGCCGGTGGTCTGGACTATCTGGTCCATCAAACTGAAAAACTGCTGCGTAAGAACCCGAAATACATCACAATCCTTGCACCGATCGTGACCTATTTCCTGACTATCTTTGCCGGTACCGGCAACATCTCTCTGGCAACGCTGCCAGTTATCGCTGAAGTCGCGAAGGAGCAAGGGATCAAACCTTGCCGTCCGCTCTCTACCGCAGTGGTTTCTGCACAGATTGCGATTACCGCATCACCTATCTCAGCGGCCGTGGTTTACATGTCTTCCGTCATGGAAGGTCATGGTATCAGCTACATTCACCTGCTGTCAGTGGTCATTCCGTCTACCCTGCTGGCCGTTCTGGTGATGTCCTTCCTGGTCACCGCACTGTTCAACTCCAAACTGTCTGACGACCCGATTTATCGTAAGCGTCTGGAAGAAGGTCTGGTTGAACTGCGCGGTGAAAGACAAGTTGAAATCAAAGCTGGCGCGAAAACCTCCGTTTGGTTGTTCCTGCTGGGCGTAGTTTGTGTTGTCGTTTACGCCATCGTCAACAGCCCAAGCCTTGGCCTGGTCGCTAAACCGCTGATGAACACCACCAATGCCATTCTGATCATCATGTTGAGCATCGCGACGCTGACGACAATCATCTGCCGCGTTGAAACTGACTCCATCCTGAACTCCAGCACCTTCAAAGCCGGTATGAGCGCCTGTATTTGTATCCTGGGTGTTGCATGGCTGGGTGATACCTTCGTATCTCACAACATTGACTGGATCAAAGATACTGCAGGTAGCGTAATTCAGGGTCATCCGTGGCTGCTGGCTGTCATCTTCTTCTTTGCTTCTGCTCTGCTGTATTCTCAGGCTGCAACGGCTAAAGCACTGATGCCGATGGCTCTGGCACTGAACGTTTCTCCACTGACCGCTGTAGCGTCTTTCGCTGCAGTTTCTGGCCTGTTCATTCTGCCTACCTACCCAACTCTGGTTGCGGCGGTTCAGATGGATGACACCGGTACTACCCGTATCGGTAAATTCGTCTTTAACCATCCGTTCTTCATCCCGGGTACTCTGGGTGTGGTTCTGGCTGTCTGCTTCGGCTTCTTGCTGGGTAGCTTCATGCTGTAAGTTTTACCTGCGGGGTGCTTAGGCATCCCGCAGTACCTCCCCGCCTCGCTTTAACTAACATCCTTCCCTCGTCCGTTGTATAGTTACCGTTCTCTTGCTGGTTACTCTGTTCTTTCGAGGTGTTTATGCTTGATGTTAAGAGTCAGGATATCTCCATCCCCGATACCGTTGTGGTGCTCTGTACCGCCCCGGATGAAGCAACCGCCCAGGATCTGGCTGCAAAAGTACTGGCAGAAAAACTGGCCGCCTGCGTGACGCTGCTGCCCGGTGCAACGTCTCTCTATTATTGGGAGGGTAAGCTGGAGCAGGAATATGAAGTCCAGATGATTTTAAAAACTACCGTCACGCATCAGCAAGCGCTTCTCGATTGCCTGAAGTCTCATCATCCATATCAAACCCCTGAACTTCTGGTTTTACCCGTCACTCACGGAGACTTTGATTACCGCTCATGGCTCAACGCATCCTTACGCTGATCCTGCTGCTATGCAGCACATCCACTTTTGCCGGATTATTTGATTCGCCTGGCCGCTCGCAGTTTGTCCCTGCCGACCGGGCATTTATTTTTGATTTTCAGCAAAACCAACATGACCTGAACTTCTCATGGCAGGTAAAAGACGGCTACTACCTGTACCGCAAACAGATAAGCATTACACCGTCTCAGGCTGATATTGCCGAGGTAAAGCTACCGCCAGGCGTCTGGCATGAAGATGAGTTTTACGGCAAAAGTGAAATTTACCGTAAGCAGTTGAACGTTCCGGTAACGATCAATCAGGCCGCATCTGGTGCAACGCTGACCGTTACTTACCAGGGCTGTGCCGATGCCGGATTTTGCTATCCGCCGGAAACCAAAACCGTTCCACTCAGTGAAGTCATGGCTCGTACAGATGCGACGCCTACACCAACGCCTGATACAGTCGCCCCGGAAAAACAATCACAGCCAGCCGCCCAACTCCCCTTTTCCGCACTGTGGGCATTGCTGATCGGGATTGGCATTGCCTTTACCCCCTGTGTATTGCCGATGTATCCACTGATTTCCGGGATCGTACTCGGCGGTAAACAACGCTTATCAACCGGGCGGGCTCTGCTGCTGACCTTTATCTACATACAGGGAATGGCGCTCACCTATACCGCGCTGGGTCTGGTCGTTGCGGCTGCCGGGCTACAGTTTCAGGCCGCGCTACAGCATCCCTATGTATTGATTGGGCTTGCCATTGTCTTTACGCTGCTGGCTCTGTCGATGTTTGGCCTGTTCACGCTGCAGCTCCCTTCATCGCTGCAGACGCGTCTCACATTGATGAGTAACCGCCAGCAAGGCGGCTCTCCTGGTAGCGTCTTTGCGATGGGGGCGATTTCCGGCCTCATCTGTTCCCCTTGCACCACAGCCCCGCTAAGCGCGATTTTGCTGTATATCGCTCAGAGCGGGAACATGTGGCTGGGAGGCGGCACGCTGTATCTGTACGCACTGGGGATGGGATTACCCCTGATGCTGATTACCGTATTTGGTAACCGCCTGCTGCCTAAAAGTGGCCCATGGATGGAACATGTCAAAACCGCTTTTGGTTTCGTCATCCTTGCGCTTCCCGTCTTTTTACTCGAACGCATTATTGGCGACGAATGGGGCATTCGCTTATGGTCACTGTTAGGCGTCGCGTTCTTTGGCTGGGCGTTCATCACCAGCCTGCAGGCAAAGCACGCCTGGATGCGTATCGTGCAGATTGTCCTGTTAGCCGCAGCACTGGTATGCGTGCGTCCACTGCAAGACTGGGCGTTCGGCGCGCCGCATACTCAAACCCAGGCACACCTTAACTTCACGCCGGTGGCATCGGTAGATGCGTTAAATCAAGCGCTGGAGCAAGCTAAAGGCAGGCCAGTCATGCTGGATCTGTATGCCGACTGGTGTGTAGCCTGTAAGGAATTTGAAAAGTACACGTTCAGTAATCCGCAGGTTCAGCAAGCGCTAGGCAACACGGTGCTGTTGCAAGCTGATGTGACAGCAAACAATGCCCAGGATGTCGCTCTGCTGAAACACCTACAGGTTTTAGGTTTGCCGACTATCTTGTTCTTTGATGCCGAGGGAAAAGAGCATCCGGAGGCCCGGGTAACGGGTTTTATGGATGCCGCGACCTTCAGCGCACATTTGCGCGATCGCCAACCGTGAGCGACACTTGCAACAGGAAATACGGAGGAGAATACCGTGCAACGTGAAGATGTCCTGGGAGAAGCCCTGAAATTACTTGAGGTTCAAGGGATAGCCAATACCACACTGGAAATGGTGGCAGAGCATGTCAATTATCCACTTGATGAACTGCAACGCTTCTGGCCTGATAAAGAGGCCATTCTGTACGATGCCTTGCGTTACCTCAGTCAACGGGTGGATATCTGGCGGCGTCAGCTTTTGCTGGATGACACGCTGAGCGCTGAGCAGAAACTACTGGCACGCTATAACGCGCTGTCCGAATGCGTGAGTAATAATCGCTATCCAGGCTGCCTGTTCATCGCTGCCTGCACGTTTTACCCCGATCCAGGCCATCCTGTCCATCAGTTGGCCGATCAACAGAAAAAGGCTGCACATGACTTCACCCATGAGCTGCTGACGACGCTGGAAGTTGATGACCCGGCAATGGTCGCCAAACAGATGGAACTGGTGCTGGAGGGCTGCCTGAGTCGCATGCTGGTTAATCGCAGCCATGCTGATGTAGAAACAGCACATCGTCTGGCCGAAGATATCCTGCGTTTTGCTCAGTGTCGTATGGGTGGGGCGCTGACCTAAGCGCACAATGCTTATTGGAGAGCGCGAGACTGGGGCACCTCCCTATTTTGTTCAATCTTCAGGCACAAATGCGTAGATTGCCGCAATATTAAGCGGTTGAACGGTTTTCCCCGAAATTTAATTGACTGACCGACGTGAATACGGTTTAATGCGCCCCGTTGCCCGGATAGCTCAGTCGGTAGAGCAGGGGATTGAAAATCCCCGTGTCCTTGGTTCGATTCCGAGTCCGGGCACCACTATTTAGAAGAACCAGCCTACGGGCTGGTTTTTTGCTTTTGTGGTTCTGATACTTTCCAATCGCTCATCCCTCAATATCCATACAGCACACCCCCTCACAAAATCCGCACGAACGATTAGCCGTACCCGTGTTCAAGCAGACATCTGGATTCTATAAGAAGATGGGATTTAGCGTGACGGGACGGACGGAAGTGGACGATCTCGGACGACCGTACCCGTTACTCAGCCTCGTACACGGGTAGCCGTACTTATTGCCTGATGCGCTGCGCTTATCAGGCCTACAACAGCCTGGTTATCCGGAAATAC